>JBJEKD010000001.1:0-17195 GCA_051878455.1 Muribaculaceae bacterium
CTCCGCGCAGGTTCTCGCTGTGCGAGCGATAGACGCCGGTGAGCGAGTTGTAATAACTCACTGAGCCTACGGGGTCGTATTCTTTAGTGAAAGTAAAACTCAAGGTGAGAACTTGTTCGTGATTAGGAATCACAGCCGCGTGATTGATTCCAACCGACAGTGTGCCCGAGCGGCGCAGATTGGGGTTGCCCTCGGTGATGAACAGCGGGTTGAGGTCGTCGACATAAGCCATTGTGCTGACAAACTGAGGTAGCGATTGCGTGTAATTGGCGTTGAGGCGAGTGGTGTGGTTGCGGGTAAGTTTCCATTGCAATAAGAGCATTGGTGAGGGCAACACGGCGTTGCGAGTGGCGGCGGTGTCGAGCATGCCGCGGCGATATTCGAGCTGTTGATGCATGATGTCGATGCCCATTTCCGGGTTAATCATCAGTTTGCCTGCGTTGATGGTCGACGACAATTTAAAGGTGTTTGTGGTGGTGTTGTCGTCGCTGCGCAGACTGTTTGCCGAGTCGTAGGTGTCGTTGCGTGTCACCGAGTTGTTGTCATATTTGTTTGCGAAGCTCAGGTTATAGCCGATGTTCAGCAGCACCGATTTGCTCAAGGTATTCGACGCCTTAGCAGCGATCATGGCATTGAGCGCGTGGCTGGCTGAATGGGTGAGCTGGTTGTCGGCTACGGTGTTGCCGCCGTTCAAATAGGTGTATTGCGAGTTGCTCAGGTTATCGCTGTCGGAGTTGCGATAGTTGAGCTGACCTGTGATTTTATAGCGGTTTTTGCCGTGATAATGGTCGTAGATGACATTCGAACTTACATTAAAAGCGTCGGTGAGCGTGTGCGACAGGGTGGTGCTTTGGTTCACATCTTCGTCCGAGTCGACAACCGATGTTGTCTGTTCGCTGTTTTGGCGGCGCCGGGCTTTGTTGAAGTTTACTCTGGTTTGAGCTGACAGCACATCGTTTGGCGAGAGATTGAGGTTAAGCGCCAGGTCGAGCGGCACTTCAAGTTTGTGGTTGTAAACATTGCTCTCATTCACCGAGATGCTCGATGATTGATTGTCGAGGAAGTTTTCTCTTATCGATGTCTGACCTTGGCGCTCATCGTAGTGGTTGAGGTCGGCAACAGCCGAAAATTCGTTTTGCTCTTTCCAGCCTTCAAATTCAGGCTTCCAACGGTGCTGATAGCCGAAAGCACCCATTTGTTGGCGAAGTTTTGCGCCCATATTTCCCGCAATGCCGTTGAAACCATAAGGCACAAACATTGAGTTGAAATCGCTCACGCGGGCAAACACCAGCAGCGGATTGGAGTCGCTGAGGCGACTGGAGCGCAGGTGTGCGGTGTAGTTGCCCTTGGTAGTAACAGAAGTGTTGAGCGAGCCATACCATTTGTCGAGCCACCCCGGCTTGATTACAATATCGAGCACCTGTTCTTCTTCGCCGTCGTTCACGCCGGTTCGGGCGGTGAATTCCGAGTCTTTGTCGTAGCGCTTAATCTCTTTCACGGCTTCCACTGGCAGTTGGCCTACGAGACCGCTGTCCATTGCCTTGTTGCCGTTCATGCGCAACTTAATTGGTTTGCCGTTCCAGCTCAGGCTGCCATCCTCCTCCAGCCTCACGCCCGGCAGTTTCTTAATCAGGGCATCAAGGCGGTCGCCTTCTTCGAGTTTAAAGGCTTGCGGGTTGAACACGATGGTGTCGCCGCGCATGGTGAAACGCTTTGCGGTGCCTTTCACTTGCAACTCCTTGAGCATCAGTTCCGACGGGCGCATGGCAATGTCGCCAATGTCGATGGTGTCGTTGCCCTCAAAGCAGGCACGACGCACCTTCTTGTCGTAGTATCCTAAGGCTTGTATCTCGAGTGTTGTTTCAAGATAATTGGCGCGGCCCACAAATGTGCCAAGCGAATCGGTTGTGTGTCCGTTGCTGTTGGTAATGTTGCCATTTCGCGATATGATGAAAACGCTGGCGCCCTCAATGGGTTGCTTCGATTCCGAATCTACGATGCGGCCGCGCAGCACGTCGGCTTGAGCACCAACCCATGCGATAAGCAGCGTTGCAAGCAATGCTATAAGCGAATGTTTCCTTGTCATTTCTGTTATCTGTTTTTTTGTTGCTGTATAAAAAACGTATTGGGGGTATGAAAGTTACAATCTTTGCAGTTAAAATGTGTTAATTGGCGATGTAAGTAGGGTATGATATATATGTATTTAGATAATTTTATTAATTTTGAATTAAAAGCGGTAGAAGTGTAAAAAAGAAAATAAAATTGTACCTAACACAAACAATGTTCAGAAATCGAATAATTTCTACATATTATAGCAAGTTAATCACTATTGTGGCTTTTGTGATGGCAATGCTAATGAGTGAAAGCATGTTTGCCAGTCGCAAGCAGGACTCGAAAACAAAGGGATGTGATGTGCTTGCAGTGTCGTGTTATTCGCCATATTACCGGTGGAGCGCATGCGTTATGAGCGAGGTGGAGCACGAGGTTGTGAACGAATGCGGAGGCACTATGGCGCGACTTTATATGCCGATTTTGGGAGTTCGTAATCAAGAGCAATTCGATTCGTTGCGAGCCGAAGTTCGCCGCAGTGTGGCTGAAATCAATCCGCGTGTTGTGGTGCTTGTGGGCAGTAACTCGGCACTCTTTTGCAGCGACGTCGACAGCGTGAAGCCGGGCATATCGATGCTGCTTGTGGCAGGCGATGTCTACACCGGCAACGACAAATGTGTTATCAACAAAAAAATTCTATCGTATAAAAATCGTATTCCCGACATGGAATTGTGTCGGCGCTACAACCTCACCATTCAGTGCATGCCCATCCAACTCGAAAAGCAGATGCAATTGATTATGCATCTGATGCCGAATGTGCAGAATGTGTATATGGTGAGCGGCGAGGACACTTTCAGCCGCACCAAGAGTTACGAACTCTCGCGATTGATTAAGCGGCGATACAAGAAACTCACCTACCGCCATATTGATGCCGGTGAGGTTACAACCGACAGCCTCTTGCGCATTATTTCGCTGCTCGACCCTCAGATAGATGCGGTGATTTTTTCGTCGTGGATTAGTTATTACATGAGCAGCGACAAATCAGCCTTGATGAATTCGGCAATTTTCCTGATGGAAGCCTCAAAGGCACCGGTGTTTGTGATTCGCGACAATGGTTGGATTAACGGAGGCAATCGCGTGGTGGGCGGTTGCGTGACCGACGAGGACGAGTTTTATGCCGGCATGCGCAAGGTGGTGAAGCAACTTTTCGAAGGTGAATCGGCTAATAATATCTGTTCCGAAACGTCGCGTGAAAGCATTGTGAAACTCAATTATGCGCGAATGTGCGATTTTGGCATACCGTTAAGTTTGGTGCCTCGTGGTGCCGTGCTGGTCGACCCGCCAAACTCCATTTGGGACAAATACGGCAGGTATGCCATTGCTTCGCTGGTGATTGCCGCCATTGTGCTGTTGTTGCTCATCATTTTTTATATGCGGCAATCAATCAAACTTAAGGAATTGCAGATTCGCGATTTGCGTATGGCAAATCGGTTCAGCCGGCTGGTTCAGCACATACCCATAGTGTATTTTCGCGGAACGATTGTAAAGGATAGTTCCGATAAGATTTCCGACCTGAATTTGGTTTACGGAAACAAGAATGTGGGCAATTTCTTCAATCATTTCGATGTTCAGCACATCAAAGGCGCATCGTTTTGCAAATCGATGCCAGATTCGGCATATGCGATAATCGACAGCCTGAACGATACGTTGGCAAAGGGCGACGACGTTTTTGAAATCATTGTAAACATTCGCGACGACGAGTATTATGCAATGTATCTTTCAATCGACCTGCCCGATGTGGATGTGTTTGCGGTGAACATGAGCGACACCATGCGCTATCAGTCGCGGCTCGAGCACGCCAACATTATGCTCAAGCACGCCAAAGAAAAAGCCGAGGCAAGCGAAATGGTGAAAACCGAGTTTATCCAGAACATGAGTCATGAGATACGCACTCCGCTCAATGCCATTTGTGGCTTTGTGGATGTGCTCACTTCGGCGGAAGCCGAATCGTTGAGCCAGCAGGAACGCGATGAATATGCTGCTATAATCAACAGTAATTCGCAGATGCTAATCACTCTTGTGAACGATGTGCTCGACCTTAGCGACCTCAATTCGGGCAAAACGGTGGTCGACAACAACTGGACACCCGTCAACGACTTGTGCCGATGGGTGGTTCGCTCGGTTGAATTGCGCCTGCCTGAAGGGGTGACGATGAGCGTTAAGAGCGACGTTGATGACAATTTCCGCATATTCAGCGATGCCAAGCGATTGCAGCAGGTGCTTATGAATTTTGCCACGAATGCCATTAAACACACCAACAAGGGTTCAATAACCATCGAGTTCAACCTCGTTAACGAAGACAACGAGGACGATTGGGTGGAATTTGCTTGCACCGACACCGGATGCGGCGTGCCGCCTCACATGGCACAAACCATTTTCGAGCGGTTTGCCAAACTCGATTCGTTCACACAAGGCACCGGACTCGGGTTGGCTATATGCCGGTCGGTGGCAAATCTGCTTGGCGGCAAGGTGATGCTCGACTCGAATTATACAAACGGGGCACGCTTTGTGTTCCGCCTGAAATGTCGGCAGGACGACCGAAATACTTCATCCTCGCACAATTAATCAAACACTCTGAAAACAAAGGTGTTGCCAACTGGGATGCTGCTTTGCGTTTGCTTACGATTATCAAAAGCGGAAAGCGGGCATGTGGTGGAAATCACACCGCTATGTCGCGAAAACTAACGGAATGGTGTTGCGATTTGTGCACCAACAATGCGTTGCCCAGCGTAATCATTCCCAATCTTCCGGCAAACATCAGCACCACAAACACCATCTTGCTTGCTGTGGATAGAGTGCTGACGTTGCCCACAGATAGCCCTGTGGTGGCAATCGCAGAAGTGGCTTCGAAAGTGATGTTGGCAATGTCGGTTCCCGAAGGCTCGAACACGGCGGTTAGATAGATGCCAGTAATCAGCAAAAACGAATACACCACCACAGTGGTGAGTGCCGTGTGAATACGGTGCTCGGGTATTACACTATTCATCAGTGTAACATCTTTTTTCAGGCTCAGCCGGCTTCGAGTGTAGGCATAAACGGCTGTGAGGGTGGTTGATTTTAAGCCGCCGCCGGTGCCCGAAGGCGAAGCCCCGATATACATTGTGATAATTAGCGCCAACGTGGAAATCGGAACGATGCCCGAAAGGCTTATGGTGTTGAATCCGGCAGTAGTCATTGCTGAAACGGCATGAAACAGCGATGTCAGTAGGCGTTCTTTCGTGTCCATGCCAGTGATTGATGGCTCGAAGAAATAGAGGTGGACAGATGCAAACAGTGTCATAATTGTGGTGGCGCAAAGAATCACCTTTGAGGTGAACGACAGGCGGTGGCCGCGATGCGTGAGTTTGATGTGGACATCTGCCATAATGATAAAGCCGATGGCACCCATATATGAAAGAAACATTATCACAGTGTTAACATAGATGTCGCTGCTGAACTGCATCAGATTGTCGGAATAGATGCTGAAACCGGCAGTGCAAAATGCCGAAATGGTGTGGAACACAGCCGACCATAACGCCTGCGGAATGTGGTTGATGAGGAAATAAGGGTAGAGCAGCGCAATGCCAAGCGCTTCAAACAGCAGAGCAAACCTAATCACGCTGCGCACTATAATTGAAGTGTTGAATCCGCTCGGCAACGGAAACGACGACTCGATGATGCGGTTGCCTGATATTTGCAGATGTTTGTTGAGTTGCAGGGTGATATACGACGAAATTGTCATATAACCCACACCGCCCATTTGAATGAGCAGTAGTATCACCATTTGACCGCCAAAGGTGTAGCAGCCCGACACATCGACTGTTGACAGCCCGGTGGTTGACAGTGCCGACATGGCAGTGAACACATTGTCGATTACAGCGACATGCTGCGTGCGCGAAAATGGCATTATCAGCAGCAGCGACCCGATAATGGCGTAAGCCATATAGCCAACAAGCAGTTGCCGCTGCGGAATACGCGATTTGTAGCCCAGCGATATAAGCCCTTCAATACCGCTGCGTTTCACCAATCGACCGATTGCCTTAATTGCATTGGCAAAATAGTTTTGCATACCCAAACACTCCTTTCTGCTCGTCATCGAGCCTAAAACGGCGGCAAATTTACATTGTTTCCATAAAAACAGAACAAATTTTTGCTGAAAATGTTTTGCCGCATCTGTCATTTAAGGCATTATGAAATGGCGGCATAATGTTAGCGGTTTTTTGGAATAATGATTTCATTTAGTTGTTAAAAAACAAATATTGTCGTGCTTTTTTTGTATCTTTACCGCCATAACGCGAAAAACCTCAGGTACGCTTTATTGTGACAGAATAATATGGCTAACAGCAAAACACCAATAATCACTATAGCAACGGTGACATATAATGCTGAAGCGGTGATTCAGCGCACCATCGACAGCATAAGATGCCAGAACTGCACTAACTATGAGTGGGTTGTGGTTGACGGGGCGTCGAGCGACGGCACGTTGCGGCACATTGAAAGCAGCGGAATTGAGCCGTTGCGATTGCTTAGCGAGCGCGACCGGGGGCTGTATGATGCAATGAATAAAGCCATCGACATGGCACGCGGCGAGTATATCGTGTTTTTGAATGCCGGCGATGCCTTTTCGGGCAGCGATGTGGTGGCACGAATTGTTAAGGCTGCCGAAAGCGGCGCTGATGTGATTTACGGGCAAACGCTCTTGGTGGATGCCGACAACACGCCGTTGGGTAAGCGGCATTTGGTGGCTCCGCAGCAATTAACGATGAAGAGTTTTGCGCGGGGCATGGTGGTTTGCCATCAGGCATTTGTGCCGAGGATGAGCATTGTGGAACATTACGACTTGCAGTATCGACTTTCGGCTGACTATGAGTGGTGTTTGCGCTGCCTGAAAGTTTCGCGCCATAATGCCTATTTGGGCGACGAACCGATGGTGAACTATTTGGTTGACGGATTGTCGGCTCAGCATCGTGCCAATTCGCTGCGTGAGCGATGGCAAATAATGTGCCGATACTTTGGCTTTTTGCCCACGCTGTTGAGGCATATAAGTTTTGTACCGCGGTTTGTGGCACACGGTGTGCGCATGAAGATGGCTCGGAAAAAAGCCGACGCAAAGGCGTGATTGAATGATAGCCGGTTCTGCTGTATGCAGAAATTAAACAGAGAGATAACTAACTGAACAATATAAAATCTTATATCAAAAAAATGAGCAAAGAAACAGCAAAACACATAGAAGCAGTGCGTGAAGTGATGCGCAGCGTTGGCGTTGATGCCGTGATTATTCCAGGCACCGACCCGCATCAAAGTGAATATATCAGCGACTATTGGAAGGTGCGCGATTGGGTGAGCGGATTCACCGGCAGCAACGGTACGGCGGTGATTACGCTCAACGAGGCTGCATTATGGACCGATTCGCGCTATTTCCTTCAGGCTGCCGAGCAACTTGAGGGCAGCGGAATGGTGATGCATCGCGAGAATGGCCCTGACCCCGACACTAAAGAGGAATGGCTTGTGCAAGTGCTTGCCGACGATGCCGTGATTGGCATTGACGGCAGATTGTTTTCGGCACGACAAGTGAGCGAACTCGAGCAGTTCTGCTTTAGCAACGGCTTCCGTCTTGCCACCGACTTTGCACCAGCCGACCGCGTTTGGACCGACCGTCCAGCCCGTCCTTCAGGAAAAGCAATGGTTCACGACATTAAATATGCCGGCGAATCGGTTGAAAGCAAACTCAGCCGCATCATGGAACGCGTTGAGGCTCTTGGCGCCGATTCTATGCTTGTGACATCGCTTGCCAGCATTGCTTGGACATTGAACCTGCGTGGCAGCGACGTGACGTTCACTCCGGTGGTTACGTCGTTCCTCTATATCTCCGAACCCGAAACGGTGTTGTTTATCGACGACGATAAAGTGACTGCCGAAGTGTCGCAGCACCTAAAGGCTGCCGGCGTGAAGGTGAAGGACTACGATGCTGTGGAGAAATATCTCGAAAAAATACGTGAAAGCGTGAGCGTGCTTGTCGACCCCGACGAGGTGAACGACAGCGTGGCTTCGGCAATCGCATCAAAGGTATATGCCAAGAACCCAATCGCTATGCTTAAAGGCGTGAAAAACGAGGTGGAAATTGAAGGCTTCCGCCGTGCAATGGAGCGCGACGGCGCCGCTCTGGTGCGCACGTTCATGTGGGTTGAAAAGATGGCGCCAACAGGCACCGTCACCGAAACCGATGTGGCACGCAAAGCCATTGAGGAGCGCAGGAAAGAGGACCTTTACACCGATGAGAGTTTTGGCATGATTGCCGGATATGCTGCTCAAGGAGCCATTGTGCATTACGAGCCGGAAGATGCCACTGCCGCTACATTGCAAGGCAACGGACTGCTGCTGATTGACACCGGCGGTCAATATCTCGACGGCACCACCGACATCACCCGAACAATATCGCTTGGCAACCCAACCGAAGCCGAGCGTCACGACTATACTTTGGTGCTCAAAGGCCACTTGGCACTGGGCAACGCCGTGTTCCCTGAACATACGCGCGGTGTGCAACTCGATGTGCTTGCCCGTCAATTCTTGTGGAAGGAGCATCTCACCTATTTCCACGGCACCGGTCACGGTGTGGGACACTATCTTTCGGTGCATGAAGGACCGCAAAGCATTCGCACCCAGGAAAATCCGGTGGAATTAGTGCCCGGCATGATTACGAGCAACGAGCCGGGATTGTATAAGACCGACTGCTACGGCGTGCGCATAGAAAATTGCGTGCTCACAGTGGCTGACGGCAGCAACGGCGATTTTGGCGGATTTATGAAGTTTGAGGATTTAACATTGTTCCCTTACGACCTCTCGCTGATTGATGTGAATATGCTCACCGCCGAAGAACGCGCGCAAGTGAATAATTATCATCGCGTGGTGCGTGAGCGTTTGAGCAGTCGCCTCAGCGCCGACGAACTTGCTTGGCTCGAAGCAAAGACAAAAGAAATTTAATTGTGTTAACCAACGACATATTATAAAGCAAATAATGATAGATGGCTATATTCAGAACAATTAACCGAAACGGAGAGATTCTCACTCCGAAATATGGCTCGGGCTGCTTTTTTGCCGACAACGCCGCTGTTGTGGGCGAAGTGACTTTGGGCAACGATTGCACGGTGTGGTATGGCACTGTGCTGCGTGGCGACGTCAACACCATCACCATAGGCAACCGTGTGAACATTCAGGACGGCAGCGTGCTGCACACGCTTTATCAGAAGTCGACAATCGAAATTGGCGACGATGTTTCGATAGGGCATAACGTGACCGTTCACGGTGCCAAAATACGCAATTTTGCGCTTATTGGCATGGGTGCTGTGCTGCTCGATGACGTGGAAGTGGGCGAGGGCGCCATTGTGGCTGCCGGCAGCGTGGTGAAGAAAGGAACAATAATCGGCCCTAACGAATTGTGGGCAGGCGCACCAGCCGAGTTTAAGAAAAAAGTTGACCCTGCTCAGGCGCAGGAAATGAACGTGAAGATTGCCAAGAACTATTTGATGTATTCAAAATGGTACGACTATAACGACGAAGGCAATGTTGCACCATAAGACGAGGCAAACAAATTTGAAAGAATAATAACAACAATATCTTTAGGAAAAATGAAAAAATTAATCACTTTGGTTGCAGCGATTGCACTGACAGCGATGTCGGGTTTTGCAACACCCCTTTGGCTGCGCTATGCTAAAATTTCGCCAAATGGCAAAGAAATTGCATTTGCTTATAAGGGCGATATTTGGAAAGTGTCGTCGGCAGGAGGCGTAGCCACAAGGCTAACCACTCAGCCAAGTTATGAGAGTATGCCGGTATGGAGTCCTGATGGCAAGCAAATAGCCTTTGCCAGCGACCGCCACGGCAATTTTGATGTGTATATTATGTCGTCGGAAGGTGGTCAGGCAGAGCGTCTGACAACCAATTCGGCAAAGGAACAACCTATGGCATTTTCTGTCGACGGTGCGTGGGTTTATTTCCAGGCAGGTATTCAGGACCCGGCACAAAGCGCGTTGTTCCCATCGGCTGCTTTGCGCGAGGTGTATAAGGTGCCGGTAAAGGGAGGACGCACGCAGCAAGTGCTTGCTACTCCAGCCGAGGACATCTGCTTCAATGCCGACGGCTCGAAGATGCTTTATCACGATTGCAAAGGCGTGGAAGACGCTTTGCGCAAGCATCACACCTCGTCGATTACACGCGACGTTTGGATTTATGACACGGCTACTGGCAAGCATGCCAACCTCACCAAGCGTGGTGGCGAGGACCGCAGCCCGGTGTTGGCTGCCGACGGCAAGACAGTGTATTTCCTCAGCGAGCGTGATGGCGATTCGTTTAACGTATATCAGTTCTCGCTCGATGCTCCACAGCAGGTGAAGGCTGTTACTAAACACGCCACTCATCCGGTGCGTTTCTTGTCGATGTCGAACGACGGAAAACTTTGCTACACCTACGATGGCGAGATTTGGGTGAAAACTCCAGGAGCCGAATCGAAGAAAGTGGCTATTGATTTGGTGCTCGACGACGATAATTTGGTTGATAACCTGAAGGTGAGCCCGGGTAAAGGCGTGGTGTCGCCCGACGGCAAGCAAATGGCATTTATCTCGCGTGGCGAGGTTTTTGTCACTTCAGTGGCATATAACACCACCAAGCAAATCACAAACACTGCTTGCGAAGAACGTGGACTCACTTGGAAGGACAATCGCACCATTGCCTACGCAAGTGAACGCAACGGTAACTGGCAGTTGTTCACCGCCACTATCCACCGCAAAGAAGACCAGAATTTTGCCAATGCAACCCTAATTGATGAAAAGCCGTTGTTGCCATCGGCTGATGTTGAGCGCTATGCACCGCAGTTCTCGCCCGACGGCAAGGAATTGGCTTTCATTGAGGACCGTATGCGCCTTATGGTGCTGAACCTCGAAACCAACAAGGTGCGTCAGGTGACCGACGGCAGCAAGTGGTACGACAACAACGAGGAATTTGACTTTGAGTGGAGTCCTGATGGCAAATGGTTTGTGATACAGTTTATCGACAAGCATCACGACCCATACTACGATGCCGGAATAGTTAGCGCACAAGGTGGCGAAATCTTCAACATCACACGCAGCGGTTATTTCGACTCGGGTGCTACATGGGTTATGGACGGAAAAGCCATCATGTTTGCAACCGACCGTTACGGTATGCGTTCGCATGCTTCGTGGGGTTCGCAATACGACATCATGCTTGCTTTTGTTAACCAAGACGCTTACGACCGCTTCTGCTTGAGCAAGGAAGATTATGAATTGCTCAAAGATGTTGAGAAAACCCAAAAGGACGATAAAAAGAAAGTGTTGGATGCCTTGACGAAGAACAAGAAAGGCAAGAAAGACGGCAAGGATAGTAAGGACAGCAAGAAAGATGACAAAAAGGATGCCGACGAAGCCGAAAAGAAAGAAGTTAAGATTGAATTCGAAGGCTTGTGCGACCGCATTGTCCGCCTCACCCCTAATTCGTCGGACATTGTTACGGCTGCTTTGACTCCCGATGGCGAAACCTTATATTATGTGACTCGCTTTGAGGACAAACCCGACCTTTGGAAATATTCAACTCGCAGCAAGGAAACTAAACTTGTGAGCAAGGGCGTTGGCAGAGGCGATTTGCAGATGATGGCCGACGGTAAAGCCATGTTCTTGGTTGGTTCGCAGGCAAAGAAGTTTGATTTGCCGGGCGAGAAAGCCACACCAATATCGGCATCGGCAACTATGAAACTCGACTATGCCGCTGAGCGCGCCTATATGTTTGAACATGTGGTGAAACAGGAAACCAAGTGCTTCTACAACACCAATATGCACGGTGTTGACTGGCCTGCAATGGCTGAGGCTTATCGCAAGTTCTTGCCTCACATCGGCAACAATTATGACTTTGCCGAGATGTTAAGCGAAATTCTTGGTGAACTCAACGTGTCGCATACGGGTGGCCGCTACTATCCTTCGGGCGATGGCGACGCTACAATGAATTTGGGCTTGCTCTACGATTACACCTACACCGGCAACGGTTTGAAGGTCGACGAAGTGGTTGAGAAAGGTCCGTTCGACCGTGCTACCACTCAGATTAAGCCCGGCTGCATTATCGAGAAAATCAACGGCGTGGAACTGAACGCCAGCACCGATTTTTCGGCAGTGTTTAACGATATGGGACGTAAAAAGACCCTTGTGTCGATTTACAATCCTGCTACCGGCAGCCGATTTGAAGAAGTTGTCCTTCCTATAACCTCTGGTCAGTTCAACACGTTGCTCTACAACCGTTGGGTAAAGGCACGCGAAGCCGATGTTGAACGCATGTCGGGCGGTCGCCTGGGATATGTTCACATCAAGCAGATGAACGATGCGTCGTTCCGCGATATGTACAGCCAGGTGCTTGGCAAGTTCAACGACAAGGAAGGCATTGTGATTGACACTCGCTTCAATGGCGGCGGTCGCTTGCACGAAGACCTTGAAGTGTTCTTCAGCGGTGAGAAGTATCTCACACAGGTGGCACGCGGCCACGAGGCTTGCGATATGCCAAGCCGACGCTGGAACAAGCCTTCGATTATGCTGCAATGCGAATCGAATTATAGCAATGCACATGGCAGCCCGTGGGTGTATAAATACAAGAAAATAGGCAAACTTGTTGGTATGCCTGTGCCTGGCACGATGACCAGCGTGAACTGGGAAACGCTCATCGACCGCTCTCTTGTGTTTGGTATTCCTGTTATCGGCTATCGCAAAGCCGACGGCGGTTACCTTGAAAATTGCCAATTAGAGCCTGACGTGAAAGTGGCTAACTCGCCCGAAACAGTGGTTAAGGGCGAAGATACGCAGTTGCGTGTGGCTGTCGACGAATTGCTCAAGCAAATCGATTCGGCTAAGAAATGATTTAGTGCAACATAGAACTATAGTGAGTTCGGGAATGTTTTCCGGTGAAAAGGAAAATGTTCCCGAACATTTTTTTTATCGGATGTAAGGAATGGTTTTCTTTGAATTGGTCGTGAAAATATATATATTTGCAGCAATAAAATGTTATTAGTTATGAAAACCATTATTGTAAATTGTTTGCTGTCGTGCGTTCTTGGTATGGGATGCTGTTTTGCCGTTAATGCTCAAGGCGTGATTAAACAAGTTGACACATCGTCGGCAACCGACATATTGAATCGTATTCCCGCAAATGCCACCTATGTTTATCCAGAGTTCCGTGAGGGTGTCGCATATTTGAGAAATGGCGATGTTTCGCGCGCATGGTTCAACTATTGTATGCTTTTAGACGAAATGCATTATCGCCTGTCGGCCGAAGGCGAGGTTCAAGCGTTGAGCAATGGCGCTGACGTGGGATTTATCAAGATTGGCAACGATGCCTTCTATTATGTGGGAAAAATGTCGTTTGCGCAGTTGGTGGTTTACGACGATGATGCTGTTTTGTGCTATCGCCGCCACACCAGAATTGCACAAGACGATGGCGACTATGGGGCTTACGGCACTGCCACCGAAACGGTGTCGGCTATGCGCGTGCAGAGTGTGGCTTTCAAGCCGAGCCTAAAAGACCTCGACAATTATCGCGACTTAAAATATGATGTTGAAAACGAATACATTTTGATGGTTGACGGCAAACCAATAGTGATTCGTTCGGCAAAGGCTTTTGAAAAGGCATTCCCCAAATTGAAAAAGCAAATCAAGGATTATATGTCGGCCAACAAGGTGAATTTCAAGCGTGGCGACGACATTGTGGCGTTGATGGAATTTTGCATCACCAACAAATAATGTTTGCTGCTGAGCATACCTTGCCCATTCACGCACCCACGCCGTGGGCGGTGAACTGACATTGCTTGACAAAGTCTATTTATTCGACAGTTTCTCGGCAAGAAATTTCCCGGTGTAACTATTGGGGCATGCGGCAATCTGCTCGGGCGTGCCAGTGCACACCACGTTTCCGCCGGCTTCGCCACCCTCCGGTCCCATGTCGATAATGTGGTCGGCACACTTTATCACGTCGATGTTGTGCTCAATGATGATGATTGAGTGACCGTGTTCAATGAGTTGGTTGAACGATTTCATGAGAGTGCTGATGTCGTGGAAATGCAACCCTGTTGTTGGTTCGTCGAAGATGAACAGGGTGTGCTGTTTGCCTTCATCGCAAAGGTAGTAAGCAAGTTTCACGCGTTGGTTCTCGCCACCCGAGAGCGACGACGACGATTGCCCCAACTTGATGTAACCTAACCCCACGTCTTGCAATGGCTTGAGGCGACGCACAATGCGGCGCTCGGTGATACCTGCCGATTCGCCGAAAAACTCTATTGCCTGATTAACAGTCATGTTGAGCACATCGTAGATGTTTTTGCCTCGATATTCCACTTCGAGGGCATTTGCGCTGTAGCGTTTGCCGTGGCACGATTCACATTCAAGCGTGATGTCGGCCATAAACTGCATCTCAATGGTGATTGTGCCTTCGCCCTTGCAATCTTCGCACCGTCCGCCGGGAGCATTAAACGAGAAATAGCCAGAGTTGTAGCCCATTTGTTTCGACAGTTGTTGCTCGGCAAACAGGTGGCGTATTTCGTCGAATGCTTTCAGATATGTGGCAGGGTTGCTACGAGTTGATTTGCCGATAGGGTTTTGGTCAACGTATTCTATTGCGCTAATCCTGTTCACTTCGCCCTCGATGCTCAAATGAGCGCCCGGAGCATCCACATTGATGTCGAGGCGGCGGGCAAGAGCGCGGTAAAGAATCTGATTCACCAAAGTGGATTTGCCTGAACCGCTCACTCCGGTAACCACTGTGATTACGCCGAGCGGGAATTTCACATCGATGCCTTTCAGATTGTTTTCGGAAGCGCCTTTCACTTCGATGAAACTGTTCCACTTGCGTCGAATGGCTGGCGTTTCGATTCGCATTTCGCCCGACAGATATTTGAGCGTGTAACTTTGTTCGGACTTGGCATCGGGCGAAAAACTGCCGGCAAACACCACATTGCCGCCGCGTCGGCCGGCTTCCGGACCGATGTCGATGAGATGGTCGGCAGCACGGATTATGTCCTCATCGTGCTCCACCACCACCACCGTGTTGCCAATGTCGCGCAACATTTTCAATACGCTAATCAGGCGAGATGTGTCGCGAGAATGTAGCCCAATGCTCGGCTCGTCGAGAATATACACCGAGCCTACAAGTGAACTGCCAAGCGAAGTGGTGAGGCTGATGCGTTGGCTTTCGCCGCCCGACAGGGTTGCCGACACGCGGTCGAGAGTGAGATAACCAAGCCCCACCTCGTTGAGAAAGCGCAATCGGCTTGTGATTTCGATTTTCAGACGTCGGGCAATGGTGGCATCGGATTCGTTGAGGTTGAGATTGTCAAACCAGTTGAGCAGTTGCGATACCGGCATCTTCACCAAATCGGAGATGGTGCAGTTGCCAATGCGCACATATTGTGCTGCCTTTTTCAGTCGCGAGCCTTTACATTCGGGGCAAACGGTTTTGCCGCGGTAGCGCGCAAGCATCACTCGATATTGTATTGAGTAGGATTTCGATTGCACAAATTTGAAAAACTCGTCGATTCCGTGTGTTCTCTCATTGCCATGCCACAGCAAATCGCGTTGCTGTTCGGTGAGTTTGTTGTAAGGCGTGTGGATTGGAAATCCTTGCGGCACCGCCTGCCTGATGAATTGCTCTTTCCATTCACTCATGATTTTGCCGCGCCAGCACGCTACGGCATCTTCGTAGAGCGATAGCGCCTTGTTTGGAATCACGAGGTTCTCGTCGATGCCGGTCACTTTGCCGAATCCCTCACACATTGGGCAGGCACCCACCGGGTTGTTGAAATTGAACATCAAGTCGCTCGGTTCTTCAAAAGTCATTCCGTCGGCCTCGAAGCGTTTTGAAAATTCGAGGGTTTGTGTGGTTCCGTTCGATTGCCATACCATTATTATACATTCGTCGTGACCCTCGTAGAAAGCAGTCGACAATGAATCGAGTATGCGCATATCGTCCTCTTTGGTGTGCGAAACCGTCAGACGGTCGATGAGCAAACGATAGTTTTCAGGGTTGAGATTGTTGGCATCGGCAAGGATGTCGGTGATGTTCACAAACCTGCCTTCGTGTTCAAGGCGCGAGTATCCGCCTTTGAGCAATATTGAGAGGTGAGTCGAAAAATCGCGGTCGTTGGGCAGTTGCAGACGGGCAAGAAGGGCAATTCGGGTGCCGACAGGATAGGAGTTGATGGCAGTAGTCACATCGTTTGCGGTGTGTTTTTTCACCATATCTCCCGAAATAGGGGAGTAGGTCTTGCCGATTCGGGCAAATAGCATGCGCAGATAGTCGTAGATTTCGGTTGATGTTCCCACGGTGCTTCGCGAATTGCGCGTGGTGACCTTTTGCTCGATGGCTATTGCCGGCGGCAGTCCTTTGATGAAATCACATTCGGGTTTTGCCATTTTGCCAAGGAATTGACGTGCATACGATGAAAGGCTCTCAACGTAGCGGCGCTGTCCTTCGGCATAGAGCGTGTCGAACGCCAACGACGATTTCCCGCTGCCCGACAACCCGGTTATCACCACCAATTTGCCTCGGGGAATCTCAACATCGACGCCCTTAAGATTGTTTACTCTTGCTCCTTTTATGATTATTTTGCCCGAATTCATGCCTGTACTACTTGTGTTAAGAATTATTCTTGCAAAATTAATGAATTTGTTCTGAACTGCCATATCTTTTTGTGGCAGCATAAATAAATTGCACCTTTTTGTGCTGACTTTGGTTTGCCCTTTTTAGCCTGTGATTGGTGATGTGCGGCAATACTTTCAACCTTTTGTGCTGAGGGTTTCGAGGGATATGTCTATAAACTTGTGGAATCTTATCAGAATTGTCGATTTGCCACGCGCCACGATAAATCCCCAAAGAAAAAACCGGGAGCCTAAACATCGCATTTAGGCACCCGATACTTAAATTAAAAAAACAAGGGATTAAGGTCTTTTTTACCTATTTATCGTTGAATATACTTTTTACCGTTTCTGATTACAATACCTTTATAGTTTTCGTCTACGCGACGGCCCAAGATATCGTAGGTGATGCCATCACCTTCGGTTGTGTCGGTG
>JBJEKD010000002.1:0-16266 GCA_051878455.1 Muribaculaceae bacterium
TCAAAGAGCGAGAACTCGCGTGGCAAAGCATTTGCCGAACGGAATTGCTGCGTGGGCACATAGTTGGCATATTGCCAGTTGCTCATCCACGGCATGCCAATCACTCCGCCGTCGGGTGCATTGCTGAACGTAACCGTTGCATAATGGTCTTTGCCCCAATCAAGGAATTTATATTCCTCAGGCTTGCTCATGCACTTAAACTCTTTGCCGTCAAACGTGCCGATAAAATATTCGGTTGCCGAGCCGCCAAACAAACAACCGGGATTGATGTTGACAATCATCACCCAATACTGCTTGCCGTTGAGCGTGAGCGGGAAAAAGTCGGGGCACTCATATTGATTTGGCTGCACGCCGTAGCCCTCGCCAAATGCGCTCACATAGCGCCACGATTTGAGATCGTTGCTGGCATAGAAACGCATTTCCTTATCGCTGCTGACAATCATATACCACGATTTGAGCGGTTCATACCAGAAAATCTTGGGGTCGCGGAAATCGCGCAAACCTTTACAACGCTTCGGGTCGTTTTCCAAACCTTGATAACTATTGAGCACTGGGTTACCGCTGTATTTAGTGAAAGTGCGTCCGTTGTCGGTTGAATATGCCATACATTGCAGTTCGGTGAGTTCGCGTGCGCGGCTGCCGTCCTCAAGGTGGCAAGTGTAGTAAGCAACGATTGCATCTTTGCCAAAGCCTGCGGTGTTGTCCTTGTCGACAACTGCCGAACCCGAGAAGATGTGGCCCAAAGTGTCGCGCTCAATGGCTGGCTTCATGTGTGTCCAGTGCACAAGGTCGGTGCTCACCGAGTGTCCCCAGTGCATATTGCCCCACACCGAGGCATACGGGTTGTATTGAAAATACAGATGCCACTCGCCGTCTTTATACACCAAGCCGTTGGCATCGTTCATCCAGCCATAGGCAGGAGTGTGGTGATACACAGGGCGATAACGGTCGGTGTTTGTGGTGTCAAAACTGTCGGCTGCCTTAATGTTGTCCCAGCAAATGGCATCAGCCTCAGGCTGATTCTTAACCTCAACCACTGCTTTTGCCTCAATGCTGCCACTGTCAGCCACCTCAAAAGGCACATAATAGTCGATGCGCGACACTGCCAAACGCACGTCCATCCACGTGTCGGCATCGCTGCCGGTGTTGAGCCGCATTTGAGCCTCGGGGGCATCTTCCTGAATTGGCAACAGCAGCAACTGTTGCGGATTGGTGATGTCAATCACCACCAGGCTGTCGGCTTGGCGATTAACTGATATTTCGGTTTTGCTGCCGGCACACGACGTGGTTATCATCACTGCCACAAGCATTATTGCATTTATGATATTTGATAATGTTTTCATTTTCTTGTAATAATAATTGTTCAAAACTAATAATAATTTCTCAAAACTAAACCAATCTTTATTTATACCCTTAAAAATCTTTTGCATCGAAGTGTCGGTTTCTTTTAGGTCGGGGGCAATGGCAAATGTGCTGCTCACGCAGTCACAATGCCATAACTGCCCAACTAACCTAAAACAAACTAATTAATTATATCCTATTTAAAACTTAAGTGCAGCCGTAAATTCAACGGTGAATGGGCGCAAGTAAGAACCTGTCATAATCTGGTTCTTTATGTCCTTAGCCTCGTCTTTGGTGATGAGTTCGGCACCGGCAATCGAGCCTTTGGCACCTGTCTGGTTGAGGAAGTTCACCACTGTGCAGCCCAAATCGAGCATCTTGTTAACGCGCCAATTAATGCCGCCAAATGTTTCCCAGTGTCCGTTGAAGTAGTAAGCCTCGTTGATGTTGGCGTAAGTCTTGCTGAAATAGCGGAACGAGAGCCACAACTTCACATCAGGAGTAATCATATAACTCGGGTCGAGTTCCACAAGCACTTGCGGAATTTCAGCCACTATGTTTCCTGTGGCATTTATAACGCCCTCATAGCCATCGCTGAAACGCACACTGGTTTCATATTTCTTGTATGTAGGCTTTTGATAGGTGAAAAGGAAATGCAGGTCGAAGCCCTTGAAAGGATGAGTAACCACGTCGGTGGTCCAGCCGAGTGTCTTGATGTCGAATGTTAGCGGAGCAGCCATAATCTCCGAGCCATGTTGCAGATTGAGCGTGGAATTGTTGTTGGTTTTCGAAATGTAGGAGAACATTGAGGTGAGGCTAAGCCACGAGTTGTTGTAATAGAAGCCGGCACGACCCAGTGGCACCACAATCTTGTCGGTATTAGGCAAGGTGGCTGGCGCAAACGCCTCAAACTTGGGATGCTGAACAATGTAGGTGAAATCGGCAAGCAAGCCAAAAGGTTTGCTGATGCTGTAAGTTGCCGATGCGGTGAAATCGTAGTTGAGCCAATCATAACTGAGTTTGTTAGGGGCAATCAAAGTGCCGTCGGGAGCAGTGGTGCCAAGATAATAATCGGCAAATCGGCCAACAAACTCGCCGGCTGCGTTGCGCACAGCGGCATTTTCGCCCTTGAGGCGTTGCCACTCGAGGCGTGCGCCGTAATAGAGATTCAACTTGTCGGTAACATTCCAATCGTGAGTGGCATACAACGCAAGTTTGTTCTCGTGGCCTTTGTAGTATTCCGATGCGTTTTTGTTGTAATCGTAGGTGAAGCCGTTGCGCAGGTTGGCATCGTAAACGCGCACCGGATATGAGCCGTCGTCAGCGATGCTTTGGTCGTACATCGTTGTGTTTGAGGCATAGTCAATGCCATAGTTCCACTCGTTGATGCCTATGCGCAAAGTTGAGTTGCTGAATGTTTTGCTCAATTCCGAAGTGAGCATGGCTTGGTCGATGATGCCGGCATTGAGGCAGGTCATGCGGGTCTGCACATATTGCCCGGTGTAAGGCACAATGTTGCCTTCAATGTCGTGCTGCATATAGCCATAGTTGCCGCTGCGAGTGTCGATAATCTGCATTGGCGTTTGATACACCATAGCGCCACGAGCATGGGCATATTTGCCAATCAGCTTCCACGTCAAGCCGTTATCCCAAGTGTAACGGTTCATCAGCACATATTCGCTTTGGCGGTTCTTGGCAAAGTCGTAGAACGAGGTCTGCTTGATTTCGCCGGTGCGCATATCGCGATATGAAATGTTGGCATCGATGGGCAAATAACTGGTGGTGCCCAACTTGAATTTGCCAAACTCTTTCACACTGCCGTCGCCCACATATATAAACGGTGCGCTTTGAGTAGCATAGTTATAAGCCGGATGACTGTTTGAATAGTTGAACATCGCCGTAAACTCGCCTCTGCCATCACCATAACGCTTGGTGAGAGCAAGTTTGTAGATTTGCGTGCGGTCCTGATACTGGCTGCTTTTCACCTTGAATGTACCCGGGTCGAAATCCTGATACATATTGGCACTGTAATACCATCCGCCGCCCATCGAGCCTCGCATGTTGAGCGAAAACTCCTGCTGACCAAAATGATTGGCTTTGTAGTTGAGATTTCCATGAAACCCATCCTCGCCCAAGCGGGTAAACGAGTTAACGGCATAGCCGATGTTGCCGGTGGTGATTGCCGTTTCCGAAATCTTCTGCAATCCTGCGTGGCTAAGGCTGGCATCGGTGCGCCACATGCTGTTGATGCCGTGAGGATTGGTGGCGTAAGTAACGGGGATGCCATTCTCGAGCACATTCACATCCGCCGAGGGAAGTCCGATTTGAATTTCGCGCGGACCGTTGGCACTGGCGGCGTTGAGCATCACATTGCGGTTGCCTTCTTCTTTCGATGATGTGGAACCGTTGTCGTTCGACGCTTCCTGCGCCTGTACTAAAGTAGTCATTAAACTGGCTGAAATCACTGCAACAGCCATCTTGCTGAATTTTTTGAAATACATAATTTTGCTTTTAGGTATTTATTTGTTGATGTTGTGTTTCAGAAAAATTTTTCTGATGGCAAAATTATATACCCTTTAAAATCAGCACGATAAAAATTGTTTCACAGACTTTCAAAATCAGTTCAGTGAAACAAAAGTGATAATTTATGATTGATTTTTGATGTTTTTGGGCGTGTGTCCAAAGTAATCTTTATAGCATTTAGTGAAATAAGCCGGACTCGAGAAGCCCACAGCATAAGCAATCTCGCTCACCGTTTGGTTGCCGCGTGTGAGCATAGAGTGGGCACGTTTGAGGCGCGACTCTCTGATTAGTTCCACAGCCGATTGCCCGGTGAGTGCCTTCACCTTGCGATAAAGCCCGGCGCGGCTCATGCCCAAGTGTTGCGCAATCATGTCAACATCGAGCTGAGGGTCGCAAAGGTGCGTCTGCAACACATCGCGCAGCCGTGCGGCAAACGAGTCGCACTCGTCGGCGGGCGGCACTGCTTCAGTGATTTGCTTTTCGCTTGCCTCGGCAGCCGTAGGCTCTTGTGGCTCAACCTGCGCAGCCCGGCTGATGTCGCTACTATACAAGTCGCTCATGGTGCTGCGGCTTTGCCTTAACCGTGCAATGCGCCATTGCGACACTATCACCACCACGGCAAGCACCAGCAAACAGGCGGCAAGCACCAATGCCACCCGTTGCAGGCTCAACTGCGACAAATAGCGGTCAATCATTCCATTAAGGCGTTTCAGCTGCTGCTGACGGCTGGCAATCTCGTCATACTGCATCTGTATCACGTTGACGTTCTCAGGTGTCACCAACGCCGATTGCAACTTGGTGTATTTGCGATAAGGCTTGCCCTGAAGTATGTTCATGGCAAGTTCCATAAGCTCATCGCCTTTGGTGGGATAGATATATGAAGCCGTGAAAACGCCTTTTTGCACCTGTTCAATGCCGCCACCCGGCACGTTTAGGGCATCAATGCCACACACGTCAACGTGGCGGTTCACATGGTTTTGCCTCATCGCCTTGATGGCTCCGAGCGCAAGACGGTCGTTGTGCCCAAACACATAGTCGAACTCAGTGACGCCATTACGCAGCAGCGAGTCCATAGCATGATAACCGCTCTGCTCCTTCCAGTTGCCCGGCACGGTGGCTATGATGGAAATGTCTGGATATTGCTTGATGGCATCAACAAAGCCGCGATGACGCTCAATCATGGGCGACGAGCCTTGCATGCCGGTAATCTCCACCACCCTGCCGCTGCCGTTCATCTCGCCAGCCACATATCTGCCCATCGTGTAGCCCATTTGATAGTTGTCGCAGCCAATATACGCCGTGAAGCGGTCGCTGTCAATCTTGCGGTCGAAAGTAATCACCGGGATGCCGCGCTCCATCACCTGCTCAACCACCGGCGTAATCTCACGGCTGGTGATTGGCGCCACTATTATCATATCCACACCATCGTCGGCAAACTGCATCAACTGCTGTTTTTGCAACTGCACATCATCGTTGGCATTGGCAAACCGCAATTCCACATTGTCGTAGAAATAGGTCATCGCCTGCAACTCGGCATTCAGTTTCTCGCGCCACGAGTCCTCGCTGCACTGTGCCACGCCTATAACATATTTGTTCTTGTCGTCGCCGCATGAGGCAAACATGCCTGTCAGCAACGTCACCACAACAATCAATATGGCTGTTCTTTTAAAATTATTCATCAACAATGAGGTTTAGCGGTTTCTGTCCTTTTTTATGCCCTTTTTTGACATTGTTCCAATATCTGATGGCGTAGATGCAAATTTAATGATTTTGTTACAAGCAGAGAAACATTTCTCATAGAAAAATCCCCTTTGGCGTGGAGCAAATCTTCATAGTGAAGCGCGGCTTCCGAGCCAAAGGGGATTAATATGATTTGGTTAAACGCCGAGGCGGTAGTGCCGCATCATTGGGCAAACGCCGGCGCAACCGGTGCGGGTTTTATTTCAAGCCGCGGTCGCGCAACAAAGCGTCGACTTGCGGTTCACGACCACGGAACTGCTTGTAGAGTGTCATAGCATCTTCGCTGTCGCCTGCCTCAAGAATGTTTTTGAGGAACGATTGTGCTGATTCTTTGTCATACATGCCTTTTTCCTCAAAGAGCGATGCAGCATCGGCACTGAGCACCTCAGCCCACAGGTAGGTGTAATAGCCGGCGGCATACTCGTCGCTGCCGAAGATGTGCTTGAAATAAGGGCTGCGATAGCGGAACTGAATTTCTTCCGGCATACCCAGGCGGCGAGCCACCGATTTTTCAAACTTCTCTACGTCAATGTTTTCGGCAAAGTTCATCTTGTGCCATTCAATGTCGAGCAATGCTGCGCCACACAATTCGGTGGTGCGGAATCCCATGTTGAAACGGCTTGATGCTTCGAGTTTGCGAACCAACTCATCGGGTATCACTTCGCCAGTCTTGTAGTGACGGGCATAAATCTTGAGCAATTCAGGTTCAAACTTCCAATGCTCGTTGAATTGCGATGGCAACTCGACGGCGTCGCGGTCGATGTTGGTACCGGCAATACCGCGGAACTGGGCGCGGGTGAGCATGCCGTGAAGACCGTGACCGAATTCGTGGAATGCTGTTTCAACCTCGTCGATGGTGAGCAGCGACGGCAATTGCTTGGTTGGCTTGGTGAAGTTGCCCACATTGAACACTATAGGGCGAATGTCCTCACCGCCATAGTTGTAGGCACTTTGCATCTCACTCATCCATGCACCCTGACGCTTGGTTGCACGTGGGAAATAGTCGGTCATAAACACTGCAACGTGTTTGCCGGCGGCATCCTTCACGTCGTAGACGTTCACTTCGGGGTTATACTTTGGAGCCTTTGGCATTGGGGTGAATGTGATGCCGTAGAGTTTTTCGGCTTCGGTAAACAGACCTTTCACCACATTGTCGAGTTGGAAATACGGACGAACTTCATCCTCGCTGATGTTGAAGCGTTCTTTCTTCACTTTCTCAGCATAGTAATAATAGTCCCAAGCGGCGAGTTTAAAGTCACCGCCGTGATTGTCGATGTAAGCCTGCATGTCGGCAATCTCTTCCTTAGCCTTAGCAACGGCAGGTTTCCAAATCTGATAAAGCAGGTTTTCGGCATTCTCAACGGTTTTCGACATCACCTTATCCATCATCATGTCGGCATAAGTGTCGTAGCCCAGCAAGTTAGCTTTGCGCACGCGCAAACTTACTATCTTGTTGATGTTTGCACTGTTGTTATACTCATTGTCCTTGCTGCCGATGCTCATATAAGCCTTGTACATGCGTTCACGCAACGAGCGGCTGTCGGCATAGGTGAGCACTGCCAAGCGGCTTGGTGCATGCACGGTGAACACCCATTTGCCTGCTTTGCCGCGGCTCTCGGCTTGCGAAGCGGCTTCGGCGATGGTGCTTTCGGGCAGACCTGCCAATTCGTCGGCGTTGTCAACCACAATCTCGGTCTTGTTGTTTTCGTTGAGCAGATTTTGGTTGAACTGCATTTGGGCAGCGGCAATCTCCTGATTGATGCCTTTGAGGGTTGTCTTGTCGGCATCGCTAAGCAATGCACCGTTACGCACAAAACTCTTGTAGGTCTTTTCGAGCAAGCGTTGTTGTGGGCGAGTGAGGTTAAAAAGTTTTTGGTTGTCGTAAACTTCCTTCACCTTCTTGAAAAGTTCGGCATTCATGCTCACCTCATCGCTGTGAGCAGTGATGAGCGGACGTATTTCTTCCGAAATCTTCTCCATTTCGGGAGTGCCGTCACTCTCCGAGAGGGCATAATACACATAGCACACCTTAGTAAGCAACTGACCGCTGTTGTCGAGTGCAAGGATTGTGTTTTCAAAATCGGGACGGTCGCGACGCACAATAATGGCGTTGATTTCCTGATTGTGCTGCTCAATGCCAGCCTTTACAGCCGGAACATAGTCGTCATAAGTAATGTCTTGAAAAGGCGGAATCTTGTATTGTGTGGTGTATTCCGTCATGAAAGGATTTTGATGCTCTTTCACTTTAGTTTTTTTTGCGCCCCAAGCCGGCATCGAACACAGGCAGAGGGCTGTAAGGGTTAATATTAAATTTCTCATATTCAAACTATATTAGATTATTTTATGTTAATTAATTGTCATTCAAAACATTGCAGTGTGGTTCAGTCATCAACAGGGTTCCACACAAACGAGGCGGTCAAGCCATAGTGGTCGCTAACCTTCACGTCGGCACGAGTAACATCAACAGCCTTCATTGCACCGCGATACATCAAATGGTCGATTTTCAACCAGAAACGGTTTTCGTGGTAGGTGATTGTGGGCAAAAACCCGCACTGCTCATACACGTCGGCGAAATCATCGCCGCGGATTGTGCGATAGGCGTAGGAGCAAGGAGTGTCGTTGAAGTCGCCGCAAACAATCACGTTTTCGCCAAAGTCGCTAATCCTCGAGCGCACCAAATCGGCTTGGTCGGCACGCAAACGGAACGCCAATTGCAACTTGCTCAAAATGCTTGCTTTCAGGCTATCGGTCGAAGCGAACTTGCGACGCACATCGCCCGGACGAGTGTATTCAAGGAACAGCGATTTGTCGTCGTTGTTGAGGCGAATCGACTGCAAATGCAAATTTACCAGAAACAGTTCGCGACCCTTAATCTTCACTTTATAGTATTCAGCCATCGCCGTATTGTCGGCACTGAGCGTGTCGCCGCCAAGTTCGGTGATCGGATAGCGCGACAGCAGCGACAAGTTGTTGGGCCGCGAGTCGGTACGATAGGGATACTTGCTTTTTAGCACAGCATAGCGTTCCTTGAGCGACGGCATCTGGGCAAGGTAATGCCCCACATCGCCTTCCTGCACCGCCACGATGTCGGCATCGCTGTCGATAATATAGTCGACCGCGCGGTTATTGTTGTTCCAATATTCGCTTTCGTCGTAAATGAAATATTTGGCATTGAATGTCATCACCTTAAACAGCAATGCCTCTTGCTCGGGCTTAACCTTTGGCGGAAAGATGTGCAACGGACTCACTACCTTAACCGACGGCCACGAAAGAACTATTGAGCCTAAAGCAATCAATGCCATGCGCCACTGCGCGAAAACAACACACAGTGCCGCCATTGCTGCGGTGACAGCAAGCACATAGGGCAACGCCAACGTCAAGAGCGATGGCTTTGCCGAGATGCGCGGGTCAATATAGCCGCCGTAAGCCGCTGCAAGCATCAGCAAACCAAGCAACAGCGTAAGCACCAAAGCCAATCGCTTTGCCACCTTACACATCAAATTGAAGCCCGATATTTTCTTTTGCACTGCCATCAATTTCTGATTCCCGTTGTTTGGTTGTTTCTCTCTTTTTTGTCGATTTGCGCCACGCCGCAGCGTGCAACTGTCATTTGTTCTTTCCCACCGAAAACAGCAATTCTTTCTCTTCCTTGCTCAGCGATGTGTAGCCCGACTGTTTGATTTTCTCGAGTATGGCATCAATCCGTTCTTCTTTCTCGCTCACAAATTGCTTGCGAACATCGGAGCGAACATTTCCTCGGGTGTCGTCAGCCGAATAGTGATACCGCGCTTTCGAAGCTTTCGGCTTTGAACTCTTTTTGCGTGAAAACATTCCCACAATGCTGTCAATCAATCGGTTGATAGCACCCGTGATATCACGGCCCTGCTTGAGCGCAAGGGCATAAATCAATCCCACCAATGCGCCGCCCAGATGAGCAATATGCCCTCCCAGGTTGCTGCCGTCGAAGCCAACCACATCAAGCAGCAAAATGGGCAGAACCACCCATTTCAACGCCACCGGACCGAGGAACAGCAGATTCAACCGATAATTCGGTGCCTGCAAACCCACAGCCACAATCACGCCAAGCACCGATGCTGATGCCCCAACAAGGCTGCCGTGAACACCGGCAAACGCCGGCAATAGGCTATGCGCCGACAGATAAGCCAACGCACCGCCAAGCCCCGACAGAACGTATAGCGCCACCATCTGCTTGGGGGTGTTGAACTCCATAAAAATCAAGCCGAACCAATAGAAACACAGCATATTGAAGAAGATATGCATCAAATCGCCGTGCATAAACATATAGGTGAGCAAAGTCCATGGCTTATGGGCAACAGCAAGCCACTCCGATGGCAATTCCACCATGCCCGAAACCACCGCTGGCGTCAGTCCCAGCAAAGTGAGCACAAATACTGCCAACTTCACCACCAGAAATACGCCGATGTTGATGAATATCAGCCTCACCAACAGCGAACCTCTCCGATAACGGCTCGATATTTCTTTAATAATATCCACCTCTGAACAAGCCTTTCTTTTTCCAATAATATAACACCGCAAAACCGAACAGCATACCGCCCATATGTGCAAAATGTGCCACGCTGTTCATCAATCCCGATACGCCAAACAGCAATTCAATCAAGCCGTAGCCTATCACCATCCATTTGGCTTTGATGGGAACAGGAATAAACATCAGGTAGAGCGGCATATTTGGGAACAACATACCAAAAGCCAACAAAATGCCAAACACGCCGCCACTGGCGCCAATGGTCAGCATCTGGTTGAGGAACGGCAACTCCTCGCCTGCGGCAAGTGCTTGGTCGACAAACATGGTCATCCTGTCGATGCTCACTGCATTGAGGTTGGCAAGCGCCGGAATAAACTCGCTGCGCCATGTGAAACTCCACACCAACTCCTGAACCAATGCCGCTCCAATTCCACACGAAATATAATAAAACAGGAATCGCTTCTGCCCCATCACCTGCTCAAGTATTCTACCAAACATCCACAGCGAAAACATATTAAAAAAGATATGCGAAAAATCGCCATGAAGAAACATATAACTTATCAACTGAACAGGATTAAACTCGCTCGCCTGCCAATAGTGCAACGCCAAGTAAGCCTCAACGTCGATGCCTATGCGCGGCAGCACCATCTGGGCAAACCACACTAACACATTTATTATCAACAGATTTTTTGTTACTGCAGGTATCGAATTTAAAAATGAATTGCCAAAATTTTGCATAAAATCTAATTGTATTCAGTTAGCCTAATAGAATGCAAATTTATCAAAAATAAAACAGCTTTACGCTATAACACGCCCCTTTTATAGCATTTTATAATGTTTTTTGCTATTTGTCAACTTTTTTTATCATTTGATTTTGTAATGCCATTGTAATTTGCTACATTTGCTCAAACTAAATAAACATTACTAATCTTCTATCACATCATATTATGAATAAAGCAGATTTAATTAATGCCATAACCGAAGAAACCAAATTAAAAAAAGTCGAGGCAAAAGCAGCGCTTGAAGCAATTCTTAAAATCATTCCTCAAACATTGCAGCAAGGAGAGAGAGTTTCTCTACTTGGGTTTGGCACGTTTAAACTTGTGGAAAAGGCTGCTCGCATTGGAGTTAATCCCACAACACACCAGAAGATTGAAATTCCTGCTAAACGTACCGTTAAATTCAATCCAAGCATTGAGTTTAACGAAAAACTAAAATAATCACAGGTATTTCATAGCACATGTATCACAAAAAAAATTGGCAATTCCGCCACCATCATTAATGGCGAAATTGCCTTTATCTTTTTCATAACACAATTCCTTATTGCGAAGCAGCGACTGCCGTCAATACATATTTCTGATTTTTCGCTGTGACGATTTATGTTTTGAGCCAACAAGATTTTGGTCGATGTAGACGCGCAGCGACAACTGCTGCCACAAAGCAAACACATCGCCCGTGACGTGGAAGTTGAGGGCTGCCTCTAAATCGACATAGTTATTTCTAACTATATGTGCCACCAAGTCGGTACGGCTATAAGTTTTTGCCTGATAATACGGCGAACCCATATTCAGTTCTGCGCCATAATACGGATAAAGCGGCATCAAATTCTTGCCGGCATAAAATGTTTCACGCAAGCCCAGCCAACGCCAATCGGCAGCAACTTCGGCAAGCACTCCGGCAGCATTTTGCCATCCGTCGGCATGGATTCGGCTTCGCTGCATCGAAAGCACTGCACCAATGCGGATGTTAAGACTGTCGAGCCCGGTGCTTTGCCCAAAGTTGACACCAATCCACGGATTGAACATGAAATCGTCGTTAACGCTTTGGCCGTCAGGAGCATCTTTCTGCTTTGCAAGATGATTATATTGCAAACGCTCGCCCACCTGCAACACCCCTCCGCGGGTCAACGAGTAACGGCTGTTAAGCATCACATTGAATGCTTCGCGCTGCGTTTCGCTCTGCAACTGTCGCCAGTCGAGCATCATTTCCAAATAGCCTCTCGGCTTAACGTATTGCACCAGCACACCTCTCACGTTCGGCTGTTCATAGGCAATCGAGTCGCTCCAAAGAAATTTTGGAGTAGGCTCAATCAAATAATCACGCGAGAACATACCGAAATTCAGTTTCCACGAGTCCTTGTCGAACCTATAGTAGAGCGTAGGGCAAATCTTGTGGTCATGCCAACCGTTGCCCACAGGCTGGTTCCACACCACACCACCGCTGATGCGATGTTCGCCGCCAGGCAGTTTCACACCCACTTCCGGTGCCAATCGGGTGAAAAAGATGGTTTGGTCGTTGGCATCGTCGCCCTCGCGATTGTCGAATACGCTCTGGAAGTCGACGCTCCAAGTGAATTCTTGTGCCCGACAGAGTGTCGCAACCACAAAGGCGAACAATAATATGAAGAATGATTTACGCATTATCCAAAGTGATATTCTCCAAACCTCTTTGTATGCGCACGATTGTTTCTTCTTTACCAAGCAATTCGGTGATGTCGAACATGTGCGGACCCTTGCACTCGCCCACAACCACAAGACGGAACGCATTCATCACGTTGCCCATGTGATAGCCATTGGCAGTTATCCAGCCCAGCACAATATCTTCCGATGGCTTAGAAGTGAAATCTTCAATGCCACGAAGCACCTCAATGAGTTCGACCATAATGCGAGGAGTGTCTTCCTTCCAACGCTTCTTCACGTCTTTTTCGCTGTAAGCATCGGGTGCGATAAAGAAGAAACGAGCCTGCTCCCAAAGGTCTTTCACAAACGTGATGCGGCTCTTCACCATTCCAACCACGCGGGCGAGGAACTCATCGCTATAAGCGTCGGCATCAACACCATGTGCACGAAGCACCGGCTTGAACAATTCAGCCAATTCCGAATCAGGCTTATTGATGAGATATTCGTGATTGAACCATTTTGCTTTATCGAAATCGAAGCGGGCTCCGCTCTTCGAGCAGTGTGCAAACGAGAAATCTTTGATTAACTCATCCATCGACATGATTTCGCGGTCGTCGCCAGGATTCCATCCCAGCAAAGCCACGAAATTAACCAATGCCTCGGGCAAGAAGCCCATTTCGCGGAAACCGTCCCACACTTCCTCGCCGTTTTCGCCCTTGTCGTGCCATTCCATCGGGAACACAGGGAATCCCAACTTCTTGCCGTCGCGCTTGCTCAATTTGCCCTTACCTGTTGGCTTAAGCAACAAAGGCAGATGCACAAATTGTGGCATAGTGTCAGCCCAGCCAAAAGCCTCATACAGCAACACATGCAGCGGAGCACTTGGCAACCATTCCTCGCCTCGAATCACATGGCTCACTTCCATCAAATGGTCGTCAACAATGTTGGCAAGGTGATAGGTGGGCAGTTGGTCGGCGCTCTTATAGAGCACCTTATCGTCGAGAATCGAAGAGTTGATTGTCACCTTGCCGCGGATGAGGTCGTCAACCACCACGTCGCGGTTAGGCTCAATCTTAAAGCGCACAACGTATGGCGTGCCGGCATCAATGAGTGCCTTCACCTCGTCGGCAGGCATGCTCAAAGAGTTGCGCATCTGCATTCGAGTCGAGGCATCGTATTGGAAATTGGCTATCGCCTCACGCTTGGCATTAAGTTCCTCTGGAGTATCGAAAGCAATGTAGGCTTTGCCTGCATCGAGCAGTTGTTTCACATGGTCGCTATAGATTTTGCGACGTTCACTTTGCTTATATGGGCCATAGTTACCACCTTCGTGCACACCCTCATCGATGCCGATACCCAACCAAGCAAGCGCCTCGTTGATGTATTCCTCGGCACCGGGCACAAAGCGCAACGAATCGGTGTCCTCAATGCGCAAAATCATGTCGCCGCCATTCTGACGGGCAAACAAATAGTTATATAATGCAGTGCGCACACCACCAATGTGCAAAGCACCTGTTGGCGACGGTGCAAATCTCACTCTTACTCTTCTTTCCATTTGAGTCGTTATTTATTATAAATTGATGTTTTCTAAATTATTGATGCAAAAACAATGCAAACCGTTAGCAAACCCGACAAGTTCCACTTGTGCGTTATGCCTAGGTGCAACCTATTTTCGCAGTTCGTCTGCAAAGATAGTGCTTTTATTCCGAAAAACTTTCACGAAGCCACTGAATAGTTGGCTCGTGTGTTTGCTCGGGGGTGCAGGGTGTGATGGTGGCATAACCGCGCTCGAGGTTGTAGAAATCGGTGGCGGCGTTGTCGGCATCATCGTTCTCGAAGCGTCCCGTAATCCAGTAATAATTGCGACCGAATGGGTCGACGCGTTTTTCAAACTCTTCAACCCAGCGCCCCTGTGCAGCCACGGTAATTTTGATGCCCTTCACTCCGCCTTCCACGTTGGGGATGTTAACATTCAAGCCTATGCCTTTCGGCATTCCTTCGGCAAACACTTTCTCAATCACGCTGCACACCACCGGTTCGCACACCGAAAAATCGGCATCGGGCGCAAAATCGCTGAACGAGAACCCCACCGACGGCAGCAGATGGAAGCAGCCCTCAAACACCACGCCCATCGTGCCCGAATATATCACGCTGTTGCCGGCATTATAGCCGTGGTTGATGCCCGAAAGCAAGAGGTCGGGACGGCGAGGCAATAAACTGTTAAGCGCCAACTTGGCACAATCGGTGGGCGTACCATTCACTTTCACTATGGTGTAACGGTCGGTCTTTTCAATAGTGGTTGCCCGCAATGGGGTGTCGATGGTGATTGCACTCGATTTGCCGCTCTGGTGCTCGGCGGGAGCCACCGCATAAACGTAGCCGTAACGGCTTGCCCATTCCACAAGGCATCGAAGTCCCTTTGCATTATAGCCGTCGTCGTTACTTATAAATATCAATTTCTTCTCTGTCATCCCTCTATCGGTTTGAATTAATCAGGTTCTCTTTTGTCAATCGTCTTTCTTAAGATGCAAAGTTACAAAAAATTCATCTAAACAAACTTTTTTTTGTACTTTTGCGGTTATGGAAGAAGCAAAGAACGAAATGGCAAAAACGCCGTTAGTGGGAATGACGCTCGCCGACCTGCAAAACGTGGTGGCAAGTCTTGGCATGCCGAGGTTCACAGCCAAACAGTTGGCTGAATGGATTTATGTGCATCGAGCAACAAGTTTCGACGTAATGAACAACATTTCAAAGGCTAATCGCGCCCGACTGCAACAAGCATTCACTCTGGGGCTTGAAGCACCCGTGAAAGAACAACGTAGCATCGACGGCACTGCAAAATACCTTTTTAATGTGGGCGATGGGCAAGCCGTGGAAAGCGTGATGATTCCCGACGACGACCGCGCCACCCTTTGCATTTCAAGCCAAAAAGGTTGCCGCATGAACTGCCACTTCTGCATGACCGGCAAACAAGGTTTTCACGGACATCTCACCGCAAATCAAATCATCAATCAGGTGCTTAGCGTGCCCGAGAGCCAACAACTTACCAACGTAGTGTTTATGGGCATGGGCGAACCAATGGACAATCTTGCTGCCGTGATGCAAGCCATTGAAGTGTTGACTGCACCTTGGGGATTGGCTTGGAGCCCTAAGCGCATCACCGTTTCGTCGATTGGGAAACTACGCGAATTGCAGCGCTTAGTTGAAGAAACTAATGTGCACATCGCCATAAGCGTACACTCGCCATTCCACGCCGAGCGTGCAGGCATCATGCCGGTTGAAAATGCCTTTCCCATTCACAAAGTGATGCAGATGCTGTCGCGCTACGACTTTGCTCACCAACGCCGCCTGTCGGTGGAATACATTATGTTCAACGGACTAAACGACGACCTCGAACACGCGCAAGCACTCGAGCAACTGCTTGACAAACAACCCATTCGCGTTAACTTGATTCGTTTCCACGCCATACCGGGCGTGAAACTTCAAACCAGCGACGAACAGCGAATGGTTGCATTCCGCGACTACCTCAACTCGCGCGGAATAATATGCACCATCCGCCGAAGCCGTGGCGAGGACATCTTTGCCGCATGCGGCATGCTCGCCGGCAAAAATAAAAAGAATTAATAACAACCAATATAAAAAAGGCGTGCTTTGTATTATTGTTTTGCAAAGCACGCCTTCTGTTTTATTTTCCTGACTATTGGCAGGTGGATGCGATAATTATTTTTCGTTCTTGCCTGAAAGCAATTCGTTGTAACG
>JBJEKD010000003.1:0-3519 GCA_051878455.1 Muribaculaceae bacterium
AAAAAATGGGCTGTTTGTCATTTAGTTATTATTTTGCGAAGTTGTGATTTTACGTAGGTGGTGCGGTCGGGCTCAACGGTGATTTGCTCGGTGCGGTTGTGATAGCCGTATGCCTCAATGCGCAGGGTGTAACGCCCGGGTTTCACGCCCTCAAACACAAACACTCCGTTCCACTCGCCATCGGTGTGATAGGCGCGAAACGTCACGCCTTTGTCGTTAACCAAATACACCATGGCTCCGTTGATGGGGCGAAAACGGTCGAAACTGTCTTTTTGGTAATTGAACAATGGATGGTCAATAATCTCCACGGCATCTTTCAATTCGCCCACTATATAGCCGGTTTTCTCGGGCTTGCCGCCAAAATAGGCGTTGATGGCGCGGTAATAGCGCACGCCTTCCATGCGGCAATAGTCGCGGTTGAGCAGGCGGTGCCTTTCGGGCTGATAGCTGTGAAACGAGCCTTCGGCAAGAAAGCAGGGCACACGGTGTTTGAGCACTTGCAGAAAGCCGGTGTAACCCAGTTTATTGGCTTTGCCGGGTGCCGTGCCTCCCATCCAAGTGATGTCACCGGCAATATAGGGGTCTTCAGGGCTCGATGAGGTCCAACTGCTCAGCGGATTGTCCCAAATATATGGGAACGCCTGTTGGGCACGTTCAATGCTGCCCGGGGCATATTCTTTGCCTGTTTCGCCGCGATACATCAGCACTAAATAGTTGACCGGCGAACCGTCTTTGTGGGCGTTGCTGTGAATTGAGATGAAATAATCGGGGTTGAGCGAATCAACTTGGCAGGCAATGCGCTCCAGTCCCACAATCTGTTGCTGAGAATTTTCGTCGGCATCGGTTTCCACGCGGTCGAGTGGGGTGGCGTTGGCTTGTCCGCGGGTGACGTAGCCATTCTTGGTGCGCGACATCACCACCTGAGCGCCTGCCGCGCGCAGCTTGTGGCACAGCTCAAGTGCTTTCCACAGGTTGGTTTTGGTCTCAAAGAACCCCAGAGTGTCCATCACCTCGTGGTTAATGGTTGCCAATGGGCGGTCGTTTGCCGTCCAACCGCCATGACCGGCGTTCACATAGATAACTTTACCTTTCAATCCCTTTGACTTGGTGGAGGTGTTGCTCTTGGCATTAACACCGGCACAGCATAATGCCACAGCAGCCAGCAAACAGCCCAGCCGCCACAGCAACCAATTCTTTGAAATGTTCATTTTCTCAACAATTTACTTTTTTCTTCTAATGTGTTATTTCGGTTTTCCCCCACAAACGCGCTTGGCAGCAAGTGGGGCTTTTATTGGCTCAAAGTTAACGAAAATATTCAAGAATAAGAAACGGTATCTTTTTTAGCATGCCGACGTTTTTTTGAAAAAAGTGAATTTTTTGCTTTGATGGGTGTGATTTTTTGTTCAGGTGTTGCGTCTAATGGTCAAAAAAAAGAATAATAAACAAAAAACAATAACAACAATGGAAAATAAAAAATTCAATTACTTTCGCTTGGCAGCTGTTTGCTTTGCTATTAGCGGGTTATGTTTCGTGATTTCATCAATGATGAACGGTGGTTCAACTCATTTGCCTTTGGGCATGTCGTTGGTGGTTCTTGGAATGGTGCTTAGTGGACGTGCTCGCAAATTTGAACAAGAACAACAGCAGGACGGCAAAAGCAAGTGATTGCTACACTGTAAGCCGATAACACAAATAAAAGCGGCAGCACATGCTCTGTACTGAAAAGAGAGCGTGTGCTGCCGTTTGATATTGCCCAGTTAGCCTAATTGGTTAGTCTTCTTCTGAGCAGCCAACAATGTCGTCGATAGTGGCAACGGTGTGTCCGTCGCGATGGCGGAACAGGTTGAGGATGTCGCGAACCGACTTTTCTTCTTCAACTTGTTCAAGGATAAACTCGTCGATGAAGTTTACTGAAGCGCGGTCGTGCTCCTCGTCGGCGACGTCGGCAAGAGCGTTAATCATCTCAGTGATTTTCTGCTCGTGAGCCATTGTTTTCTCAAACACGTCTTTAGGGTCGGTGTATTCTCCGCAAACGCTTTTGATGGCGCCCACATGAGCCTCGCCGCCGCGGTCGAGCACAAACTGTGCCATCTCAAGGGCGTGTTTCTTTTCCTCGTTGCTGTGCTTAAACATCCAGTTGGCAAACCCTTTCCAGCCTTCTTTGCGGAACCAGAAAGCCATTTCAAGATATAGGTTCGATGAATACATCTCGCATGTGATTTGCGCGTTAAACGCATCTTGCATTCTTTTGCTTATGTTCATAGTTTTACAAATTTAATGTTGATTATTCGTTTTATAAGGGGAAAAACCCTCAAGGGAATAACACAAATACGGTGTGAATAGATTATAAGCGAATGTAAAAATGCTTAAAGCCAGCGAGGACTAATTATTTTGTTTGATATATGAGAGTTTGTGTGACAAACAAATGATACAATGTGAATAGCACCCCAAAAGTTAGACACAAAACTTTTGGGGTGCAGTTCAGTTTGGCGCAGCCTCGTGGGCGATGCGAATGTTTTGTGGAGTGTGGTTTATTTTACCAACACTTTAATTCCGTTGACCAAAACAATGCCTTTTGGAAGGTCGTTTATAATGGTTGTTCCTTCTGATGTTTTGATGTTGCGAAGCACTTGACCGTTAAGGTTAACCACTTGAATGTTGATGTTGGCTGCGCTGGTGACAGCGATGCTATTGCCACCTTGTGCACAGATGGCAGTGAGCGCACGTTTGGCGACTGAGATGCCTGACGGGTCAAATTCTTTGATTTCGGGGAAATAGTTCCACCCGAGTTTCGACTTATAGTTGTCGGTTGCACCCAGTGGAACATAAAGGGTTTTTCCGCTATAATCGGTGTCATCGAAGATAGTATATATTTCTTCTCCGTCGAGGTATCCTTTTTTGATTTCAGGTGGGTTAACTGACATACAAGTAACCTTTGTGAGTTGCGGATTGCCCTCAAAAGCGAAACCGCCAATCAGTGTTGTTGATGCCGGAATGGTGATTTCTACAATTTTATAGTTCTTGTCGAAGCAATAGTTGCCAATAGTGGTGAGATTGTTGCCAAAAGTGAGGTTCTCTAATGCATAACAGTTGCGAAAAGCCCAGTGCCCAATGGTCTCAACGCCATCCATAACAACTGATTTGAGACCTTCGCATCCGTCGAAAGCATAATCACCAATTTTAGTTACTGTTGAAGGCAAGCTCACCGATGTCAAATCAATGCAATCATTGAATGCGCTGCTGCCCACTGCCACCACTGGTATAACTTCGTTCGATGAGTTGACAATGCTTTCGGGGATAATAATATCGCCAATGTAAACATCGGGCGATTTCAAAGATGTAACGCTCACCTCGGTCTTATCGCTGTTATAGACGTAGCGAATACCGTCTCGGGTGATGTAAGATGCAGCATTAATTGTGGTTGAAGTTGTGAATAATGAGAGGATTAAGATTAGAAGTTTGTGTAAATAATTGTACATAATAGTGTATGATTTTTGTTAATAATTGTGCTAATTTTTT
>JBJEKD010000004.1:0-65361 GCA_051878455.1 Muribaculaceae bacterium
CTTTACATAGAGTTTTTAATTCCAATGCAGAAACACACAATAATGGCAACGAAATTATTCCATAGTGAGCATAGCCATTGCTTTTGATTAGATATACAATAGTGAATACAGAAATTAGTAGCCACAACACTCCGAATACTTTTCTTTTTCTTGAAAAAATAATTACCAACACCGACACAATTATTAAAATCCATGTTTCCGAAAATACGATCACTGACTTTAACAAACCTGGAATACTGATTAAATCCCCGCTTGACGATTTGGCATAGTCAATATTATATAAGAATGTCGCATACCACATATCTTCAAGTGCGTCATTACCAACAAAATAAACGATAATAGGCAATGCAACTGCCATAATACCGATGAAAAAAAACACAATATTTTGTAGCAAGTTTTTCCAAGCACGATTTTTTACCAACCATATTGTTATAAAAGCAACAACAATGCAAATACCGATGCAATTTGTCAACCTTGAGAATAAACTAAATGATATTATTATACCTAAAAGTAACGCATCAATCTTATTATGTTCATTTACTCCTTCTTTTTCGGCACTTATTGTCCACTTATAAAACCCATAATATGCTATTGACAACAGTGGAAGCACATATTCTGCGACTGTATTACCCCCCATACCAAGAGAAGAAAAACTAATCAAAACAAAAAACAGCATTGCCAAAGAGTAATGCTGCTGATACTCGATTCTAAACAGTTTATACATTGAAATTGCACTTACAAATAAGCACAAATACTGAATAACAAAAACGCCAAGTTTATTACCAAGCACAAAATACCCTAAACAATTCACAAGAAAAATGATTGGACCTTTAGAATCCCACAAATCAACATATGGAACATTGCCATTTGCCCATGCCTTACCAATAGTCATAAAAATTGCAGCATCTCCCAATGCAGGAGAATCATACAGAAAAGAAGTAGAATAGGAAAATATCATTAACATTAAAAACACTATTATTCCTATCACAATATAATAGTAGTTCTCTGTTCCTTTAGTTATCATTATATTAATAATTCTTTATATCTTAAAACTTTTTATCCAGCCCCTATTTAGCATTATGATCTTTAGCAGCGCCACGATAAGGGTATACACCCATTTTCTCCCTCTCCACTGCGTTAATGTATAGAAAAGACGGTGCATATCATCTTTTTCACCATACATCAAACTATAATCAACTAATATTCGTCCAGAGAACAATGATTGTAACACCTGTTTGTTCTCCTTATTCCTCAATTGTATGTTACTACTGCTTATGCCATTTCCTTCAAAATCACTCACAATTGTCGATATACATTTATATGATGCTTCTCCAGCAATCAGTGCTTCAATAAAAAATTTTCTGTCAGCACATATCTTTAACGACTCATCATATGGATATCTATCTAACAATTCCCTACGAATAAATGCGGCTGGATGATTTAACGAACTTCGATAAAAGAAGCCCAATGACACTTCTTTAGGTGACGGCAAAAAATTTTTGCCAGCAACCATAATGCTCCCACAAACAATATCCACATCAAGTCCACATTCATACACCTCTGCTAATGTGCTATTTTCACGCAAACTGTCCCCCGAATTCAGGAACAAACAATACTCTCCATGAGCCACATTTGTACCTTTATTCATGGCATTATAAATACCTTTGTCTGGTTCGCTCATCCAATAATCGATCTGGGAGGCATATTGTTTTATAACATTAACACTACCATCAGTACTACCGCCGTCAATAATGATATATTCAAAATCACGACACGTCTGATTCACAACGCTCTCAATAGTGCGCCTCAAGCCCTCGCAATTATTATAATTGATGGTTATTATTGAAAGCTTCATAAGTTAGAGATCCATTTAGCACGGATTTTAATATTTAGAATCTTTAAAATGCTTTTATCCACAGCAAACAAAAGCCTCTTCAATGAAGGTATTCTTTCAACCATATTTGTCATTTTTCTATAGTTGGAAAAGCCCACGCAATAATCTTCATAATCGGCAATAACACGCTTAGGGAACAGGCGCTCCAATTCCTGCTTAACCTCGTTTTTGCCTATATGGTTGTTATTCTCACTTATTCCTCCGCCCTCAAAATCTGCAATCACTATAGGTACATGTTTATAACTCGCATCATCAAAAATAAGTTTATGAACAAACCATTTCCAATCTGCAGCACTCTTTAGTTCTTCATCATACGGAGCCTGTTTAAGCATTTTAGTTCTAATAAAACTTGCTTGGTGGTATAATGTTCCTCTATAAAATGTTCGCATTGTCACAGAGTCAGGATTAGGACAAATATTGTTATTCTCAAAACAAATATCCCCACAAACCACATCAGCATCTAAACCACTCGCCAACACATCATGAATCACATTACTTTTGTATAAGCAATCCCCTGAATTCATAAACAAGCAATACTCTCCTTTTGCTACAGCCACCCCTTTATTCATGGCATTATAGATACCTTTGTCTGGTTCACTAACCCAATAATTAATCTGGTTGGCGTATTGTTTTATAAAATCAACACTACCGTCGGTACTGCCTCCGTCAATGATGATATACTCAAAATCGCGGCACGTCTGATTCACAACGCTCTCAATGGTACGCCTCAGACCGTCATAATTATTATAGTTAATGGTTATAATACTAAATTTCATAGTTTCTTTATAAACTTTGCAGGATTACCGCCCCAAATCTCATCTGCAGGGATATTTTTAACTACCACACTTCCTGCAGCAACTATCGACCGGTCGCCAATTGTTATTCCCTTATTTATTATTGTTCTTGTCCCAATAAAAACATCGTCACCAATAATAACAGGCGAAGTTTTCTTCTTCGTATTCATCTTCGATTCTTTTCGGCGTTCTTGCCAATCAAGGCTATGATAATTTGTGTCCATTATCAATGTACCTGTACCAATCTTTACATGGTTGCCAATCTTAATATATTGAAAGCAACAAATAGTTACACTATTACAACCTGTATCTTCTCCTATCTCAAGTTTCGCATTTTCAGCAACAATCAACCTGCCTTCCCAACTGCAACTGCTTTTTGGCATGCTTGCCACAAAAGCGAAATGGTTACCTATGTTCACTTCTGCGCCATCACATATATTCACATAAAGTGGTCCCCATAAATATGCTGTTGTAGCATCAAAAACAACTCCTGGCTTATTAAACTGTTTAAGAGCTTTGTACCTATAATAACTATTCGGATACTCTCTTACAAAGTAACTAATGCGTTTCGGCAATAAAAATATTTTTTTTAGTATATTCATCTTTTGATAATACGATAAAGCATTGAACCAATATCACGAGTTGTATATAATCCCGATTTGACTACCATTGACATAAGAATCAATCTGCGCCACCTTGCTGCCGCCCTAATCATTTGCACAACAAGCATCTTGCGATATACCCGATAATTTGTTCTACAATATTTCAAATTAAATTCTTCCACATCACCTTTTGCAACGGGCAATGATACCATTATTCCATCAAGCCACTTCAAATACTGTAAAAAGGCGACAACTTTTCTTTTCACAAGCTGATATTCATTTTGGCTTGAGATATTAATATCCGAATAGCGAAATCTCACCAATATTTCCTGTGAACTCACAACGCCATTGCGAGACATCATAATTGCTGTAGCGGCATCTGAGCCCCATGCTAATGGTAGATTAACGAAACCACCGTTGTTTCTTAATACTTCTGATCTAAAAATATAATGTGGTATGCCACTAATCCAGTTAAAACCAACAATTCGATTAAGGAAATCCACAAATGTCATGTATTCTTTGTAATCAAAATCAATCCTTATGATGCCATTGCCATTGAATGTCAGAATCCTTGCATGAAACAAATCCGTCATAGGATATTTTTCAATTAGCGGAACAAAGGTCTCAAGAAAATTTGGTTCATACAGGTCATCATCTGTGGCAAGAATCACATATTCTCCACGAGCATAGCTCAAACATTTGTTCCACTGCGCCACCAAATCCGTACCACCGATGTTCTGCTCATTTTCATAATAACGAATCCTTTCATCGGAATTAACTGCCACAATAGCGGCTATATCGTCGGGCGAGCAATCGTTGACAATCACCAACTCAAAATCGGTAATAGTTTGAGTCAAAATGCTTTGTATCGATTCTGCCAAATATCGTCCCTTGTAGGCAGGTAAAACAAACGAAAATCTTGGGCAACTCATCTTTTAGGCAATCGGGATTTAACAAATATGAGTAATTGCTGGCGAGTCTCAACACCTAATCCAAATCTATAAATTAAACAAGACGAAATCACAAGCGACACTACACACACAACCACCAACCGCACAAATCCACTTTCCATATTATAATGAATATAGGTTGGCAATATCGCAGCGACAGCAATAATTATCATCGTTTTCAAAGGGACTTCTTTGATAAACCGTAATATTGGGAAACCAGTGTAATGATGCAAAATTAGCAAATCGCTACAAAAAGCCATAGGAAACACACACACTGAAATAATGTAGACTGCTACAGGTTGTGCGCCCATTTTTAGAGCCATATAACATATTGGCAAAATAAGCATATAAATCAGCGATGACGACAATTGTGGAAGTTTCATCTTGCCAACCGCATGAATTCCTGTGCCAACAGGATAATCAATCGCTTGAATCAACATCTGCACTAATGCTAATCGAGCAAATTCTATAGTATAATCCGGGAAATTACCAAGCCACAAAGAAAGCACATTTTCCGTCTCAATAAACAACGGGATAGCAAACAAAAGCAGCAAATAAGATGAAAACTTCGCATTGTTTATAACAAGCTGAGTGCTTCGCTCAACATCACCGCCAGCATAACTCTTAATAATCTGAGGATTAATTGATGTCTGAAAGTTGGTGACAAACTGGTTGACCATATTTGATACCATCATAGCCACAGCTCTTGCAGCGTTAACTGCTGGGCCAAAGAACATATTAAGCAAAACCGTAATACCCTGACCATTAAATGTAAATGCCACAGCTCCTATTGCCCCCCATCCAGTATAACTCACCATCTTTTTATACAATTCTTTATAAAAGACCAGTCTAAACGAGCAGAACTCAAAGTGACGTTTGCAATAAAGTCGATAAAACATAAAAGTGATTATATTGCACACAAGCAGCATTGAAGCATAAAGCATCAGCTTGTCAAAGTCAACCACAAACAACACAAACACAATCAGCAATTTCACTACAACATCATAAATACTGATGTAAGCAAAAAAATTCATCTTCTCTTTAGCTATAACCGAAGCATAAAATGGCACTTGAATTATGCCAATACATGCTCCTATAAGCGAAAGCTGATACACAAAATTCACAGTATCTGTTCGTGATGCATCAAACACCACATGAGTGTTCAAAAACCACAATCCAATAGTTTCACCTAACACAATAATTATTGCTGCCAATGCTATATGAATCAACAGCAAAGCTGAAAAAGTGTGTTTTTGTCCTTCTATATTGTCCGAACCAATTGAATATGTGAGAAAGCGCATAGTGCTTTGTGACAGCAAACCAGTGACAACACCCATCATACCAATCACTCCACCAACAACATTATAAATACCATAATCATCAAATCCAAGCGCACTCAAAAACACTCGTGAAGTATATAACCCCACAAGCATTGTAATAAACATCCTGAAATAAAGCATCAAGGTGTTCTTTGCAATGCGACGATTGTCGGATGAATATTCCACATCATTAAGCATTACGTCATCGAGAATATATTTTTATTGGCTCAGTATCTCTAATTGTAATATATCTCCTGAACTTAAAACCCTCAGCTTTTAATCTGTCATTGATTATGACACTATCTTTATCCCAATAATCCACAAAAACAAAATCACTTTTGCCAATATTTTCAATAGCATCTTTAAACATGGGTTCTGTATATCCAGCTTGACGTGCCCAATATTTAGTAGCCGGCAATGCATGCTGAGTAACACCCCATCCTCTCTCTGTAGATAGGCTAATTACTCTTGGTTTTTTTTTCTCAGATATAATCCTTTCTATTTCATTACATTGAGCAATCGTTTCTTTGTCACAAATTGAAATCGGACGTAACAAATCTCTATATACATAAAAAGCTATACTTATGAATGTTGCCAATATACATAATCTAACAGAGCACCACTTAAATTGCAGAAACACTTGAGTCATTGGGAATATCCCTACAATCATTATAAGACTATAATAGTAATAATACGCATGACAGTTTATGCATATCATCATAAAATATAAATATAAACCCAATGGCAAATATTTATATGGTTTCATCTTAAACGTTGTTATTACAATCATCAACAGCATTAACATACATGTCGAGAAAAGTATCTTTAATTCAAAAAACATACTGAAATCCTCAATCATCGACATTAATGCACCTGAGCTTTCTCGTTTATTCTCAATCGTCTGCAATGTATTGATAAAGTATTCCTGGATAAAGGCGGAGAAGTTGCCTTGGATAAGGAAATATATGAGAAACGGCAATACGATGGCGGCGAAGCCGGCAACACACGCAAGTAACGGTCGCCAAACAGAGTGGCGCTCACGCAGCAGATAGTATAGACCTATTGCCGGGAAGATGCAGCACATGGCTGTGATGTTGTATTTTATCAACAGCGTGCCGGCAAGCGAGATGCCAAAAGCGAAAAATGCCATTCGTTCATCGCGCTCGTTGTGTTCAGCATACAATATTCGGCACAACTGCCACAGCGATAGGGCGGTGAAGAACAATCCATAATCCTCAGCTCGCATTTCGTTATGGGTTACAGGATTAAAGATGGCTATTGCAGACATTAAAACCGCCAATATGGCTTGGTTGCGGTGTTCCAGAAATATTCGTGCGGTTTTAAACAAGAAATAGAATGTGAACGAATATACCACTACCGACACCCAAAACACGCCATGATAGTCGTAATGACTCAGAAGATAGCCCATACCATAGATAAGCCACAACAGCGGACCTTTGCTGTCGGCAAAGTCGACATACGGCACCATGCCATTCATCCACGCCTTGCCGCACATAAAGAACCACGCCGAATCTATTCTTGGTGCGATATTATGTAAATAAGAATCAGGGGACAAAAGCATTAAAATCACTAATGCCGTTACCAGCATTATCAGCCAGTTAGCCACCGGCCGGTCGGGTATCCTTTTCAATAAATTCATAGTCTGTTTTTAAAGTATTGTTCAACGCTATGCGTAAGGCTTGTCAGTCTTTCATTCACGCGCAAAAAGTCAAACAACAATTTCCGCACGAAATCTATACCTGAGCAAACAAACAAAATCGCCACACTAACTGTCAATATATATAACACAAGCCAAGGCGAATGTACGTCGGCTAATTGCATCACATTATTCCAAAGCAATCGCCGTAAATAATCGCTATCGTTTATCAGATACACTCCAAAAGTGTATGGCGCCATCCATACCAATGCTTTTGTGAACCAATTCTGCTTAATTCTCACATTGCTTATCCAAAGGAAGAAGAAAAACGACATAAATAAAGTAAAACTATTATTATCGGTTAATATCGTAGAAACAACCAAATCCCCCCCCTGATTTGTGTGGGAATTAAGATATAACTCATATGCCACAATCAGGCAAAAGACAGCTATCACCGAAAGGCAAAAGGCAATAAAACTCTTTTTTGCCGAAACATTAATTCCATGAATTCTCATATACCCAGCCAACAAATACATTGTAATAAAATGGAATAGTGTATGTTCCCCCGAGTAAAAAAGTCCATATCCATATCCGTATCCATTACCAAGTACCATAAAATCCATTACCAACATCACAATCAGCAGCACGCGATATTGCTGCTTTGAAAGATTGTTCACCAAAATATTTATAATTGGCGACAATGCAATTAAACCGACATATTGAGTTACAAACCAATATTTATTACTTAAAATTGGCAGAAATTGTGCAACAACTCCTCTGATAGACAAATCGAAATAACCGGTTCCAACTACAATTGCATATATCGCCACACAATAGAACATCACCTGAAACCAAACGATTGGCACTTTTTCCCATCGAGGCCGCGAGGTTATCATGAAATAACCCGTTATCATCACAAACAGGTTAACACCCATATTAGAAACGATATATAGAATTTGCAGAAAAAAGAATTGACTAATTTGCGAGAAATTTGATGCTGAATAAACTATTTTGTAAATATCTGTTGGACACGTGACTAACATCCCATGCCAAAAGAAATGACCAATGACAATCATCAGCATTGCCATCACTCGCAATATTTCAAAATTGGGAAGTCTTTGCTTTTTTACTATTTCCATTTTACTTTTGGTTTACATGAAAAGCTTTTATGTACAATTCTTGGGGTCATCGCTTCTTGTGGGAAACGACGGGTTATATGAATATGTTACAAGGCTTTTACTCCAGCAAATGGCACTATCACAGTAGTCATAAGTGTTAGTAAGTAACCTTGTTGCAGACTGATATATGTGCATATATCATTTGTTTACTTTACAAAGATAATCATTAAAATGATTATTCCCACGTCTTCAGCCGCATTATTTGCCTCCAAAAACTAATTTTTCGAAAAGGAAACATTACAATCGGCATAAACGCAAAAGAGCAACCATTTAGGTTGCTCCTTCACCGTTGTCTTACGAGGATTCGAACCTCGACAGGCAGAACCAAAAACTGCAGTGCTACCATTACACCATAAGACAATCTTAACAAGCGAGACTCATCGTCTCATTTGCGAGTGCAAATTTAAGGGTAAAAAACGATTTGTGCAAATTTTTACGCCTTATTTTGCAATTATGAGGTAATAATTTTTCTTTCCGCGTTGGGCAAGAATGTATTTGTCGTTGAGCAGATGGTCGGTGCCAATCACTGCATTGGCATCGGTGAGTTTCTCCTTATTGATGCTCACGCCACCGCCTTGAGTGAGTTTGCGCATCTCGCCTTTCGATGCAAACACATTAGTTGCTCCGGCAAGCAGTTCTATGGCTGGGATGCCGGCAGCAATGGCTTCTTTGCTCACCTCAAACTGTGGCACGCCTTCAAACACCGACAGCAATGTATCCTCGTCGATGCGATGCAGAATGTCTTGTGCTTTGTTAGAGAACAGAATCTGCGAAGCCTCAACGGCAGCCTCATAGTCGGCAGCGCTGTGCACCATAGTGGTGATTTCCTTTGCAAGACGTTTTTGCAGCGGACGCTGGCTCGGGTCAGCAGCCTGTTCGGCAACGAGTGCTTCAATCTCCTCACGAGTGAGTGTGGTGAATATCTTGATGTATTTCTCTGCATCGGCATCGCTCACGTTAAGCCAGAACTGATAGAACTTATATGGCGAAGTGCGTTTAGGGTCGAGCCACACATTGCCGCTCTCGGTCTTGCCAAATTTGCCTCCGTCGGCCTTTGTGATGAGCGGACAAGTAAGGGCAAAAGCCTCGCCGCCTTCAACACGGCGGATTAATTCGGTACCGGTGGTGATGTTGCCCCATTGGTCGCTACCGCCAAGTTGCAAGCGGCAGCCATATTCGCGATAGAGGTGCAAGAAATCGAAGCCTTGCAGCAACTGATAAGAGAACTCGGTGAACGACATACCGTGGTCGGCATTGGCTGCCAGGCGCTTCTTCACCGAATCTTTTGCCATCATATAGTTCACAGTGATGTGCTTGCCAATGTCACGGATGAAATTAAGGAATCCGTAGTCTTTCATCCAATCGTAGTTGTTCACCAACACTGCTGCGTTGGGAGCATCACTATCAAAATCAAGGAACTTAGCCAACTGAGCCTTGATGCACTCCTGATTGTGGCGAAGTGTGTCTTCGTCGATGAGCACACGTTCCTGACTCTTCATCGAAGGGTCGCCAATCATACCCGTAGCGCCACCAATAAGGGCGATTGGGCGATGGCCCGAACGTTGCAAGTGGCGAAGCATCATCACGCCCACCAAGTGACCGATATGCAGCGAATCGGCTGTCGGGTCGATGCCCAAATAAGCCGACGTAAGTTCTTTCTGGAGTTGTTCCTCGGTGCCCGGCATCATATTGTTAATCATACCGCGCCATTCAAGTTCTTTTACAAAATTCATCGAATGAGAAATTTTTATATTTTTTTGTTTAATAAGTTTACTGCTAATGTTTTTTGCGCTGCAAAGTTACAACTTATTGCCGATGTTTGCAAATAGTGACTTTGCCTTTGTCCACTACCACTTCACAAGCCGATAAGTGTAGACATGCCCATCCGACGATTCTAGCCTAAGGACAAATCCCGACGAATGTACGCCGCTGAAAGTGAGCACATTTTTATCTGCCGACATGTGGCTTGCCGACAGTGGCTTGTATTTTCCATCAGGGAAACTCACTGTTAATATGCCATTTCCCTCATCTTTCCACGTTCCGAACCTGGTGTCGGCGCTATGGTCGTCATACACCAACAGCATCTCAAACACTGTGTTCTGAAATTTAAAGAACATATTTCCCTCATAATCCTCGTCGGGCACGCCATCGGTGGTAATTTCAGTGACTCGCCAAATGCCGAACCACGGACCAATATCGCCGTTATTCGAGGTACACGATGCCACAATTAGCATCATTGCAAACAATATGATTTTTCCAGCAATCTGTTTCATTGTATTCCAATTATATTATTTCCCTATTCTACCACAATATCTCACAGCCACCACTGCACCCAAATTGTCGCCATACAGTTTCCCGCGGTCGATTGCCACCTGCGCCGACACACTCAACCCGGGCAGATGCTTATGCGCATCGTATGTGCCCTCAACCATCACTGATGTGGCTTCGCGTTTTACAACGGCAGGAACAAACACTGTGCCGCTCGATTTGCGATACGATGCCATAACCCGGTATGATAAATCAGGCATCAGATAACCCGTCACAGCGGCATGCACGCCTCGCAGCCGGTTATCGGTGAATGCAAGATACCCGTCGCGGTTATATATCGTAGATTTCAGCATTGGCGACCCAATCGACATACCCAATTCGCTATATCCGTTGAAGAAATAGTTGTTATAATAATTATCCGCTCCGGTTGCTTCGTCGCGCAACGGCGAATCGGGGGAGTCGCCCGGAGCCCAGTGCATCGGGCCGCTTTGGTTCATCAAGTCGAGATATTCAATCACGGCACCAGTAATCAAGGCACGACTATCGGTGCGGTATTCCAAACCATAAAGCCCATCCCAACCGTTGAGTTTGCCTATGCCCGAACCATCTTCAAACGGGCTCTGATAATAAGCCCTCAACTGCTTGTCGCCGGCAAGGCGGTAACGCACTGCCAAATCCCACGAGCCCAAATGATTGCCCTCGTAGTATGCCTTGTCGCCATTGCTGCTTCCTCCCGAGCCACTGGCAGGGAAAAGCGCCTTCACAAAAGTCTTAAACGAGGTCTTATTCTTGTCGGTATAATAAACATCGCCATTCCTATACATTTTTCTTTCGCCAGCAAATTGGCATGACGCCTGCATGCCCACAGTCACCGACAGCCTTTCGCTTGGCTTGGTGCGGAAGTAGCACCGCTTATAGTTGAACCAAGTGTCGGTGGTGATGTAATTGTTGTAATAGTTATAATGGTCCTCAAGCCACGAGTTTTGCATATCCTTGTAATACCCAACTTCGCCCTCAATCTGCACCCAACCATTGGTGAAAGGTATGTCCTGGAAATCAATGAAGCCCATTCTCAGTCCCGGCATCGGTCGCGCATTGCCCGAGAGCGTCATGTCACCACTGCTTAATGCCGCATTGGTGAGTGCGTTGCGATGCTCTTTCTGTCCCAGCACTGCATACACGCCACGATATTTCACCTCGGCATACAACTGTTGCACCCATGCTCGCGCGGGATGCTGCGCATTAGCGTTCCATGTGGCGTTGCCAACATCATATCGGCTATAATCAACATCCGATGTCCATCCTGCCCACGCCTCAGCGCCAAAACCGAAACTGAAGCGGCGAGTGGTGTCCATCTTCTGCCACACCGCAGCGCTTGCCAGCGTCGATTTGCCTTGAGTGAGCGTCCCATAACGGTTCGAAGCGGCATAATATGGAGCCAATGCGCCATCGCTCACATTCAGCGTCACCGAAGCCTCAAAATTGATGTTTTCCTGCGAATACGACGCCACACTCGTTGCCACTGACAGCAACAGCCCCATAATCGCAATAGTAGTGGAAACAATTCTTCTTATCATATTAATTCAATCTTATTCTATTCATCAAAATCAGCCCTTGAATGTATCCGACTGTTCAAAAGTGTCCACATGGCGACCAATCTTATCAGCGAATATTTCTCTCACCGAAATCATTATTCCGCTTTCCTCCACGTTGCCGAACTCATCGTTCACAGCCGTGCCAAACATGCGCATCGTTGGCGAAAGACTCATATAGGCATGAACCAACGGCGGAATATTGAATCCCTCATCGCGCACCATTTGATTAAGTCTTTTATAATCCGCTTCAAAGTTGTTGTTCTCAAACCTGCTCTGTAACGATTCCATGCTATGAGCATATTTCACAGGAGTGATGGGCGTAACCAGATGGTCGTTGTCGGGGAAATAATGATTCAGAAAATAAAGAATCATATCGCGGCACAGATGCGAATAATTGGGGTACATGGTCACCTTGCCGAACAAATATCTTATCTGCGGATAAACCACCGTGAGCGCGCCAATGCCATCCCACAAATTGTCGAGTGCATATATCGCCTTCACGCCTGCTTTCGTCGACTGATACTCCAAGCGCACAAACGAACGCCCAAGTTCAAGCGTCGACGGCAAAAAGTCGCGCATGAATTTTTCGGAGAACTTGAACATGTGCGATGTGGCAATACGCGGCGAGCCGTCGCTGTTCAATGCCACATTCTCGCCCAACATAAACCGATAACCGCCAATAATCTCGCGATGCTCCGGATTCCACACCAACAACTGTTGGCACGGAACCTCCATCGTGTCGAACTCATCAATGTCGCAATCCTTGCCGGTTCCACCGCCAGCAGTGCGGAAAGCAATTTCGCGCAAACGACCAATTTCGCGCATCACATTTGGTGCATTAAAGGCGTTCACCACATATATTTCGTTGCCGCCTTTGTTAGTCTTGCGCAAAAATTTGTCGCCCGTCAATTCCTGTTCGATGAGTTCAACGCTCACCTCTTTAATTATCGCTTTCATCTATACCGTTTTCTGTTCTTATCTTAAAACAATCTTTTTTTTCACCGTTTTCAGTCGCGCCGCATATTCTTTAGTTCATAACACGCGCTGCGTATCTTGTTCACCGACGCCATCGGATTGGCGGCATCGAGCAAATCGCATGCAATCGGCTTGCCCACGCGCAGCACAAACTCCTTGTTGCGGCACTTCATCATCTCGCGCGGCAGCAACATCATTTCAATGTTGAAACCAATCTTCAGCCGTTTGCGCCAACGTGCCACACGATAGAAAAACTTTGAGTTTACGCCCTCAAAAAACATCGGCACCACATTGCGCCCATGTTCAGCAGCCTTAACCACAAACGATTTCTGCCATGCCAAGTCGGTAATCTCGCCATTGTCCATAAGGCGCGAGCACAGTCCTGCCGGAAACGTGAGCATCTGCACCTCGCTGCGATAAGCCGCATCGATGCTTTGGGCTGCCGCACGCGACTGCCGTCCGAATTTATTGATAGGCAAAAACACGTCGGCAAGCGGTGACACCGCCATGAGCAAATCGTTCACCAGAAAACGTATCTTGCCACCATAACGGCGGCCGATATGCGAAATGATGGCTATGCCGTCTAAGCCGCCCATTGGATGATTGCACACAAACACAAATCTGCCATCGTCGGCTTTAGGGAGATTTTCCTCGCCCTCGATGCGAACTCTCACGCCAAGATAGTCGAGAACACCATCGGCAAACTCCACTCCTCGCTTTGATCCGTGCAACCGCGCAATCTCGTTCAACTTGTCCTGACAAATCAGTCGCGCCAAACCTTTCACCACAAATCGCGGCACATACCTGTAGTGGCGAGGCATCTTATGCCTCAGCACCTCGCCCACATCAAGGCGTATTCCGCCGATTTCTTTTTCCGTCATATCTGTTTTTACATTCCTGTCAATATCGCAAATTGCAAAATTAAATATTCCTTTTGCAAATTGCAATTATGCCCACAAATATACGCAAAAAAACACTACCTTTGCAGACATGAAGGTTCCACAAAAAATATTTTTTGTTGAGGCATCGGTGTTTATTGCTCTAATACTTTGTTCTACTCACATCTTTGCGCTCAAAGATGCCGCTACAATAGTTGCCGGCTTCACCGTTGCTTACCTTGTGCCACGCCTCGCCTATTCGCGAATGAGTTACAGGTCGACTCTCGGAGTGGCGGCACTGGCTTGCGCATGGCTGGTGATGGGCATTTTAGGAATCAACTACATTGCCCGAGCCACGGTGTATACCGGACACTCGCTCATGCACCCTGCCCTGTGGAACGATGCTGACCGATATTTCAACTATGCCCTGCACCTGTTTAACCATCAATCCTACGACCACGGTCTCGACCCGTTCCCCGGACTGCCACTCATGACGGTGATGCTCTGGAAAGTGTTTAGCATTAACATCGTCTATCCGTTGGCAATGAATATGATGCTCACTCTTGCCACTATTATCCTCACTGGCACGTTTGCCACAAGGCTGCTCGACGGGCGCACCACGTTCAGCAACTGCAAAGTGGCTTCGTTGGCTATGGCAATGACGGCATCGCTGTTTTTCTTTCTCTCACACGGCACACAGTTGCTAAAGGAGCCTTTAACCTATTTCGGCGTGATGGTGTGCGCTTTGGCGCTTTCTTCGTTTAACCGGAAGCACTGTTCTCGGCTTGCCTGGCGACCGATAGCCTTGTTTGCTTTGGGAATTACTGTTGTGGCAGCGGCTCGCACCACTTATTCGCTGATTATACTCATCGGCATCGTGCTGGCGTGGGCAGGCAACCGCTCGCTGTGGCGAAATGCCATCACTATGCTCGTCATCGGGGTTGCCGTCTACATCGGCATTAACGAATTGTCGCACTCCATCACATTTAACCATTACGACACTTATTTCGACCCCGGCAAGTCTTCTGCCATGTCGTATCAGTTCATTATCGGCGATAATCAAGCTGCACTCGGCTCTGTGGTGGGCAACTACTTCAGTCTGGAATGGTGGCAAAAGGCACTATGGCTGCCTTTCACCTGCGCCGTGCAATACCTCATCCCTTTCCCGTGGATTTTAGGCAGGGTGAGCATCTCCGAAGTAGTTCCGCGAATCGCCGTCACTTGGTACGCCATTGGCGGTTTGACGCTATTCTACATCGGTTGGATGAGTTGGCGTAGAGCCACGTCGCTCGGCTGGTTTCCGCTGTGGGCGATTATTTGCTTTGCCGTGCCTGCCTACATCACCGCCGGTTCGGTGTCGCGATATATGCTTCCGTTCCAACCCTTGATGATTCCGATGGCAATATTTGTTGTTGCATCACTTCGGGAGCACAAGTTACGAAAGAATTTTACTATCTTTGCTACAGCCTACATTGTGGTGCTCGCCACGACACTCACGGTGTGCTACTTCGTTCAGACCTCAAATCTGCAATGAATAATTGTTAGGCAAAGTTACAACCTAATTATTCACCCTCATCCTAACTCAAATCGCTCAATTATGACGACCTTCGACCACATCAGCAAAATGCTGAAAACAGCAGCCGACACTGCCATGAGCATTGCAAAAATTGCAATTCTGTCGGGCAAACGCGTCACTATGCCCCGTGCCGATGCCGGTGCTCGCATGGTGATTCTCGGCAACGGGCCTTCGCTTAACGAAACCATTGCCAATTCGAGCGATTTCCTTATGCAGCACCACCGTCTGGCGGTGAACTTTGCAGCCAATGCGCCGGCGTTCACCTCGCTGCAGCCCACACATTATGTGCTTGCCGACCCGCATTTCTTCCACGCCATCAACGAGCCGAATGTGGCTAAACTGTGGCTGGCGCTTTCGCAAGTCGATTGGGCGATGAATTTGTTTGTGCCCACCAACGTGTCGCTGCCGCCCGACGTGGCAGGAATAATTGCCGGGAACGATTGCCTGAGGCTCTATCGCTACAATCTCACTCCGGTTGAGGGTGCCGAGTGGCTCGAAAACTGGGCTTTCAAGCACCTGCTGGGCATGCCGAGGCCACGCAACGTGCTCATCCCGTCAATCATGATTGCCATTGCATGCGGCTATCGGACCATCTACATTGCCGGTGCCGACCATTCGTGGACTCGCACGCTTTCGGTCGACGACGACAACAACGTGGTGTCGATTCAGCCTCATTTCTATAAAGACGACGAAACGGAGGTGAAACGTGTCAACACCGAATATATGCAGTATCCGCTTCATCAGATTCTTCACAGTTTCTATGTTGCGTTCCGCTCCTACCACACCATTGCGCGCTACGCAAGCCACCTGAGCATCGACATTTTCAACATCACCCCAGGCAGTTTCATCGACGCATTCCCACGGAAAAAGTTGTAATCGCTCCGCCATGAACAAATCGCGAGTGAGCGGCAACAGCAATCCAACGCAAGCGGGGCGGAAATAAAAAAATTCACGGGGAGGCATGTTGGGCTACAACACGCCTCCCCGCTTCTTTGTCTCGCGTTTATCTTTATTTCTTTATCACCACCTTAAATGCCACACCGTTGCTTCCGTCGGCATTCTTTGGCAGAGTGACGGTGGTTACGCCGTCAACAGTCTTATATTTCAACGACTTTTTCGTGCTCAGGCAAACAATCTTGCTGCCCTTCACTGGCTCGTTGCCTTTCCACGAAATGGTTGCCGGGAATGGGCTATCGTCCTTTTGCGGAACAATGCCATAGACGCTCTTGCCGTCCTTGTTGCCGGTGAACCAGATGCTGCTTTCGTCGTTGCGATACACCGGAGTTGGCACAGTGGCATAGATTGCTTCGCCGTTAAGGCTAAGCCACTTGCCTATAATCTCCAATTCTTCAACCGACTTTGGCTCGATTTCGCCCTGTGGTGTTGGGCCAACGCCAAGCACCAGCGAACCGCCCTTAGCCACGATTTCGCTCAAAATCGAAATCACCTTTGCAGGAGATTTCCATTTGTTTCTCGGAGTCCAGCCCCAGTCGTTGGTGAGGGTGATGCAACTTTCCCACGGGTTGAGTATCTGATGGTCGGGGATGGTTTGCTCCGGGGTCTGATAGTTCTCGTGTATGCCCGGGCAAGCGCGTTCAACAACAATCAAGCCGGGTTGTGCCTTACGCGCCATGTCAACAATGCCGTCGAGGTTTATGTCCTCGCGTGGCTTGGTGCACCATCCGCCGTCGAGCCACAAAATATCCACCGGACCGTAGTTGTTCATCAACTCTTCCACTTGGTTGTAAACAAACTTCTTATAGTTTTCCCAACGCTCGGGATACTGCTCAATCTTGTAGTTGTGGCTGCGGTTTGGCGTGGCTTTCTTGGTCCACCAATAGTAGTCGCTGTGCCAGTCGGGTTTCGAGAAATAGGTTCCCGGCATGAGTCCTTCGTTGCGGAAGGCGTCGAGCACATAGCGCAACGCATCTTGGCGAGGATTGCCCTTGAAACCGCTGTTGGTGATGTTGAAATCGGTGGTCTTGGTATCCCAGAGGCAGAAGCCGTCGTGGTGCTTGGTGGTGAAAATCACATATTTCATACCGGCATCCTTTGCCACACTTGCCCATTGCTCGGGATTGAACTTCACAGGATTAAAATCCTTGATTAAGCCCCAATACCATTGCTTAAATTCTTCGTAGGTTTTGTCCTTTGGCGGTCTAATCCAGTCCTCCGACGTGATTGCCCACGATTCCACAATGCCGGGAACCGAATACAAGCCCCAGTGAAGCAGAATACCGAACTTCAGGTCTTGCCAACCTTTCAGTTTTTCCACCACTTTTTGGTCAGTTGGCCAAATGTAGTCTTTCGATTGCTCGTGCACATACGATTGTGCCGATGCATTAATCCCCATTGCAGCAATTATGCCGCAAATGATACTTGAAACGCAACGAGTATTCATTTAATTCTTTTTGATTATGTATTAATACTGAGTTATTTTTCTATTCATTTCACGGTAAATTCCATTGCCAAAGGCTCTTGGGCGAGGTTTTTGGGCAATGTCACCGTGGTTTTGCCGTCTTTAGTCACGGCTTTCAGCGATTTGCCGGTCGACAGCAGTTTCACGGCGCCACGAGGTGCATTGCCGCTCCAAGTGATGGTGGCAGGCAACGATTCGCCTTCGGGAAGCGCATAGATGGCATAGAGCGTAGTGCCGTTTTTATCGGCGGTGAACCACACGTTTCCGTCGTGATAGATTTTCGCGTTGCGAGTGCCGTAGATGGCTTTGCCGTTGGCACGAAGCCATTTGCCAACCACTTGCAGGCGGTCGATGATAGGCTGCTCGATGGTGCCTTGCGCATCAGGCCCGATGCCAAGCAGCAACGCGCCGCCCTTTGCGGTGGCTTCAATCAAGGTGTTTATCACCTTCTGTGCCGATTTATATGGCGCATTAGGCACCCATCCCCAGTCGTTCGACAGGGTGATGCAACTTTCCCACGGATTGTCGAGTTGCTCATTAGGGATGCCGCGCTCGGGTGTCTGATAATTCTCGTTTTTGCCGTGGATTGTGCGGTCAACGCTGAGCATACCCGGGTTGCGTTGACGTGCCCCCACGAGCACTTCGTCGAGTTCAACATCGTCGCCGCGCACCCATCCGCCGTCGAGCCAAAGAATGTCGATGCTGCCATAGTTGGTGGTAAGTTCAGTGAGTTGATTTTTGGTGAACGTCTTATAGTTTTGCCACCATTCGGGGTGACGTTCTTTCTTGTAGTTTTGGCGACGGTCGGCAGTGGCATAATTCGGATTCCAGAACCATTCGCAATGCCAGTCGGGTTTCGAGAAATAACACCCAATCCAGAAGTTTTGATTGCGGAACGCCTCAAACACATGTTTTGCCACGTCGCGGCGCGGATTTTTGCGGAAAGCCGCTTTAGCAATCGAAAAATCGGTGTATTTTGAATCGAACATACAAAAGCCATCGTGATGCTTGGTGGTGAACACCATATAGCGCATGCCTGCATCGTTCATTATCGATGCCCATTGGTCGGGGTCGAATTTCACAGGATTGAACACATCCTTCAGTCCGAAATACCATTTCTTGTATTCATCGTAAGGAATATCGGTGCGGCGGCCAATCCAATCAACGTCTTCCGAGCAGATGCTCCACGATTCCACAATGCCGGGCACGCAATATAAGCCCCAGTGAAACAAAACGCCAAACTTCAGGTCGCGCCACTGGTCGAGTTTCTGCAACACCTGGGGGTCGGTGGGCCACTCGTATGTGGTGCTGCGCCCATGCACCTCTGTGCCGACCTCCTGTGCCGACACATTAATCGACATGGCTGCAACCAAGCCACAAGCCACGCTTAAGATACTTCGTATGTTCATATTGTTTAAGTTTTTATGAGTAGTTTTTTTGGTTATGCAAACTTACGCAAAAAAGCCGATATATCAAAATTTTCACAACAACGCCCCACAGCATACAAAAATGAACATTCAGCGGATTTGCAAATGAAATATTAGCGAGGAGGCGACTTTAGCTCAACGTATGCGTCACTGATATTCCACCACCATTGATGAAGATGTAACCGAGCGGTCGGGCGAAACTATGTCGACATTCACGCGATAGTTTCCGGGCGTTTGCGGCAACTGCGGCGCAACGCTCTGCAGGCTTTCGCTCAAGCCTAATGGCTGAAACGTGATGCCGTTCGACGAAATCTCCTCAGGCTTGATGCCCAAGCGGGTTTTAATTTCAATAAATCCGCAAGGCGTGAGGTACATCACGCTGCGAGGGTCGGATGCCGGTACTATTTCAAGCGTTTCCACAATGCCCATGTCCATCGACAGCACAATGTCGAAGTCTTGGTCAATCTTCAAGCCGTCAACCACAAAATCAAGATATTTGCCATGTCCATTCGAGGGGATAATTGAGCTGCCTCTCATGCTGTTTGTCCAAACCACAATTTTGCCGCTCGACTCCACCGGCGAACTGTTGTTGCCAGCCGTGAAATCGTTGGGATAGAATTTTTTTCGTAGCGTGGCTTGGTCAGCCTCCGATACAAGTTTCCTTGTTTCTCCGCGTCTCACCTGCACTATTGTCATGCGTTTCAATGCATCTTCAACCGAGATGATGTTGAATCGCTCAATGTCCTTGCGGCTGACAAAGTTGATTGGCGTTTTTTGGTGAAAGAGTTCAAACATGGTTTGTCCGGTGATTTTCTTCCTCGTTACGGTGAGTTCGCCAAGCTGCTGCTCAAATTCCACGTCATCGGCTTGATAGGCAGCCATTTTCACAGCCGAGATGTTGCGCTCGGCAAGAGCTTCCTCAAGTTTCAGGAACGGCGAGTTGTTCACCACGTCAGGATATTTCAGTTCGTCGATGTTATAGATGAATTGCCCTGGTTTGCCTTTTTGGTCGATAGCCTGTAAATAAATTTTCGAGCGGTCGAGGAAATCGGTCAGCGCAACGTCGAAGTGACCGTCGGGCGAGATTTCGCAAGTGGTAGCATCGCCGGTCGACTGGTTGAACACCTGCATTGTGCCGCCACTGAGCGGTTTGCCGCGGCTCACATTCACAATGCCGCTCATGTGCAACGCCGCTTCAACGGCATAGGGATAGGCGATTGAGTCGACAAGGAGCATCTTAGGCGAGAGGAAGGCGTGTGAAACCGATAGCAGCCAGGCGTTGACATCAGCATCGGTGGCTCGTTGCGGGAATGGTATGGCAGATGCCAATTCGTTGGTGAAATTGAGTGCGCCGAAAGCATCGGTGCCCAAATGGTCCCATTCGGGCGTGATGCGCACCATGGCAGAGCATCCTTTCACAGTGTCGGTGATTGCGCTCAATGGATTTTCATCGGTCTTGCAAACTGGTTTATATTTCACCTCAGGTTGCGGAATCGAGTCGTTGGCTTTTTCAATCCACAGCGAGCGTTGTGCCAAGGTGTTCATCCCCTCATCGGTGAGCCAAAGCGTGAGCACGCCCGGTGCGCAACCTTTAATGTCAGCCACGCCCATGCCAGCAGCGTCGAGCGCTATAGGCCGAATGCCGAAATATGGGTGATAAGCCCACAACTTGGCGCTGTCGGGCAATGCACCAGCAGAGCTGAGAGCCTTGCAATACACCCGGCTGCGACGAATGGTGGCTTGCAGTGCCACGCCATGCGATTCAACGGGTATTGCAAATGTGCTTATTGTGGCGCCTTTGCGCACCTGCACGGCAAGGCTGTCGCCCAATGCCGGAGTGAGCTGGAAAGTGGCAAGCCCGGCATCGGATGTTTCGCCCAAACACACCGGCTCGTCGCCTTTGGCACGATTTATAACGGTGAACTGCGTGCGCACCGGCAAACGGTTGGCGTCAATCACATACACCATCACCGTCTGCTTGCAGCCGGCAAGCAGCTTGCCGCCCTCTGAAGCAATGATTGCACCCACAGCTTCGCTCTGCTTATCGGCAGGTCGCATGCCCACAAACACGGGCGCCATGGGCAGCGACGATGCCTTGCGGTTGAGCATAAACTGGGTGTAAGCCCTCACGAAATAAACGCCGTCGGGATATTTTGCACCCACATTCACCACAGCAGAGAATGTGCCGTTGTCGGCAATGCGCACCTTCTGGCGCGAAAGCACGCCGTTTTCGGTGTCGATAAATTCTATGTAGACGTAGCGGCTATAGGGATAGAAATCGGCGTAGTCCGACGAAAGCACTTGCCCGTTGATGCTCACGTTTTCGCCCCTCATGCAATACGACGATTGCGGCGTTACAAAAATCTTTTCGGTAAGAAACACATCTCCCACCTTGGCGCTTGCCGTCATAGCCACAACAAAAAGGATTATGATGATAAAGAGATGTCGTTTCATGATTAAATAATTATCTAATCAAAATAAACCCTAATAATAAATGGTACAGTTTGAGAGGATATTGAAAATATAAATGACGGGATGAAATCATAGTATTTTTCTGGATGCTTTCTAACGATATACCATTTAAAGTCTTCATTTTCAATAGTAAATTGCAAATGCAACCCATTAATTGAAAATGATGAAGCAATTGGCAGATTAAAGTCAATCCCAGAATATCCAGAAACTTCTAAACTAAAATCATGATTATACACAAATGGCTCTGAACTATTAGAATCATAATATACAACATCCATAATCTGTTGTGCCGACGCCGAAAGGCCTATTGCCAAAAGGCAAAATAATGATAAAAATAATCTTTTCATGATAGTTTAAAGGATGAATGATTAATATGTTTATTATTTAGTCATACAAATATACCCATATTATAACGAAAATGCAATTATTATGTATTGAAAAAAGGATAAAATATTAAAAAAGCGTGTCGCAAATTGCGACACGCCCATTAGTTTATGTCATACAAAGATTATTTCACCATTGTGTAGTAAACTTTCTTTGCCCAGAAGAGGTTAGTGTAGTAACCTGTGCTCTCATCGTAGTTCTTAGCGATAGCAGCCTGGCAGTTAACCGAGTTGTAGTTGAGCTCATCGCTAACGTATGGCAAACGGTTTGGAGGAGTTGGGTAGTTAGATACCTGAGTATCTGTAGCAAACTTAACTACAGGGAAACCGGTACGACGAACCACGTTCCAAGCCTCAAGTTCGTTCATATAGCCAAAGTTGAGCCACAATTGCGAGCAAACACATTCTTGAGTTGGCTGCCAAATCTTTTCAGCGTAAGCAACAAAGTCAGCCGAAGTTGGAACTACCAATTCACGATAGCCATAGTAGCTGTCGTTGCCAGCCTTAGCTATAGAGCTGTTAACCTTCATATCCCAGAAGTATTCCGACGAAAGCTTAACACCTTCAATGAAGCATTGTTTAGCCTTAGCTTGGTCAACCGAAACGCCATAGCCCATCAAGTAACATTCAGCCTTGCTAAGAGCAACTTCAGCAGCACCAACCCAAAGACCACCAAGGTTAGCATTGCCTTGGTAAGAAGCATAACCGGCGATAGCAATAGAGTCGATTTCGCAGAAGTAAGATGCGCCAAGCATACCTCTATCAACATATTCGTTGTGCTTTTCGTCAGAAATCTGGCTAATTTGAGTGTTTGTCATTGTGATGTCAGGAGCAACATATTCGCCATCAGGGTTGCAGTCGTACATTGCAGCCAAACGTGGGTCGCTATCAGCTGTTGGAAGACCATTGGCTGGAACATTCATCACATTAAGAACAGCTTGTGAACCTGCAGCATACGAACCGGTGCGCAATGCTTGCGACATCGACTTACCATAGTTGAATGTATCGGTTTGAGTGTCACCTGCAACGCCCATGTTGTCGTCGTTCGACTCGATAACCGGATACTTGGTTGGGTTGCCAAGGATTTCGCCGATAGCAGCCTTAGCCTCAGTTACGCAACCACCGTTTGTAGCCAAATGGAGGGCAATGCGCAAGCGAAGCGAGTTAACATACTTCTGCCACTTGACAGGATCACCAGCAGCAAGAGTGTAATCTTGACGGCCAAGCGAAGCCAAAGCAATTGAGTTTTGAGTGCCGCTTAAGAAATCGGCAGTTACCTTAAGTTCACTAAGGATTTGCTTGTAGAGTTCTTCGTCGTCATCGTAAACGCAAGCAGCTTTAGCAGCTTCATATTTACCATCTTTCCAAAGATTACCAGCACCGTTGAAAGGAACGTCGCCCCACAACGAAAGCATTTCGTGCAATTGTGAGAGTAATACCACACGACCGCAGTGAACAAAGATTTCGTTTGCCGGTTTTTCAGTGTCAGAAAGGTTCTCGTAGGTTGTTTCCAACAAACGATATTGAGCAAGCATACTATAGAAACTGGTCCAACGAGCATTGAAATAGCCCTCGGAAGCACCTCTAAAACGACCGCGTGAGTTATAGTCACCAATCACACCCGAGAACAGACCCGATGTGGTTGATTGAGTGTAGTAACGGTAGTAAACCGGGTTCATCCAAGTATTGCCACTATAAAGCACAGAAGTGAATACCTGAGGAACACCAACTGTCGTAGTCTTCGATGGATCTTCATACTTGTCGTTATAGTCCGAGTCAGAGCAAGCCACCAACGACAGCATAGCCAATCCGGCAAATACTATTGAAAATATCTTTTTCATATTATGTAATTCCTATTTTTCGGTTAATTAATACTATCTATTAGAAGCTTGCGCGAAGCGATACACCAAATGTGCGAGAGCTTGCAGTTGAACCACCAATTTGTGCTTGGTAAATCCAATTAGTACCATCGGTAGTTTCAGCATCGAACAACTTCAATGAACGGTAAACATAGAATGGGTTGCGGCAGAATGCCGATACTGTAAGGTTGTTGCAAGCAAACTTCTTAGTCAAAGCTGTTGGCAAAGTGTAAGCGAGGCTGATTTCGCGGCACTTAACATAGCTGTTCTTTTGAACAGCTTCTGCATAACTTTGGGTTGCGCTTGTACCCCAACCATATTGCGAGTCGTTGATTTCGAATTGAGTTACGATGATGTCGTTTGGTGTACCGTCTTCCTTAACACCCTTTTGGATAACACCATTGTCCCATACCATGTGGCCGTCAATCATTGTTTCGCCACGTTTGTATGTTCCAAGAGCCTTAACCTGGTCAGCTGTAAGCTTAACAATCGAAGCCTTGTCACTTACGTCATCAGCAGTGCTGTAGTAGAAGATACCGCCTGTCGAAGCGTCACGAACGCCAACCGCTTCTTCGATTGCACCTGTATCCATGTAGTATTGCCATGGCAAGTTGAGTACATCACCACCAATGCGGAAGTCGAAGGTCATGTCGAGAGTCCAGTTCTTATAGCTGAAGCTGCCACCGAAACCACCAGTGAGCTTAGGCATAGCGTTGCCTACTTTGTGACGCTCTGATGTGTCAGTGATATAAAGACCGTCAGGACCTACGAGGTAGTTGCCCTTGTCGTCTTTCTTCCATGTGTAAGCATACCAGTCACCCATTGGTTGACCAACGTGCGATTCAAGGTTTGCTGCGCCATTATCAATTCCATCTGTGTGATTAAGAACGTCCAAACCGTCGGCAAGTTTCTTAACCTTGTTGCTGTTCCAACCGATGTTACCGCGGAGGTCAACTCGCCAGTCCTTATTTTCGTATGGAGTGCCATATACGCTAAGTTCGATACCCTTGTTTTCCAACTCACCAACGTTCATCAACATGCTGCGTGCACCCATGGATGCTGCTGCTGTACATTGAAGAATCTGGTCCTTGATATCGTTGTAGTAGAAACTGAATTCCATACCCAAACGGTTGTTGAAGAACTTGTTCTCAATACCGAATTCGATTTCGTGCTTCTTTTCAGGCTTGATGCTTTCGTTACCGATGCTTGAATCAACTTCATTGTAGATATAGGTGTTATCGCGCAACAACGAACCTTGCTTGAATGCCAAGTTAGCACGATAAAGTTCGGGAGCGTTACCTACGATACCGTAAGACAAACGAACCTTACCATAGTTCCACCAGCTTGGACGTTTTTCCTTGAGAAGTTCAGTGTAAAGAACACTTGCACTTACTGATGGATACCAGAACGAGTTGTTACCCTTCTTAAGAGTAGAAGTCTTTTCCTGACGGATAGAACCTTCCAAATATGCCCAGCTGTCGTAGCCGTAGCTTGCAGTGAGGAACATACCGGTGCGGAGCAATTCCGAGCGGCTCATATCTGCATTCTTTTGACCAACTGATGCGTTCAAGTGGAACCAGTTTTCTTGAGTAAGACCTTGGCTGGTGCTGGCACTTGTTGCATAGTAAGTCTCTTCACGAGCATTCCAACCGAGGTTGGCAGTAACATTATGGATTTCGTTGAAAGTCTTGTCGAACATCAACATAATGTCGCCATAAACGATGCTGTAACGGCTGTTGCTGATGCCATAGCTGTCGCTATATTGACCGTTAGTTGAGAATACATGAGAGTTTTCAGCACGGTTCTTGTTTTCAATCTTATCAACTGTGAGGTCGGTAGCGATACGGCCGCTCAACTTCAAGCCGGAGATAATGTCCCAAGTTGGGTTAACAGAACCGATGAAGCGTTGGTGTTCTTCTTCTTGAACCTTACCAAGGATGTTCCAGAAGTATTCGCTCATAAGCGAAGTAGAACCGTTTGGCGTGTACAAGAATGTTTCGTCCGGAGTAAGAGTGTTTGGCGAACCACCGTTGATTTCGGCAATACCATTCAGATAGCCGAGGCTGGTGACAGTGTGCTTGCGGATGTATTCAACATCGGTGAAGCCACCAAACATACCGGAGTAGTTGTTAACCAAACGGCTGATACGATAAGCACGGTTCTTGATATACTGGTTCATATAAGTAGCAGTATAGTTCAACTTGATGTTGTTGGTAACGTCGAATGTACCGTTCAAGTTGAAGTTGTGCTTATGGTTGTTAGAGTTGTACTGCATCGACTGAACATCGTTGTAGGTGTAAGAGAAACGAACGTTGTTGCGGTCGGTTGCATTGGTCAACGACAGGTTGTAAGTTTGGTTAACACCAGTGCGGAACACGTCTTCCCATTGGTTGTGGTCGATTGGAGTGTAAGCACGTTCAGTACCGTCGAAGTAAGTAACCTTCTTGCTTGCGTCGTACTTAGCACCATAGCTGTAGTAAGTTTCGCGGTTAGTGGTAGTAATCAAGTTACCGTTGCGGTCCTTGCGGAGTTGACGGAAACCTGTTGCAGCTTCCTTAGTGTCACCGAGAACCCAGTTGTCGTAACCAGGACCATATTGCTTTTGAATTTCAGGCATGTAAGCAACCTTGTCAAAACTTACGTTAGCACTGAAGTCGACATGAGTGCCTGTACCTTTCTTACCCTTCTTAGTAGTAATCATCACAACACCGTTGGCAGCTTCCGAACCATACAATGCCGATGCAGCAGCACCCTTAAGGATAGAGATGTTTTCGATGTCTTCAGGGTTGATGTCGACCAAGCCGTTAGAGTTGATGCGTTGGTTGCCCCAATATCCGTCGTTGTTGGTGTTACCGTTGTGAATGGGCACACCGTCCATAATCAACAATGGCTGAGTGTTACCTGTGATTGATGACAGACCACGGATAGAGATTGATACCGCAGATGTGCCACCACCAGGAGCTGATTGGATGCGCACACCCGATGCCTTACCATAGAGGCCGGCAGCGAGGTTCGAGCCACCAGTCTTAGTGAGTTCGTCAGCAGAAATAGAACTTACTGCATAACCAAGTTTCTTGGCATCCTTCTTGATACCAAGGGCGGTAACTACCACTTCTTGAAGCACGTTATCGCCAGATTCGAGCAACACATCAAGTTTGCCGCCCTTCCACACAATTTCTTGTGTTTTATAGCCAACGTAAGAAACTTGAATTGTGGAACCAGGTGCCACGCCGGAGATTGTAAAAGCACCGTCAAGGTCGGTTGATGCGCCCTTGCTTGTGCCCTTAACTACTACAGATGCGCCGATGATAACATCTTCAGCATCTCTTACAACTCCTGATAAAACACCATTCGACTGGTCAGCGCTCTGTGGAGCAGGCACTGCAGAGTCGGCTGCATAAGCCATCACTGGAGTAGACAATGCTACTGCCAGCAACGCAGAAAATAGTTTGAAATGTTTAACCATAGAATTTTACTTAAGTTATAAAATAGTTAGTTGTCTTCTTCTTTTATTATGGTACTGATATCAATATCTATGACCTCCAATCTTGCGACAAACAACGTGCGCCACCACTTGCGGTTTATCGTTTTAAGGTTGTATGGCATAAACAGATTTCGGTTATCGTTGCAAAATTAAGAAATATTTGCAAAACAACAAATTTATTCATTACAAAACTCAAATTTTAACATTTTATGTTTTCATTAACTTATTTCTAACATGTTACAATGCCCTTAAAATCGGGGAATGCACGTTGTGGGAGCAGAGGCGCCGAACCTCGCGGCAGGGGCTGCAACAAAGGCATTTCGCGCCTTTCTGACGACAAGGCAACATGGTTTGCAGCCATTATTTTGTGCAATGAACTATTTGTAGTAATTTTGCCGTCGAATTTTTCGGTTTTATCCACCAACAAGAACAAAATCAATCAAGGAAATGGAAAAGCAAAACAAATACATCTACACCTTGCGCCAGTCGCTCGTGGGGCTCAACCGCTTTGAATCGCTGCTGCTCGGCTCGATACTTGCACTCACCATTGTGGGATTTGCAATGAAAGGCGAAATCACCCTCAATGTGGCAATCTCGGCAATCGCCGCCATACTGGGCGTGTTCTGCGTGGTGCTCGGTGCCAAAGGCGCTATGGCGAACTGGATTTTCGGCACCGTGGAGGCGTTCCTACATATATATATATGTTTCTGCACTCACATCTACGGCGACATGCTGCAACGCCTTGTCTACAACCTGCCTATGCAGTTTGTGGGTTGGCGCAAATGGAGCAAGCGCGTGCGCAACGACGGCTCGACCACCATCCACACCCGCTATATGACTTGGAATCAGCGATTCATCACCTTTGCTGCCGTGACCATCGGCACCATCGGGCTGGGCGTGTTTCTCACCTACTTCGGGCCGTGGTTCATCGACACGCTGCGAAGCGTGTTCCCCGACATCGAATTTAAAACGCTGAAAACCAGTTACGATATGCCCATGCAACTGTGGCTCGATTCGTTCACCACAGTGATGTCGATTGTAACAATGTATGTGTCGGTGAAAGCCTACGTTGAGCAATGGTATATGTGGCTGATGATTAACGTGGCTTACATTGCGCTGTGGCTCATGAGCGACTCGGAATTTTCGTTCATGACCGTGGCAAAATACAGTGTCTATTTCATCAACTCGTTCTACGGCATTTACATGTGGAACAAGTTGTCGAAAAACTAAGCGGCTGCTTCACGTCGAAGGGGTGCGCAGTATCATTTATTTTTCGTCGACCGGAATTGCCTTAAGTGAACCAAGTTTCTTGACGTTCACTTCGGCAGGCTTGCCCTTGTAGTAAAGTTTTCCCGTTCCGGTGCCACGCAGAGTGAGCGAGCCGCCGTTGACGAGGCACGACACCGAGCCGGTGCCAAGAATATGCGCTTTCACGTCGGTGGCTTCGAGCCCATAGGCGTTGATTTCACCGGTGCCCACGTTGCTCACCTTCAGCGTCTGGCATTTTCCCGCGGCAATGATGTGTCCGCGACCGGTGCTCACCGCCAGTTCAACCAACGAAGCCTCGATGTCGTTAGCCACAATGCGGCCATTATTAGTTGTCTTGATTTTTAGTTCGTAAACCTTGTCGGATTTGGCAAAAATGGTCACTGTGCTGTCGCCAGCGTTCTCCACCTGGGCGAGTTCGTTGACATACACCGTCACCTTAGGCAACTGAATCACGTCGATGGTGTTGTCGGTCTGCACGGTGAGTTTCCCCTTAGAATTGTTGCTGAGAATGATTCGAGGCACAGCCTTATCTTCGGCAAAGAACACCACCTTGCCAGCCGAGTCGCTGTTGCACACGATGTCCACGTCAATGTCGTTGAGCACGCGCACGTTGTTGTATTGTCCCATATTCATCTCATAGCGTCTACCCTGAGCAGCCACCGACAAGGCGGTGAGCATCAAAGTCAGGCAAGCAAAAGCATATCGTTTCATAATTGTAGCGGTTGCTGATTAAAGGGTTAAGATATTGTTTTCAATATGATTAAGAATCTCGTTAAGTTCGGCAAAGGTGTTGGCTTGCAGCATAGCCACGCGAGTGTCGCGGAAGTTAGGGATGCCTTTGAATAGCGGCGTAGCGGCAAGGTGGCGGCGAATGTGCAGAATGCCGCGATATTCGTCGATACGGTTGATGCTCTCATCAATCTGGCGTCGCAGCAGCAGCATTTTGTCGTGCGGGCTGATTGGCTCGATGGGCGAACCGTGCTCAAGAAAATGCTTCATTTCGCGGAAAATCCACGGGCAACCAATCGAAGCGCGTCCCACCATCACCCCGTCAACGCCATAGCGGTCGTAGTAGTCGGCAAGTTTCTGCGGCGTGGTGATGTCGCCGTTGCCAATAATGGGGATGTGGATGCGCGGATTGTTCTTCACCTCGCCGATGAGCGTCCAGTCGGCTTCGCCGGTGTACATCTGCGAGCGAGTGCGGCCGTGAATGGTGAGCGCCTGAATGCCGCAATCCTGTAATTGCTCGGCAAGAGTGGTGATGATGAGATTTTCGCAGTCCCAGCCCAAACGGGTTTTCACCGTCACGGGTATGTTCACGGCTTTCACCACGGCAGCGGTGATTTCGAGCAGCAGCGGCACGTTGCGCAGCATCCCCGAGCCGGCACCTTTGCGAGCCACCTTCTTCACCGGGCATCCGAAGTTGATGTCGAGAATGTCGGGGCGGGCAGCCTCGGCAATCTTAGCCGCCTCAACCATCGAATCGACGTCGCGACCGTAAATCTGAATCGCGGCAGGGCGTTCGCCCGACTGAATACACAGTTTGCGCGTGGTGCTACCCACGTTGCGAATCAAGGCGTCAGCCGACACAAATTCGGTGTAAACCATATCAGCCCCTTGCTCACGGCATATTAGCCTGAACGAGGGGTCGGTTACATCCTCCATCGGTGCCAGCATCACCGGCCGATTTCCTAAATCGATATTGCCTATCTTCATCGCAAATGGTTTTAGTTTGCGAAATTAACAAATATTTCCGTAGTATTCAATATTATACCGCCATTTTGAATATCTAACAAGAAAAATCGAACAACATAAACCCCCTCACCCATTTCCGCATAGGGGGTTGACAAAGGCGTTTGTGCCAAAAAATTTGTTATTTGGCAATAAGTGATTAATTTTGCAGAGCGAAAATATTTCGCCTGCTATGTTAAACGCGGGTTGATTATAGACTCAAGTTGGCAGTTGATAGATAAAAAATTATGATGTACGATGCTAACATATCGTTCCGCGACATTTTCAGGAAATATTATCCTAAAATGCTGTTGTACGCTCAATCACTTGTTGGGCGCGACTTGGCAGAAGACGTTGTGGGCGATGTATTCACCGACATTTGGGCTCGCCGCAACGATTTGACTTTCGGCGACGACACGTTAGGACTGCTGATGCGCAGCGTTTACAACCGCTGCATCAATGTGCTGAAGCACAATAAGGTTGAAAAGGAGCGCATTGTGCTTTTGGAGGACATCAGCAGCATTGCCGACGCAGAATTTGATGTGGATTGCGCCGAGTTCGACGCAGAGCCTTCGGGCGACGGCAACGATGTCCGCAACCAAATTTTTCAAGCCATCGACTCGCTGCCTGAAGGAAGCCGTGAGGTGTTCAGAATGAGTTATATCTATGATATGCGCAACAGCGAGATTGCCCGCGTAAAGGGCATTTCGGTGCGCACAGTTGAGGCTCACATCTACAAATCGCTGAAAATTTTGCGCCAAAAACTGAAAAATCTTTCAAATTATTCATTTTTTCTTAGTCTTTGAGTAAGTGTTTTTGAAAGTTGGTTGTTGATATAGGTAGAAGCGAAAAAGTTTCACTTCGCATATAAGTTAACTGACTTACACTTTTTTGATGAATCGAACGATTGAAGAAATAATTATCTCCTATTTGAATGGCGAAAGTTCAACTGCCGATTTGCAGCAGTTGAAGGCGTGGTTGAGTGCCGATTCGGAAAACGTGGCGGAGTTCAACGCTTGCCGTCGCCAATATATCGGTGCCAAATCTGCCATAATGAGCGCCGACCAAATTGCCGAGGCCGAGAAACTGCAAATGGCAAAGATTGCCTTCTATGAGGCGCACAGGCGTCGCGTGGCAATGTTTCGCCGTTGGGTGGCAGGCACGGCAGCCGCAGTGTTGCTGTTGGTTGGAGCAGGGCTGTTTTTCAGTCGCAACTACAGCATAATTGAACGCGACAACCGCATCACGGCATTTGCCCCTCACGACAGCATACGCACCCTGGTTTTGCCCGACGGCACCAAAGTGTGGCTCAATCAGATGGCTATGATAAAATATCCCGAACATTTCGACAAAGATTGCCGCAAGGTGGAGATTGAGGGAGAAGCGTATTTTGAAGTTACAAAAGATGCTTCGCGTCCGTTTGTGGTGCACAGCGAGCAGATGGACATCACGGTGCTTGGCACCACATTTAACGTACAGTGTTTCCGCGGCAGCAAAAACGCCTGCTCGAGCCTGATAAGCGGCAAGGTTCAAGTTGTGGGCAATCACGGCGAAGGACGCATCATTCTCAAGCCGGGTCAAAGAGCCAATCTCGACGGCGAAAATCGTCAACTCACCGTGCAACAGGATGTCAACACCGGCTACGATGCCGTTTGGCACAACAACCTAATTCCATTCGACAACGCGTCGGTTGAGCAAGTGGCACATGCACTTGAACACTTCTATGGCGTGGAAGTGAACATTCGCAATCCCAAAGGGCACAACCACACCTATTCGGGTGTGATTAAGCGCACAGGCGATGTCGACTCAACGCTTTGGCTGCTCAAAAACGCCATGCCGATTGAATATTCAAGAACCAATAAAAGTATAACCATAACTATTCAATAACTTATGCACATCATCTTTAAGACAACGATATCAATAGGTAATAAGGTGTAAAAAGAAAGAGTCCCAGTTTCTGCGGGGATGTGTGAGGCTTGATTTGGAGCACTCTCCGAAAACAAAGCCTCACCTATCCCAATTTCAAAAATGCCTATAAAAACCATACTGCAACTGGGCACAGAACTAAACCTTATGTACACGAGAGTATAATTCAGACAATCTAATTTAGTATTAACCATAAACAACTTAAACAACATCTCAACATGAAATTTCTAAAAGGTCTGTTGGTATGTGTAGCACTCACCGGGTCAGCCCCATGGCTGTCGGGACAGGTGACGCTCAACATGCCACAATCAACCCTCGGAGCGGTGATTAAAAGCATCCAGAGCCAGGGTACTTACGAATTTTTTTGCGATGACAATCTGGCAAAAATCAAGACGCCAGCAGTGAAAGTCAACAACCAGCCCATCGAGGATGTGCTCGCAAAAGTGTTGGCAGGCAAAGATGTGACTTACACAATCAAAGACAAGATTGTGTATCTCAAACAAAACAACGCCGAAGCCAAGAGTGTTAAACAATCGCATGCCGGCGAAACCAAGAGCGTAACCGGACAAATTGTGGACGAGAATGGCGACCCACTCATTGGTGCCACCATTCAGGTGCCTGGAACAACGATTGGTGCCACCACCGACATCGACGGCAATTTCACGCTCAAAGTGCCCGAAGGCAGCAACATCACCATTTCCTACATCGGCTATCAGGCAAAAACCGTAAAACCGGGTAATGCACCTGTCAACGTAATCCTTGAAGAGGATAACAAGGTGCTCGACGAAGTGGTTGTAACCGCCCTGGGTATCAAGCGTGCCAGCAAGGCGTTGAGTTACAATGCTCAAGAGATTAAGAGCAGCGAAATCACCACGGTGAAAGATGCCAACTTCATCAACTCGCTCAGCGGTAAAGTGGCAGGTGTTACTATCAACACTTCATCATCGGGCGTGGGAGGTGCAGCAAAAGTGGTTATGCGTGGTACAAAAGCCATCGACCAATCGAGCAATGCACTATATGTGATTGACGGCGTGCCTATGTTCAATCTCGACAGCGGCGGTGACGACGGCTCCTACGGTTCGAAAGGTGCAACCGAAGCCATTGCCGACATCAACCCCGACGATATTGAATCGATGACCGTGCTCACCGGTGCTGCCGCAGCCGCACTCTATGGTAGCCATGCTGCCAACGGTGCTATTGTAATCACCACCAAGCGCGGACACGAAGGCCGTCTTAACATCACTCTCAGCCAAAACACTGAGATTTTGAACACATTCCGTACTCCAAAGTTCCAAAACCGCTACGGCACAGGCGACTACAACTCTGCTTCGGGCTCAACCGAACGCAGTTGGGGCAACCGCCTGAACGAAGCAAACTATATGGGTTACGACCCAATCAGCGACTTCCTTCGCACAGGCGTGACCACCACTGAGAGTCTGACGCTGTCGACCGGCAGTGCCAAAAATCAAACCTACGCTTCGGCTTCGGTGATTAACTCAAAAGGTATGGTGCCTAACAACGACTACAATCGCTATAACTTCACTTTCCGCAACACCACAAAGGCGGTGAACGACAAACTCACCATCGACGTGAGCGGTAACTACATCCGTCAGACCGACCGCAACATGGTGAACCAAGGACAATACCGCAACCCGCTGGTAACCGCCTATCTGTTCCCTCGCGGCGATGATTGGAACGACGTGATGATGTATGAACGCTACGACACTTCGCGCGGCATCTGCACTCAATATTGGCCACAAGGACTTGAAGCCTATGCTGGTCAGAACCCTTACTGGATTGCTTACCGCAATCTGCGTGAAAACAAGAAAGACCGCTTTATGCTAAACGGTAGCGTAACTTATCAACTGCTCGACTGGTTGAGCCTTGCCGGACGTGCCCGCATCGACAGCAGTTCTAACACCTATGAGAGCAAGAACTACGCAACCACCAACACCCTGTTCACCGGTGGCTCGTTAAACGGCTCGTATGGCGTAGGCAAAACCGACGACAAGCAAATTTATGCCGACTTTATGGCTAATGTCAGCAAAAACTTCGGCAGCCAATGGTCGCTCAACGCCAATGCCGGTGTTTCGCTCAGCGACCAACGTCAAGACTACCTCGGCATCGATGGCCCAATCATGGACACTGGTCTGCCTAACGTGTTCAACGTGCTTCAACTCGAGGAAACCAAGACCAAACGCGAACAAAGCGGATATCACGACCAAACTAAATCGATGTTCGCCAGCGTTGAATTAGGCTATCGCGGCACATATTATCTCACCGCCACAGGCCGTGGCGACTGGACATCGCAACTTGCCGGCGACAACTCAACTCAAACCGTGTTCTGGTATCCGTCAATCGGTGCATCAGTTGTGCTATCGAACGCATTGAGTTTGCCACGCCAAATCACCTATTTGAAACTCCGTGGTTCGTTTGCTTCGGTAGGTTTGCCATTCCCTCGTTTCTTGGCAAATCCAACCTACGCATGGGACGCCGTGAATAAAGTATGGCAATCGAAACGCAACTATCCAATGTATGAACTCAAACCGGAAAAAACCGATTCGTGGGAAGTTGGTCTTACTGCCAAGTTCTTCGATGCAAAACTGAACTTCGATGTTGCATACTACTATGCAAAGACCTACAACCAGACCTTCGACCCAGGTTTGTCGGTATCGTCGGGTTATTCAACCTTGTATGTGCAAACCGGTGCCGTTCGCAACTCCGGTGTTGAACTCTCGCTGGGTTACAACAGCAAGTGGGGCAATTTCGGGTGGAACTCAACTTTTGTGTTCTCGCACAACGACAACAAGATTCTTGAACTTCTCGACAACTACAAGCACCCCGAAACAGGCGAAATCATCACAAAGGAACGTCTCGACGTGGGCGGTTTGGGGCAAGCACGCTTCGTGCTCAAAACCGGCGGTTCACTCGGCGACCTCTATTCAACCCAAGACCTCGTGCGCGATGCCAACGGCAACATTCTGGTTAACAACGATGGCAGCGTGATGATTCAAAACACCGAGGACATCAAACTCGGCAGCGTGTTTGCGAAAGCCAACCTTTCGTGGCGCAACGATTTCACTTGGAAAGACCTCAACTTCGGCTTTATGTTGAACACCCGTTTGGGCGGCGTGGTATATTCAGCCACACAAGCAGCCCTCGACCTCTATGGCGTGAGCGAAGCCACTGCCGTGGCACGCGACAATGGTGGCGTGCTCATCAACGGCAACGACGTGGTTGACGCCAACAAGTGGTATTCGGTGGTTGCCGCCAACTCCGGTTTGCCACAATACTACACCTACAGCGCCACTAACGTGCGTCTGCAAGAAGCCCACATCGGTTACACCGTGCGCCGCGAAAAACTGCTGCGCTTTGCCGACCTCACCATCTCGCTCGTAGGTCGCAACTTGTGGATGATTTACTGCAAAGCACCTTTCGACCCCGAAGCAGTGGCTACAACAGGCAACTATTATCAAGGAATCGACAACTTCATGACACCAAGCGCTCGCAGCCTCGGTTTCAATGTCAAGTTAAACTTCTAAACCACTTTTGCAACAATGAAAAAGACAATTATAAAAGCATTTATTTTAGGCGGACTCGCTGGTGCCACGCTATCGTCATGCACCGATGGGTATCTTGGTTTCAACACCAATCCTTACGAGGTTACGGGCGAAGAAATGAAGCGCGACGGCTATTTGGTGCGTTCGGCACTCACCGGCATGCAAGGTTGGGTGATTCCTACCGACGTCAACTGCAACCAGTTCACCGAATCGCTCGTGGGTGGTCCGTTCTCGGGTTATCTTGCTGAATCAAATCAAGGTTTCGGAAACCGTTTCTCAAACTTCAATCAAAGTAACAACTGGAACCGCGTGTTCTACAAGGACATCATTCCTAACATTTATAGCAACCTCACTCAACTGAAGGCTGTGACCGACGACGAGATATTCCTATCGGTGGGCAACATCGTCAAAGTGGCTGCCATAATGCGCGTCACCGACACCTATGGCCCTATTCCTTACACCAAACTCGGTGCCGACGGCTCGCTCACCGCACCGCTCGACAACCAGCAGACTGTCTACAAGGCTATGGTGCAAGAACTCGACGATGCTGTGAAGGCTTTGTTGCCTCACATCACCGAATCGTTCACTTCCACTGCCGACAAGGTGTATGAAGGCAATGTGGCAAAATGGATTAAACTTGCCAATTCCTACAAACTCCGTTTGGGTATGCGTGCCGTTTACGCCGACCCCACATGGGCACAGCAAGTGTGTGAATCGGCTGCATCTCCTGCCAATGGCGGTGTGCTCGAAAGCAATGCCGACAACGCTGCAATCGGCGGAATCACCAACAACCCGTTCCGCGTAGTAATGTATGAATACAACGGCGGTGACGCTCGCATCGGCGCCGACATCATCTGCTATATGAACGGCTACAACGACCCCCGACGTGCCGCTATGTTCTTGAAATCGACTTTCACCGACGACAATATCACCAACGATTATTATGGTATTCGCATCGGCACCGACCCAATTCCTTCCGACAAGGCTCACTGCTATTCCAACATGGTGGTTACTTCCACTACAAGTATAATGTGGATGACCTCGGCTGAAGTGCAGTTGCTGCTGGCTGAAGGCGCATTGCGCGGTTGGAACATGGGTGGCGACGCTGCCGATTTCTATGCCAAAGGCGTTACTCTCTCATTTGAACAATGGGGCGTGAGCGGTGCCGACGCATATCTTGCCGATGATGCCAGTATGCCTCAACTTTATGTTGACCCGCTGGGCACTTATAGTTACAATGGTGTGCAACCAACCATCACTATTGCCTACGACCCATCGGCAGGCTTCGAAACCAACCTTGAACGCATCATCACACAAAAGTGGATTGCCATGTTCCCTAACGGCAACGAAGCATGGGCAGAGTTCCGCCGCACAGGTTATCCTCGCCTTATGCCAGTGGCTGTAAACAAGAACCTCAACCAAGTGCCTCAAGGCGGATTTGCACGCCGTCTGTGGTATCCGCAAGAGGAATACAAGGACAATGGCCCTAACGTGGCTTCGGCAATCACCGACCTCACTCCGCAAACCGACCTCATGTCGTCGCGTATGTGGTGGGATTGCAACCCTAACACCAAGTGATGAGATACATCCATTAAACATTTATTATTTTCATGAAAAATTATATGAAACTTTCAATAAAATACATCCTACCGTGTTTGGTGGCAGCACTCTCGTTGGCTTCGTGCGACGATTGGACCGATGTTGAGGGCCTCGACATTATCGACCCCACAATCGAAAACACCAACCCCGAATTGTATGCTCAGTATCTTGCCGCTTTGCGTCAATATAAGGAGTCTGACCACAAAAAGACCTACGCATGGTTCGACAACAGCGTGAAGATTACTTATTCGCGTGCTCATCACGTGAGCGACGTGCCCGACAGCGTCGACGTGATTTCGCTCATGTCGCCTGCCGACATTATGGACACCGAACTTGCCGAAATCAAGCAAGTGCGTGAGCAAAAGGGCACTCGTTTCGTCTACGACATTGATTTCGACGCCATCCGTGCCGATTACAATTCTTACGTTGAACTGTTTGCTGCCGAGAACCCCGATTCAGAGCAAAGCCCTATTGCGTTCAACGACTATCTGCTCGATGCCATCGACACCCAACTCACTTATTGCAGCCGTTACGAACTTGACGGCATTTGCTTCCGATTCACCGGAAAGCACACTCTGCACCTCACCAAAGATGAGTTGAACGAATACATCAGCCAAGCAAGTATTTTTGCAGGCTATCTAAGAGACTGGCACAAACGCAATGCCGACAAAATGTTGGTGTTTGCCGGAAAGCCTCAAAATGTTATCGACAAGAGCCTATTTGATGAATGTGAAATGGTGTTTGTTTCCGACGGGCTTGACGCCACCAACGTCGACCTCTTCTCTTACTATCTCACATTGGCTCAGCAAGACGGCGTGCCAACCGAGAAACTCGGCATGATGGCTGCCTGCACTTCGCTCGACGAAAACGACCTCAAATCGGGATGGTTCAGCGACGGCTCCCGTGCATTGGCTTCGCTTGGCGACTGGGCTGCTACCCACAACGTGGCTGGCATTGGCATCTACAACATCTCATCAGATTATTTCAACAACACTTACAGTTTCTCGCGTGCTGCTATCCAAGCCATATCGCCTGCTGTAAAATAACAATCAAGAGGAGGAACTAACATGAAAAATTTATCATATCTTTTTGTTGCTGCAACAGCAGCCATTTGTGCTTCTCTCTGCTCTTGCGAATCAAGCAACGAATATTTCGACAACAAGGCATTCATCAGCACCGATGCCGTGTCCACAATTCTGCTCGACGGCAAAACTGACGATGCCAAGACTATTGTGGCACAAATTGCCAAGCCTGTCGACAAAGAGGTGAAACTCGCGTTCAATGCCGATGCGTCGAAACTCAACACCTACAATATGGCTTACTACGACAAGGCGGTGATTTTGCCTTCGCAAAACTATTCGCTCAGCACCAATTCTGCCGTAATCAACGCCGGCAGCATCAAGTCGACCGACGTCACAGTGAGTTTCAGCAATCTCGATGAACTCGACCGCGAAGTGACTTATGTGTTGCCTATCACGGCTTCAACTTCCGACATCGAAATGCTCGAGTCGAAAACCACTTCTTATTATGTGATTCGTGGTGCGGCTTTGGTGAACGTGGTGGCTAACATCGACGAAAACTATCTGACGCTCGTCAACCCGAGCGCAGCAACGGGTTTAGGCAATATGTCACAAGTCACCGTGGAATGTTTGGCACGATTCACCGAATTTGGCAAATTGATTTCAACAGTGATGGGTATTGAAGGCAACTTCCTCATCCGTATTGGCGATGCCGGCTTGCCCGACAATCAGATACAACTTGCAACATCGAGTGGCAACGTAACCGACACTGCTTGGCAACTCGACACAGGCAAATGGACACATATTGCCGTCACTTTCGACTCGTCGACCGGTGCCGTTGATGTTTACTTCAATGGCGTTCACAAAGGCAGCACCCAATATTCAAGTTATCGCAGAAGCGTAAACTGGAATTCTGGCAGTTTCTATGTGGGCAAGTCGTACGACAATAACCGTTGGTTCGATGGCGAAATATCGGAGGCTCGTGTTTGGAACCGTGTGCTCTCGGCTGACGAAATCAACGCCAAGAATCACTTCTACATGGTGGATGCTTCAAGCGATGGTCTTGTGGCTTACTGGAAGTTCAACGAAGGCTCGGGTAATGTGATTACCGATGTTACCAGCGGATACAACCTTGTTGCCAATAGTGCTATCACTTGGAAACCGGTTTCTCTTCCTGAATAACTTTCATTCCAATTTTTTTAAACTAAAAAAGAAACAATGATGAAATATTCAAAATATATCAAATTCTTTGGCATAGCAGCCATCATGGCACTCTCGGCTTGTGCCGACGACATCAACATAGGCGATGCCGACGAAAACAAATATGCTTTAGCCGAGGGCTTGACCGTGTATCTTTGCGACGGCGACGGACGCAACACCTACACCCTCACCGAATTGCGTGAGCAAGGCACCGTAGACCTCTTCCCTATTGCCAACAACAATGCTTCGGCCAATGTAACCACTTCGGTGGCATACGATGCCACAGCACTGGCAATGTATAACGGAACCAATGGCACCAACTTTGAGGCATTTCCACAAGAATGTGTGGCTATCGGTTCGGCTGCAACTATTGCTGCTGGTCAGCACAAGGCTTCGCAGCCGCTCACCCTCACCCTCACTTCGCCGGGTACGCTCGACGCTGGGGCTACTTACGCTATTCCTCTGAAAGTTACCGCCACCGGCGCTAACGTGGCTGTCACATCTCAATATCGTGTGATTTTGGTGCGTGACCTCACTGGTATGCCCGATGCTACAAAGTATGTGTTAGATGCCGACGGCAACATGGTGCCTGGCATGAAGATTTTCAGTTGTATGGAGGTTAACGACACCAATCCGCTCAACAACATCTGCTTCACGCTCAAGAGCAGCGGCAAACCGCTGGTTGACGCAGTAATTCTGTTCTCGTCAAACATCAACTACAACGCCGAAACTGGTCGCGTTTACGTTTATAACAACGAAAACAACCAGGCAATCTTCGACATGCGCGAAAAATACCTTAAGCCGCTCAAAGAACGCGGCATAAAGGTGATTTTGAGCATCCTCGGTAACCACGACCGCTCGGGTGTAGCCAATTTGAGCGATGCCGCAGCTCGCGATTTTGCTCAAGAGTGTAAGGCTATATGCGATGCCTACGACCTCGACGGCGTGTTCCTCGACGATGAGTATTCGTCATATCAAACACCTGTTCCGCCGGGCTTCGTTACTCCATCCTATGCTGCTTGCTCACGCCTCTATTATGAATTGAAGCGCGCTATGCCCGACCGCTGGACTGTGGCTTACGGCTATGGCCGCACTCAATATCTCACCGAAATCGACGGCCTGCAATGTGGCGAATATCTCGACTATGCGCTTGCCGACTATGGTAGCACGGTAAACAACGACAAGTATCCCGGTCTGCCCCTTTCTGGCATGGGTATTCGCTCGTCGGAGTACGCCCGCAATTACATCTACACCTCTCAAAGTAATCTGAGCAGCATGCGTGAACAGGGATATGGCGCTTACATGATTTTCGCTATGGACCCGAACCGCAGCAATGTTAGCACTCAAATCAATTCGATGAGCAACATCGCCAAGTATCTTTTCGACGACGAGTTGGAAGTCGACTACAATTTCTACGCAAAAGACTGGCGTTAAAAACAAGTATGATTTACTCATTTATTTTTAAAACAGAAATACGATGAAATTCAGATATTATATTATTTCTTTGGCATTGTCGCTCACATCGGTTGCTTTCACAGCATGCGACGACGATGACGACCCAGCCTATCCAAATCCTCAACCTATCGAGGACAACAGCACCTCAAAGCCGCTCAAACTCGGCGTTGAAACGCTGAATGTGAAGATAGGAACTGAAAATCGTCAGGAAGTGGCAGTAGCCGACGGCAATGGCGAATATTCGGCATTTTCGAGCAACAGCAACATTGCCAAAGCATACACCGATGGCGGCAAGATTTATGTTGAAGGCGTTGCAAACGGCAAAACTGAAGTGATTGTCACCGATGCAGCCAGCCATTATGCAAAGTTGCCGGTAAGCATCTACACCACTGAAGTGATGCAATTGGATGTCACTACAATGGAATTCAAGCACCTTGTGGGCGAAACCCGCACCAAGTCAGGAAAAGTGACATTGGGCAATGGCGAATACACCATTGAAAGCGACAACGAAAACGTCACTGCTACAATCGATTTCGATTCGGGCGAATTCAGCGTAACGGCCAAAGCAACCAATGAAGTTTATACAGCCACCGTGACAGTGAGCGACTGCACTGGCATCTCGGCTACTGTAGCTGTAACCGTCGACTGGACCGACGACCCATTCGATGATGCCCTAATCGAAAGCGTTCTCAGCAAAACTCCGTATGTTTATTACCTGAGCTATTGCGACACCTCTTACTCACGTTATGGCTCTTTGGCTAATGCCAAGCAAGCCGACGACACATTTATGTATGGTTGGGATTACTGGGGTTACTACTACATGAAGGTTTATTCTCCAAGTCAAGAAGAGGGAACTTACGACAACTGCAAAGTGGAATTCTCTCCGACATGGAATAGTAGTTTCTCTCGTTCAATCACCAATGCAACAGTGAGAATTATCAAAAACGAAGACAAAATGCTGTGGATTTTGTTTAAATACACTTATAACGGTGCTATTGAATACGGTTACATGGTAACAACAGTAATTGACTGATATTCTCAGATACAATCTATAAAATAGTTTAATCTTCATTTAATTAAAGGGTCAGACGTCGCGATGATGTCTGACTCTTTATTTATGCCAAAAATAAAAAGCAGAGAAAAGTTATATCATAAATTTGATGGCATAGGGTTGTGTAATGCCAGAATTTTTCGATAAATTTGCAACAAACATAAACCGAATGACATGAAAAAGACAATCATTGCTATTTTTGCTGGAATATTTGCCTGTTTGGTTTCGTCGGCTGCATCGCATCCGGTGCTGTTGCCAATGCCGCAAAAGGTGGAGTGGCGCGCTGGCTCGCTGAAATTGCCTTCGACGCTTGTGTGGAACACTAATGTGACTGACGCTCAGCAGCATCAGGCGCTTGCTGCTGCCGTTGATGTGCTGGTGAGCGAGAATCCTGCCATCGCCAACGCCAAAGAGGGCAAGGCTCGCAAAGCGCAATTAGTGCTCACGCTCAGCAAGGCTGATGCCGACACCAACGCCGAGGCTTACACGCTAACGGTTGACGACCGCCGCATCGCGATTGAGGGTGCTACGGCAGCGGCGCTTTATCGCGGCTTGCAGACTCTGCGCCAGTTGAGTGCCGAGAGCGGCTCAATCGACGCCGTGAGCATTGCCGACAGTCCTCGTTACAGCGAACGTGGCGTGATGCTCGACGTGAGCCGTCACTTTTTCAGCAAGGAGTTTGTGAAGAAGCAAATTCGTGAAATTGCTGCGCTGAAGATGAACCGCTTGCATCTGCACCTCACCGACGGTGCCGGCTGGCGTATCGAAATAAAGAAATATCCGCGTTTGACGCAGATGGCTGCGTGGCGTCCGGCACAGAACTGGAAAGAATGGGGCAAACTTGGTTCGCGTTACAGTGAGGAAGGTGCTGCCGACGCTTTCGGCGGCTACTACACGCAGGACGACATTCGCGAATTAGTGGCTTACGCACGCGCCCATTTCATCACGTTGGTGCCTGAGGTGGAAATGCCGTCGCACAGCGAAGAAACTCTTGCAGCCTATCCCGAACTGTCGTGCTCGGGCAAGCCATACGTCAATGCCGATTTCTGCCCCGGCAACGAGCAGGTGTACACTTTCTGGCGCGATGTGCTTACCGAGGTGGTGGAATTGTTCCCCGGCACCGAAATACACATTGGTGGCGATGAGGCAGGCAAGCAAGCCTGGAAGACTTGCCCGAAGTGCCAAGCCACTATGAAGGAGCACAACCTTGCCGATGTGAATGCTTTGCAGACGCATTTTGCCGAGCGCATCAGCGCGATTGCCGCCAATTTGGGCGCAACCATTGTTGGTTGGGACGACCTGATGATTGGCGGAGCGCCTAAAGGCTCGACAGTGCAGATTTGGGGCGACGTGAGCAAGGCTCAGCGTGCCGTGCGCGACGGTCATCAAGTGATTCTCTCGCCCGGCAATTACCTGTATCTCGACAAGTATCAAGATTTCCCGCTTTCGCAACCCGAAGCCATTGGCGGCTATCTGCCACTCGACGATGTGTATGCCTTTGGCGCAGTGCTCGACACGCTGCAATTTGCACGTCCCGAGTTGGTGCGTGGCGTTGAGGCATGTCTTTGGACCGAATATGTGCCCACCGAACAGCGCGTTGAGGCTATGCTCTACCCTCGCCTGTTTGCTTTGAGCGAAGTGGGCTGGAGCAGCAGCGGCAACGCTGCCGACTTCCGCCGTCGTGCCGAGGTTATGAACCACCGATTGGCAAAGAACGGATATACACCGTTCTCGCTCGACACCGAGGTGGGTCAACGTGCCGAATACAAAACACCCGTCGAAGCCATTTCGGTGGGAAAACCTGTTACATATAATATCCCTTACAGCAAGGCTTATGTTGCCGGCGGCAATGGCACGCTCACCGACGGCTTGTGTGGCGGATGGACCTATTCCGACCGCCGTTGGCAGGGATTTATCGACAAAGGCCGTCTGGATGTCACTATCGACCTGCTGGATAATCAGGATATCAGCAGCGTGAGCCTCCATTTCCTTCAGGTGGCTGGAGCGCAAGTCTATTTGCCCGCTACCGTTGAAGTGCTGATTTCCGACGACGGCGAACAATTTCGCAGCATCAACTCGGTTCAATGGAATGTCGTCAAGGAACTCCCGTTCATAATTGACCGCTACACATGGAATGGCAAAGCCAATGCCCGATATGTGCGTGTTAAAGCCGATTGCGACAGCGAGATTGGCGGATGGATTTTCACCGATGAAGTTATTGTTAAATAATCATTGTCACTCCCGAATACGACATACATAATCAATATTAATTCTAAAACTTTAAACCTAAATTTTTTCATGGTAAATCGATTTATCCTCAACGAAGTGTCATACTTCGGACCCGGAGCACGCAAAGAGTTGCCCGGAGTGGTTGCCCGTCTGGGCTTCAAAAAAGCCCTCGTTGTTACCGACAAAGGTCTCGTGAAATTTGGCGTAGCCAAAATGGTAACCGATGTTCTCGATGAGGCAGGCATAGCCTACGAGATGTATAGCGAAGTGAAACCCAACCCCACAGTGACCAACGTGAAAATGGGTGTTGAAGCCTTTGCTGCTGCTAAGGCCGACTTTATCGTAGCCATAGGCGGAGGTTCGTCGATGGACACCGCCAAGGGCATTGGTATCGTAACCAACAACCCTGAGTTTGCCGACGTGGTTAGCCTTGAAGGCTGCGCTCCCACCAAGCACAAAACTGTGCCTATCATAGCACTGCCAACCACCGCAGGCACCGCCGCCGAAACCACCATCAACTATGTGATTATCGACGAGGAGAAGCAAAAGAAGATGGTTTGCGTTGACCCTAACGACATCCCTTGCTGCTCAATCATCGACGCCGAACTGATGTACACCCTGCCAAAGGGCACCACAGCAGCCACCGGTATGGATGCACTCACCCACGCCATTGAAGGTTATATCACAAAGGCTGCTTGGGAATTGAGCGATATGTTTGAACTCGAAGCAATTCGCATGATTAACAAGCACTTGCGCACTGCTGTTTACGACCCAACCAACCCAGTAGGCCGTCACGGCATGGCAGTGGCACAATACGTTGCCGGCATGGCGTTCTCAAATGTAGGTTTGGGCGTTGTTCACGGCATGGCTCACCCAATGGGTTCGCTTTTCGACATTCCTCACGGCGTGGCAAACGCGTTGCTGTTGCCTACTGTGATGGAATTTAACAAACCAGTTTGCATCGACAAGTATGTTGAAATTGCCAAGGCAATGGATGCTTACAAGGAAGGTATGACAAAGGCAGAAGCCGCTCAGGCAGCATGCGACGCTGTTCGCGCCCTCGCCATTGAAGTGGGTATTCCTCAACACCTTTCAGAACTGGGCATTAGCGTTGACGACATCGATGCGCTTGCCGACCAAGCCATCGAAGATGTTTGCACACCGGGTAACCCGCGCAAGGTGACCCGTGCCGACATTGTGGCTCTTTACAACAAGGTACTGTAAGAAACCGCCACGTCGCTCGGCTCACGCCCACTTGTGGTGGCTGAGTGACAGGATAACAAATAAAAGTGGAGTTGTGGCTGCATGCAAAATGCGCCATAACTCCATTTGCTGTATTGTAAAGGCCCGCTGTAAGTATTAAAGATTGTTAAACAACAGGATTGGTCGCTGTTGGCTGATGGCTTGTTGGCTTTTTGTTTATAAATTTGAATATTATACCCCAAAATGAAAGGATTATGAAGAAATTTCTACTCTCATTGTTTGCCATCTTGATGGTATTGCCAGTTTGGGCAAAGCAGATTGACCCGAGTGATGCTAAAGACGTGGCGAGCAAATTTGTGCGCAAGACTACGCGTTTGAAATCGTTGGCTGGTGACTCCGACCCCTTGCTGGCATACACTGCAAGCACCGGCAGCGTCAACAATTTCTATGTCTACAACCTTGCAAAAGGCGGCTTTGTGATAGTGGCTGCCGACGACTGTGTTGAGCAGGTGCTGGGTTACTCTGAGAATGGCAGCTTCAACATCAACGCCATTCCTGAGAATATGCGCTACATGCTTGATGAGTATATTAAAGAAATAAATTTTGCCATAGAGCATAGTCAAGACGTCATTATGCCGGGCTCAGTTACCTTTGCTGCGACTGAGATGACTACTGGAAGGGCAGCTGTGTCCCCGCTCTTAACCACCAAGTGGAATCAGGACAGCCCATTTAACGACAAGTGCCCTATGTATGACGATGAGCGCCGTTGCGCAACTGGCTGCACGGCTACTGCCATGGCACAAATTATGAACTATTTTGAGTGGCCAAAGACCGGACAAGGCTCTAATACTTACACATCCACCATCAATGGTAGTGAGAATGTCATATCGGTAGACTTCTCAACCATCACATTCGATTGGGACAATATGCTTGATGTGTATAACTCCTCGGCAACCGATGCCCAGAATGATGCCGTTGCAACGCTGATGTATTGTGCCGGCGTTAGTGCAAAATATGGACTACGGATTGACATCGGGGGCTCCTATTCTTTACGCTTATCAAGCGTTTCTTGGCAATTTCGATTACGACAAGTCGCTTCGCTACACTCATCGCATTTATTATTCGCCAAGTGAGTGGAACGACTTAGTGTATAACGAGGTAGCCAACGGCCGCCCGGTGCTCTATGCAGGATATAATACCGGATCGGGTCATGCATTTGTGTGCGACGGCTATAGCAGCGACAATTTCTTCCACATCAACTGGGGTTGGGGAGGTTTGTCAGATGGTTATTTCAAGTTATCGGCACTTAATCCAAGCGCTCAAGGCGCAGGTGGCAGCGACTCGGGCTACAACAGCAGTCAAGAGATTATTTACGGCTTTTCTCCCAACAAGGGAACAACCGACATCTCAGTTAGTGCAGGCACCTATGGCGATTTCACATGTACTACAACCTCTGTGGCTGCATCTGATGTAGCAAGCACAACTATAACATTTACATCAGGCCTTATTTGGTATCACTACTGCAACGATTTGCAGGATAGTAGATATGATGTAGGCGTTGATGTTGTTAATGACGACACCAATAACTCGACGTTTATTTTATGTAAAGCCACTGGTTATTCATGGGGTATAAACTGTTCGGCATCATCATTTGCGCAACTTGGCGACGGCAACTACACCATATACCCTGCTTTTATCAATACAACCTATGGCATAAGCGGCCGCACAATGGTGCCTTATGGCTGTCAGAATTCTGTGAAACTCACCGTTAAAGACGGTTCGTTGTATTTCTCGGCGGTAACACCCGAGCAGCCGGAAATTACAATTGATAATATTGAAATAGAGGCAAAATTATACGTCTATGGGCAATATAAAATTAATTTTACGGCATCAAATACTGGCGCCGATTTCATTGATAAGATTCACGTTGATTTCATAAAAGATGGTCAAATGAGGTCATATGGTTCAAATCTGGTTGAGATATGCAAAGGTGAGACAGTGACAGCCAGCATAATTGGTAAATTGAGCGCAGTTGATGCGGGCGAATGCTTAATGGAAATATATATAGAAAACAAGGATGGCGAACGTGAAACAAAGGCAAGTGTGAATGTTACTATTAATGAAATGCAAAAATTGGGGAACAATCTTGTCAACGAAGGTTTTACGTTTGATGAGGAAATCGATTGCAGTGACTTCAACGCAGTTTGCCGAGTGACGAATGCGGGTGCTTTAGTAGGCTCTAATTATTTGGCGCTTATCTGTGGATACGATGGCGATGGTAATTGGAATACTTATGGCAAGTTATTAAGTGATTATTACATGATTGATACCGACGAAACTAAAGAGATTAAATTCTCTGGTTCGTTTGATGGCATACCAGGAAATAATTATTACATCTATTTATATTACCTTGTTGCAAACTCCTGGCAGCAGGTGGGCAGCAGCACAAAGTTCACACTTCCATATAAATCGGCCATTGATGATGTGGTTGCTAATCTCCATAACGAAGGCTTCACGTTTGATAACGAACTCAATTGCAGGGACTTCATTACAACTTGCCGAGTGACGAATACAGGCGATGCAGTGGGAGGTGATTATTTTGTTAGAATATATTCTGTTGGCAATGATGACGAATTGCTTTTTAAGCAGCAGCTAAATAGTGTTTCTTGCGTAATTAATAAGAATGCTACAAAAGAGTTTACTTTCACTGATGCGTTTGACGGTGTTGTCGGGCAAGAATATGCTGTATGTTTGTTCTTCGATAGCGGAAACGAACAACATCAGTTGGGCAAGGAAACAAGGTTTGTACTTAAAAAAAACGAGGAACCTGGCCTTGTCAATAAGGGCTTTACGTTTGATGACGAAATCAATTGCAAAGACTTCAATGCGGTTTGCCGCGTGACAAATAGAGGCAAAAAGGTTGAAGGCAAATTTTTTGTTGAGATATATGATAACGAAGGGCAATTTGTTACATCTATTTTCAATGAATCTTGGTTTAACAATGAATCTTGCGTAATAGATAAAAACGAAACAAAAGAGATTGAATTCTCTGGTATGTTTGACGGTGTTGTCGGGCAAGAATATAGCATCTATTTATTCTTCGTAGAGGAAGGAACAGATACAGGAAATCAGGTGGGCGATGGCGCAAAGTTCACAGTCACAAAAAATGAGGAAGCAGGTCTCTTAAACGAGGGCTTTACATTTGATGACGAAATTGATTGCAGCGACTTCAATGCCACTTGCCGCGTGACAAATAAAGGAAAAAAGGTTGTGGGTGATTTTCATGCTTCTATCTATGATAACGAAGGGCATTTTGTTGTAAATTTAGTCAATGAATCTTGCGTAATAGATAAAAACGAAACAAAAGAGTTTACTTTCACTGGTTCGTTTAACGGTGTTGCCGGGCAAGATTATTACATTTCTTTGTACTTCTTTGAGGAAGGGGCAGATGCAGGAAATCAGGTGGGCGATAGCACATGGTTCACAGTCACAAAAAATGAATCAGGTCTCCTAAACGAGGGCTTTACGTTTGATGAGGAAATTGATTGCAGCGACTTCAAAGCCACTTGCCGCGTGACGAATAAAGGCGAAAAGGTTGAAGGTTATTTTTATGCTTATATCTATGATAATAAACAGCATTATGTTGCATCATTTTTCAATGAATCTTGCGCAATAGATAAAAACGAAACAAAAGAGCTTACTTTCACCGGTGAGTTCGACGGTGTTGTCGGGCAAGAATATAACATCTACCTATATACCACTATAGCAAACTTATGGCAGCAAGTGGGCGGTGGCACAAAGTTTACGCTTACCAGTTCATCGGGCATTGACGATGTGGATGCTGTGAACGGCGTGGTGGTTTATCCTAACCCTGCTGCCGATGTGGTGTATGTTGAATCGGCCGACACAATGGACAACATCACGGTGTATTCGCTTAGTGGACAGCAAGTTCTCGCTGCCAATGCAGCCGGTGAGCGACGCGACGCTTTACAAGTGGGGAACCTGCAAAGTGGTGTCTACGTTGTGAAGATAGCTACCAAAGATGGAGAGGTGGTGTGCCGCTTGATTAAGAAATAATGAACGTTATTTCTCCGATAAAAATGGACAAATTTCTGATAATAGCGCTGGCTATATATTGCCGTCGCAGGTGAATAAAACATTTGCCGTTGACAAACAATGTTGCAACGGCAAATGACAAACCACTATATAACAGTGTTATTATTTTGTTGAGCCGAGCAGATGTTTCAGGCGCAACAATGCTTCCACATAATAATAGTCGGCATAAGTCAACGGCACATCAACCTCGCTGTTGCCCGGCTTGTTGCCGGTGCTGTGCATAAGAATAAAGTTGCCGTTGGTGCCCGGTTGCGCCAGATAGTTGTCGGTCGACAACGAACGGATTTGCTGCTGGGCATAATCGAGGCACTTTTTGCCGAATTTTCCACCAACAAGTTGCGACAAGTCGATTAATGCCGAAGCCATCACAGCGGCTGACGAAGCATCGCGAGGCACATCGGGAATTGCAGGGTCGTCGAAATCCCAATACGGAATCTTGTCCTTTGGCATGCGTGGATGATTCATCAGATATTCAGCCACGTTGCGAGCCTGTTGCAGATAGCGTGGCATGCGGGTTTCACGATACATCATTGTGTACCCGTATAACGCCCACGCCTGACCCCTTGCCCAAGCCGACGAGTCGGCATAGCCTTGATGAGTCTGCTTGATGTGCGGCAACGCAGTTATGGTGTCGTACGACACCACATGATAGCAACTATGGTCTGGGCGGAAGTGGTGCTCCATGGTTTTGTCGGCATGTGAAATAGCCATATCATGGTAGCGCGGCTCATTGCCTTCGCTTGCAGCCCAAAGCAGAAACTCCAAATTCATCATATTGTCGATGATAACGGGATATTGCCACTTTGCCCGATTGAAATCCCACGAGCGGATAAGTCCAACGTTCGCTCTGTAACGCGTCGCCAACGAACGGGCGCCTTCAAGCATCACGTCGCGATAGGCTGAATTGTGAGTCAGACGCCAGCCGTTGCCATAACTGCAATACAACATAAATCCGAGGTCGTGGCTATAAGTTATATTCTTCACCTTTTCGAGGCGGTTGGTGTATTGTTCGGCATACGCCTTCAGTTGAGGCTGCGACGTTGCTTCGTAAAGATACCACAACACGCCGGGGAAAAATCCGCTGCACCACCAACTGTAATCGCTGATTTTGAGTTTTCCGTCTTTGAATGTTTGTGGCAACTGTCCCTCTTTGTGTTCCAATTCCTTTGCCATAAGCAGCGACTGCACGCATGCGCGGTTCAGTCCGCGGTCAATCACGCTTTGCATCGAATCTTTTGCCGACAACGTGCAGCAGCCAATCATGGCTGACAAACAGAGTATAATTATTTTTTTGAAGTATTTATCCATAATGAATATTTCGATGTAACGGTTAATATTTCACAGAAACTAAAGTTTTATTTGATTGCTTTGTCGGCAGGCATATTAATTCCGCGCCATGCTTTACGGCTTGTCCAGTCGGCAGCCGAGGCTGACCAAAAGCGGTCGTCGGCAGGCAATCCCAAAGCCAACATTCCTGCCGAACAGAGATACAGGCTTCCCGTGTTGATATACGATTCTGCCATGTCGGGCTGATTGCCGGCAAATCCCAAGCGGAGCCAGCCATCGGCATCGAAAGTGCCTTCAGCCGACAGTTGGTTTTTGATTACTGCCGTGAGGGCGCAACGCACTTGCTCTGGACTCACTCTTTGAGGAAGCAGATGAAGCAGGCTTGCCTGTGCCAAAGCATGAAATGCCCCAAACCGATAAACAATCGAGCGACCCACCACCGGATAGGTGCCTTCGGGCGAAATGAAACGCTCCAACTGCTCGGCATAGCGCGAAAGGCGCTGCTCCTGAGTGGCGAGGAAACCGCCGTCGTCGATGCCGTGACGTTTCATCACTCGCAGCACATCGGTGAGCATCGGCTGTATAACAAAACTGTTGTAATAGTCCATGTGGAAGGCTGGACCGTCGCCATAAAGCGCATCGCCTTTATACCACTCGTCGCGGAAGCGGTTCACGCCGTACATCAACCGGTCGATGTCGCAGTCGCCGGTGAATTCAAGCAACGATGCTTCAACAATCGAGGCAAATAGCAGCCAATTATTTTCCCACGGTTTTATGTTGCGGCTTCGCTTAAGTTCGGTAATCATGTTTCGGCGGGTTGCCTCGTCCATATTTCCCCACAACTGCTTGGGTGCACGCAACAATCCTTGTGCAAGAAACGCGGCATCAACCAGCGGCTGATACGGTTCGCCAAAATTCAGATAGTCGGGGCTCTTTGGGTCGACAGCATGTTTAAGTCCTTTCACTGCCAGTTTAATGTACTTTTCCCGCAACTTACCCTCCGGCGTGTCGTCAGGTCCCAGTTCGAGCCATGGCGATATTCCGCAGATAAGCCTGCCCACAGCCTCTAAATGCGCAAATTTCACTCTGCTTGCATCTTTCGACTCGTAAGGCATATTGGCTCGCAATTTGCCCTCACTAAGATTGCTCAGCACAGGGTCGGCAATTCGTGTTATCGATGTCACCCAAAAGGCTCTGTCGGAAGATAGCGTGTCAGACTGTACTGGCGACGTTGCCCACGCAGCAATGCCACACGCACACAGCACAACAGCACTTATTATTCCTCTAAAGTTGTTTTGTTTCATGATTATAGAATTGATTGTTTTTTTCCGATATATGAATCGTTTCGCGAGTATGAAACATCCACTCAGGGCAACCACGCAGCAACCTTGAGCGGATGAATATCAAAATTATCAACGAAACTCTTTAATCATCGATTTGTGCAAGGGCGAATGTGTAAGCACCTAAGTTAATTGCTTTGCTTGCGCCAAGTTTCGACACCATGATGGCACTGCGCTTTTCTTTGTCGTAGACAATCTCGTCGCCGTAAACAGGCACCTTAATTGTCACCGAAGCATCTTTCACAAAACTGTCGATGTTGCTCATGTCGGAAAGGTCGTAAACCTTCATTTCCATTCTTGGGAACGTATCGCCCGAGAAGCGTCCGATTGAACTGTTGAACTCGTTCATCATGGCAGGAATGATGTATTTGTGAGCAGCGGCAATTCCGCCACCAATCACCATCACGCCGTCGCACAAAGTCACGGCTTGCGCCATAGTGTTGGCAGCCACCTCACCAAGTTTGGCAAACGAAGCAGCAGCAGCCTTGGCGTCGCCTTCGCGAGTACCCTCGGCAATGTCGAAGATGTCCTTTGGAGTGAGTTGGCTGGCATCAACGCCGGCAAGTTCGCCATACACGCGTTTCACGGCGCGAACGCTCACGCCTTCCTCGCAAATCTTGTCGGTATAGTCCTTGTGACGGCAGCACCACACGTTGCCGCCCGAGTTATTGTCGCCGGTGAGCAATTTGCCGTCGACCACCACGCCACCGCCGAAACCGGTGCCGAAAGTGATTCCGAGCAGGTTCTTATATTGCTTGGTGCCGCCGGCTGCTTTAATGGCAGCGTTGAGTTCTGGCAACACACCTGCAAGGGCTTCGCCGTAAGCAAAAAGGTCGCCGTCGTTGTTGATATACACAGGAATGTCGAAATGCTTTTGCAAGAACGGGCCAAGTGCAACGCCTCCGCGGAATGCAGGGAAGTTAGGCAGGTCGCCAATGATACCGTTTTTGTAGTCGGCAGGACCAGGGAAAGCGAAACTGATTGCCACTGGTGGCTCAGGCAAAAGTTTCTTCACTTGCTCAAAACCTTCAACAAGAGTGAGCAAACAGCCTTCGAGGTTGTCGGCAACTGCGGGGATTCCTATTGGTGAAATGATTTCTTTGCAACCCTGAATGGCAGAAAACACAAAGTTAGTGCCGCCAGCATCGAGGGTCATAACGATTCGTTTGTCTTGTTCGTACATTATTTTGGTATTTATGGTTATTGTTTCAGGTTGTAAATGTTTCACTGCCCCTTGCCAATCCCTGCCGGATGAGCATAGATGGCGTGATTATTAAATCGTTACCACAAATATAGTGATAAATTTGGTTTCGACGCACAAAGTTGGCTCACTTTTGCATAAAAACCGTGTTATCAAGCCTTTTTACTGCGGCGAAAACGCCCGAGTGCATAGTTGAGCACCTCGCGCTGAATATCGCTGCCGGTGGCTGCATTCATCGCCAAATACAGCCCTACCCCAACAATCAACTGCGCAAAAAGCAACAGCCACGCATCGAAAACAAACAGTTCGAGCATCTTTGCCACAAACACTGCCATCAGCGTAATCAGCACAAAAACCACTGTTTCGCCCATAAGCCTGAATGTGCTATAACCCAGTGTTTTGTGCACCAACGCGGCATTGTAGACATAGCAAATCACTCCTGCCACCACCTGACCTATCACCAGCCATGTGATGCCGTAAGGCACCGTCACCACAATCGCAGCCACCAATATGGCATCTTTCACCACTTCGCTGTAAATCAACCGTTTGGCATCACCCACAGCCAAAATGAAGTTATAGTAAACGGCAGCCAATATGGTGAATATGCCTCGCAATGCCAGTAATTGAAACAGCAAAATGGCATTGTCCCATTTGTTGCCGAAAAGCACATGGAATATCGACGGAGCCGTGAGCATTAGCAAAGCCATGCAAGGCAGCACCATATATGCCGACAGGCGATTTGTTTTCGACACCATGCGGTGCAGCCTTTCGCGGTCGTCTTGAACTCCGCTCAGCACCGGCAGGAAAGTGGTGGTGAGAATCGACGACAGCGACGCCACCCCCATCTTGCTCCATTTGTCGGCTTGGGTGTAACAGCCCAGTTGCGTGAGGTTGTAGAACATGCCTATGATGAACGAATAGACGTTTTGCGACACGATGTTGAGCAAACTGCTGGTCATCACTCCGGCACCCACCTTGAATATGGCTCGCAGTGAACCGAAACTGAATTGCATCGTAGGACGCCACCGCGTGAAGCACCACAGAACAAGGCTTTTCACTGCGGCAAGCGATACCGACTGCCACACTATTGCCCATGCGCCATATCCGTCGACGGCAAGCCAAATGCCTATGCCACCGCTAATCACCAGCCCTATCACGTTGCTTAACGCCACAAGGCGCACATTCATCTGCTTTATCAGGCGATTGGTTTGCACAAGTGCCGTGCTGTTGAGAATGAAGGTGAGGAACATCACTCGGCTGAGCGGCACTAACCGGCCGCCGGCATGAAATATGCCGTCGATAAGCGGTGCTGAAAACCACAGAATGGCATAAATGGCTACACTCATGCCCAAGTTGAACCAAAACACCGTGCTATAATCGAGCGTGCTGGGCTCTTTGCGTTGGATGAGTGCACTCGAAAAACCGCTGTCGACAAACAGTGCTGCAAAAGCCTGAAACACCAAAATGGCACCCACCAAGCCGAAATCTTCCTGCGACACAATGTTGGCAAGCACTATGCCCGTAACGGCATATAGCACCTGTTCAGCCAACTTGTTGATGCTGTTCCACTTTAGCGTGCGAGCCGTCTTTAGTTTCAGCGACGGTTGCTCGGCATTGCCTTGTGTTTGAGTGTTCGACATCTTAGTTTTGTTTTTCTTCAATTGTTTATGAAACAATGAACCAACCGACCGTTTCTTTTGTTATATGAATAGAAATAATAAATTTCAACGAAAGCATTTCTGTTAAGTTTCAATATCTCTCTCGGGTGAGGCTGGATGACAAATGGGCTGTGACAGCCAATTTACGTTCGGTCTCACTTCCGTTTTAGCGTCACGAAACTATAGTCGTAGGCATTGCGCTCATCGGCGCTGAAATCGGCACGTTCCACCTCCTGCCATTCTTCGGCATTAATTTCAGGGAAAAAGGTGTCGGCGTCGTGAAAACTTGCGTGCAAGGCAGTGAGATGCAGCGTGTCAACCCTATCGATTGTTGCCGCATAGAGTTGTGCTCCGCCAATAATGAAGCGTTCGCCAGGCATCGAAGCCTTGGCAAGGGCTTCGTCGATGCTGTGGCACACCACAGCCCCTTCTGCCACAAAATTGGCGTTGCGGCTCACCACAATGTTTTCGCGGCCAGGCAGTGCACCTTTTGGCAACGACTCAAACGTGCGGCGACCCATAATGATGGTGTGCCCCATCGTTATCGATTTGAAATACTTCAAGTCGGCTGGAAGATGGCACAAAAGGTCGTTGTTTTTGCCAATGGCTCCATTTTCGGCTATCACCACTATTGCTGAAAGTGACATATTGTGAATGGGAATATAAGTTGTTTGTAATTAATTTCGGTCGAAATCGAAGTTCCGAAGCGGATGAGCACCGAAATCACACAGCCACCACGCCTTTGATTGGCGGATAAGGGTCGTAGCCTTCAAGCGTGAAATCGTCGTAACGGAAATCGAAAATGCTTTTCACATCCTTGTTAAGCACCATGCGCGGCAACTGGCGAGGGATGCGCTGCAACTGCTCGTTCACCTGCTCGAAATGGTTAGTGTAGATGTGCGCATCGCCAAGCGTGTGGATGTATTCGCCCGGCTCAAGCCCGGTAACTTGTGCCACCATAAGCAGCAGCAATGCGTAGGAAGCAATGTTGAACGGCACACCAAGGAAGATGTCGCCACTGCGCTGATAGAGTTGCAGGCTCAACTTGCCGTCGGCAACATAAAACTGAAACAAGGTGTGGCACGGGGGCAGCGCCATCTGTGGCACTTGTGCCACATTCCAAGCACTCACAATCAGCCGGCGGCTGTCGGGGTTGTGCTTAATCTGTTCAACCACCTCGCCGATTTGGTCGATGTGACCGCCTTCATAGTCAGGCCACGACCGCCACTGATAGCCGTAGATGGGGCCGAGTTCGCCGTCGGCAGCAGCCCACTCATTCCAGATGCGCACCCCGTTTTCCTGAAGGTAATGCACATTGGTTGAGCCTTGCAAAAACCAAAGCAACTCGTGGATGATTGATTTCAGATGCACCTTTTTGGTGGTGAGCAACGGAAAGCCGTCAGCCATATTGAACCGCATCTGATAGCCAAAAACACTTTTGGTGCCGGTGCCGGTACGGTCGCCCTTAAACACGCCTTGGTCAAGCACATGTTTCACCAGTTCAAGATATTGTTTCATTTTTCGATGTTAGTCGAGTTTATATGTTTTGTAAATTGCAAATTTACTCATAAATTTCACAATTCCCACAATAAATAATTATCTTTGCATATATTACTATGCCAATTCTTTGGCACATAGTTTATTTACCATTTAAACGATTTATCATGGCTACAAAGTATTGGGTAAACATCGATGGCATACAAAGCGGACCTATTTCGCGCGACGAATTGGCGAACCTCGATTTTGACCCCGAAGTGACATACGTTTGGCATCAAGACCTCGACGATTGGCAAAAAATCGACCAATTGCCGGAACTTGCCGACATTGTGGCTGCCAAACAAATTAATATACCGTCTGCCGAGCAAGCCGACGAAACATCTGCCGATACCGCTACCTCTCAAGGCACTGCCACTCCACCACCCCTCTACTACCAGTGCCCGCCTATTTCAACTCCTGTGCAGTCCTTCACACCGCCTCAAATTCCCGAACCCGATGCGGCACAAGAAGCGCCAACGCATCTGGTATGGGCAGTGATTGTCACTCTGCTCTGCTGCCAAATAACAGGCATTATAGCCATAATCTATGGCGCACTTGCATCGTCGGCAAACAGCCACTGCAACTATGAGCGCGCCCTCAAAATGAGCGACACAGCACAAGTGTGGGTGATGGTGTCGATTGCAATCGGCGTAGTGTATATGCCAATCCAGATAATGCTGGCGCTGCTATGACCATCAAGCGCACAATCTTCTGGTTAGCAATAGTGCTTGCGGCATTGTGTTTTGTTGCAATATACTTTTTGTTCGACCCTTCACAATGCGACCTTTTCCCTAAATGTCCGTTCCTAATGCTTACCGGGTTGAAATGTCCCGGCTGCGGCTCGCAGCGTGCCATTCACGCCTTGCTGGGCGGCAATATTGCGGAGGCATGGCGGCATAATGCAATTTTGGTTGTTTCGGTGCCGATAGTGGCACTCTACGCAATATGCGAGTTAAAGCGGCTACGGCTCAACGCCCTTTACCGCAAAATCAATTCGCCACTGGCTATTTGGATTGTGTTTGCTGTGGTTATTCTGTGGTGGATTTTCCGCAACATTTTTGGCTGGTAACGCCTCGTCTTGACGGGTCAAGTAATCCCGAAACATTTCACTATATCGCGAAATCCCTTCCCAAAGTGACTGTTCAGCATAGTTGTCACTTCAGAAAGGGATTAATTTTTATTCGGCTAAACCGCTGTTTGCACGGGCAAGAATTATCCCGATTACTTTGCAGCGGCTATTTTGGCGTTGAGCAACGATTGTTTGTCGCTATCCCAATATTTGCAGTCGAGTTCAAAGAATGTCGATGTATAAGGCTTTGTGAGCGGTGTTTTAATTATCACCACTTCAAACAGGTTGCTCACGCTGTCGAGTCTTGCAATGAGTTGTTCGTGGTCGATGCGAGTGATTGTCGAGCCGGACAGCGCCTTATCCATATCGGCTTTGAGGCTATCGATTCCCGGGCAGATGTCCTCTTCCAAGAAACTCAATTCTTTATCCTGATAAGTGTGGGCATAGACGTGCGGAGTGTTGTCAATCATCTGTTTTACTGCGCCAAGCACCTCAGCGTATGATTCAGTGGCATAGAGCGTTGTGATGCCGTCTTTAGCCTGCAATGGGTATGCCATATCGGTTATAACTATCCAGTTGCGGTGTCCCAAAAGCGGGAGTTTCTCTTGCAAAACGGTTTTCCAATTCCAATCTGGCAAGGCTGTTGCTTGATTGGCAGATGCTTGTTCATTAGATGCACAACTGCTCAAAAGCATTTGAGCAACTAAGCATGACAATGGGAGTGAATTTTTCATATCGTTTATATTTTTATTGTTTGGTTACTTCCTTCTGTGAGATTGAAATTTTTCAGTTTCACAACTTTTTTGTCGCCGACATTCAGCGTTTTCAGCGTGAGTGACCCGCTAAGCACTTCGATGGTGACGCTTGTGTCGGACACTTTTACTGTTCCCCAAGCATATCCGTTACTCCAAAAATAGTTGCCCGGAAGGTCGGTTACACTCATGCTTTTATCGATGCCGGAATAACGGAAACCGCTTAAGGCGACGATTGCCGACCAACTCGCCATTGAACGAGCGTAGTGGTGTCCACATTCTGCTTCGCTGAACGGATTGCGTTTCGCTCCGTCGAACCGGCTGCGTATGGCGCTGATGCAGGTTAAAGCATCGTCTTGCATGCCTTCGTAAAGCATGCCGGTGGCTGCGCAGTATTCAAATCCGGTCATCACCTCGGCGAAATAAGGGAATGGCACTTCAAGACGGCCTTTAGGCCACGATGCCATGAGCAGACCTGCTTCGTTGCCCATCACATAGGAACGCATATTGTTGAAGTGGCGACTGAAATCTTTCACGAAGTTATACTTCATTATGCTGTGCATGGTTTTTTGTATGTTCGCTTTGTCGCCCAAATATCCCAACCCGCACAAGTGCGCCATGTATTGCCCCACAAGTTGGTCAACAAGGCAGCCCTGCCCTAATTGATAATCAGGAATCTTGGTGGCTGGGTCGCTCATGTCAAGAAACTCAAATGTGGAAGGATTGGTGATTTTATGCTCATAATATTCGCCGTTAAACAGGTTGGCATCCATCCAACTGCTGCCGTTCTCAAACAGCGTGCGGCATTTCTTGGCAAACGGCTTGTCGTTCATGGCTGTTGCCATCTTTTCGGCGGCTTTGAGTGCGCCCATATACCAAAATCCCATTTGCGGATTTGGTCCAAAATAGTTCACGTCCATTGTGTTGTGTTGCGAACCTTCCATCACGCCGTCTTGGTTGCCGTCCCACCCCTTGTCGACCCATGCGTACGACAGCACTTTCTTAACCTGTTCCCAATTTGTTTTCAGGAAATCATTGTCGCCCGAGAGTTGCCACTCGCGATAGAATTTCATGATGCAACCCATCTGCCCATCAGCAGCGGCGCTGCTGCCCTTGCTGGCTTCGGAGAGCGGAAGTGCGGCACGGAAGTTCATCAGCCCGTTTTCTTTGGTAGCGTAGTTAAACTCAACGTCGCGCATAGTTTTTGCCAGTTCGCCAAAAAGCAATGGCGTCGCCACCTCGTAGTTCCACACATGGGTGCATGAACCCTGACAAGAGCCAAAGCGGTCCATCACGCCTTCCCAACCCATCATGTGTCCGCTTGGCAAGCGGAACACGGTTTGCGAACGCAACGTGGCAAGATTGAATAACGCTGCCTCTTTCACCACATCGGGATAAGACGAATTGAGCAACGCATTCACAAACGAAAGTGTCTTTTTCTCAAGCGACGGGATTTGAGGGACAATTTTCTCGGCAGCATCCCATGCGTCGGCATATTGTGTGCTATAATAGTTGCCTACCACTGTATTGGCCCACGCTTTTCGGTTAGGGAAATTCCAAGTGATGAAAAAGGTGAATACTTCGGTAGCATTTGGGGCGAGAGTCTTTTTCACAGCAAGCGAAGCCATAGGGTCGCTGTCGGCTTGAGTGCTGCGTTCGCTCATCAAACCGTCGGCGCTGAAGTCGTCCCAAAAGTTAAGAATGGCATTATTCCAGCCGTCGGGTTTCGACGAAGTGCGATAGGTCACAGTGCCGTTTGCCTGCGTTGTAATAGCAATAGTACCCCAAGCAGGGTCATTCTTGTCAACACCGTCGGAATAAAGATAAACGCCTTTTAGTCCGTTGCTTTCGCGATATTGGTTTTTATTGCCATTCGCTCCAGTGGGGATGAAATCGCCCTTCCAATCGGTGCGGAACTTACTGCCGTCTTTCCCCACGAAGTTGCGCATTGAGCCGCACACCGCAACTTCAACCGGCAAGTTGGTGGTGTTGGTCACTTCATACGAAAGCACGGCAACAGGCATTCCGCTGGCATCGGCATCGCCCGGGATTAGCGGGTTGAATCCTTTTATCCTCACCCTCACAGGCAACTCCTTATCCGACAGCGTGACTTGCCCGAAAGGATAAGCCGCCTCAAACGAGGCATTGGCAAACCGCGGAAATCCGTGATGATTCACCGGTCGACCCTCATAATGCAGATATTCATGAGAATAAAGCGGACCTGCCAGCAAAGTGGTGGTGGCAGACTGGTTTTGCGGCTTGGCATAAATGGCAAAAAAAGGAGCATTGTTTCCGGTGGTCACGGTGCTGAACTTCTTTGCCGGCACATTCATTATTTCCCAATCGCGCAACTCGCCGCGGCCACCCAGCGACACCGTGCCGGTGCCGATGCCGCCCAAAGGCAACGCAATCTGGTTAAGGTGGTCTTGGTCGTAAGTTTTGAGCACAGGCCATTGCTGCGGCTTCCATTCCTGTGCTGTGCCTGAGCCGGCAATGAAGGCAAATACTATTGCAATTAAATTAGATTTCATTATTTTGATGAGTTTTCTTTTTTTATGAAAAGTCGATTTGGGTTTATTCAAATGGCTTTTCACGGGGTTTATGCTATTTTTACCAATATGGATTTTGACTTAAATTCAGGGTCCTATCTCTCGCCGAATGAGGAATAGTCCAAAGATAATGCTTTTTTGGGTCAATTGCGCGCTTTCACCCCAAAAATTGTTCCACACAACAATCCCAAACCATTCATTCGCCTCAGTGATGATAACACCTTCGATTTTTGAACAAATGCCATTCCGTTTTAAAAGCACAATAGAGATCCCTTGTAACCGAAAACAAAAAACCGGGGAAAAACAAAATAATTCGTTTGCAAAAAAGGCGGTAATATACCAGCCACCCACAGCCCATCATTTCTTTAATCCCCCCCAAAAAACACGCCCACTCACCCGCCGCCCCTCAAATCAGTTCGCTATTCTTGTTGATTGCAGAGATCATTCTCGGATATGCGAATATCCTCCTAACTTACAAAGTATTATGCTTAAAAACATATTAATTGGTATTGTTAGTGACATGTTTAGTTCATATATTTGCATTAGGCTTTAATAAATTAACAATGGCAGCAAAGATTGAACGACAAAAAATCAATAGGATAAAGGCAGTGCTGGCATTGAACTGGCAACAGGCGGAACAACTCAACCGCACGTAGGCACTGGTGTGAACTTATCGGTTTCGACGCTCAAAGACTACACATTGAAAATGTTGGATTTATTATGTGAAATTATGAACCCTTCTAACATAAAGGATGTCGCTCTAAATAAATAATTTGACTATGATTCAACCCACATCATCTCAACAGGCTTCAATTGATGCGTTTAATGCATTCTTAAAAGGCGATGAGCAAGTGTTTATGCTCAAGGGGGCTGCTGGCACTGGTAAGACTACGCTTGTGACTGAGTTTGTGCGCATATTGAAGCAAGAAACACGAGAATGCATTCTGATGGCTCCTACCGGACGTGCCGCTTATATTCTTGGCAGTAAGGTTGTACGTAAGGCGAGTACCATCCACCGCGGCATTTACGGACTATCCAAGTTGCAATCGACGAATCAGAATAAAGAGTACGAAGATGATAGTGGTCTCCATTTGAGGTTTGGTCTGCAGCATAATGAAGATTCGCTGAGTGCTGTCTATATCGTGGATGAATCCTCAATGGTCTCGGATTCTTTCTCTGAAAACGAGGCTTTCTCATTTGGGTCAGGTTGCCTTTTGACAGATTTATTTGAGTTTGTTTGCGGACGAAAAATTGTTTTTGTCGGTGATTATGCCCAGTTGCCGCCTGTCGGGATGAATTTCTCGCCGGCTCTTGACAAAGAATATATCGAAAAGAAGTTCAGTTGCAAGGTTCATGAGGTTATACTTTGCGAAGTGATGCGCCAGTCGGGCGGTAGCGTTATGCTGTCGAACGCGACGAAAATCCGTAATGGCATAGAGAAGAAATCTTTTGTTGAGTTTAAGCTTGAGAGTGGCGTAGATACCGCAGCTGAGGACGTCGATTTGCTAAGGCCTTATTTTGACTTATCACCGGAGAGGCCCGGAGTAAGGTCGGCGGTCATTGCTTACAGCAACAAGCAAGCGTTGGATTATAATCTTGCGATTCGTCGTCATTATTTTGGTGAGAATGCTCCTCGCCTGAGGAACGGTGATTTGTTGATGATATGTCGCAACAATTATTCGTACGAGCATGAGCTGTTTAACGGCAATATTATTCAGGTTGAGGCATGCCAATCAGACAATGAGGTTGAGCGTCGCAATGTGCGTGTGAAATTGGGCAAGGACAAGATTGAATCGGTAGAACTTTCGTTCCGAAAGGTGACAATAAGGTTTGCGGTAAACGGCAAACCGGTCTCGCTTAATATTATGTTGTTGGATAATTTTCTTGATGACCAATCTGGCTCAGTCGGAGTATTGTTAGCGCGTGCTTTGATTGTAGATTTCAACAATAGGCTTCCACGAGAGATAAAGGATAACCTTACGGTAATTCGTCGTTTATTGAGGTCTAAAGAACGACTTACGACTGAGCTGCAAGAACTTTATGACAGTTATGTTAATCGTCTATCAAAAGACCCGTATTATAATGCCTTGTTGTGCAAATACGGATATGCTATGACATGCCACAAGGCGCAAGGTGGCGAGTGGGACAATGTGTTTGTGGATATGTGTCGATACGGAGGCACTGCCAACGAAGATTATTTTCGCTGGGCATACACAGCATTGACCCGCGCAAGCAAAAAGGTATGGCATTTCCGCAGTCCAGAGTTCAATTACATCAGCAATCTTGTAGTGGAGGAAATCATTCCTTCATCAAAAATTAAGGTAAGCTGCTATGCCGGTGACTCTGATTTCTGCGAAGCACGATTTAAGCGAATTAAGGGTCGTGCGCAAGATTTGGGATTGTTTGTAGAGGAAGATCGTTCAAAAGCATATCAACATATTATCACATTTACCGACGACAAATCAAATAAAGCGTCATTCCAACTATGGTATAATGCAAAAGGGTATAGTGCGAAAGACATACTCTTGTCATCGACATCCGGAGAGCTGTCAGCACTATGTCGTCCGTTGATTGAAGCATCCTATGCACCGGGCTATGTCCCATTTTCTGTGTCCGACCGACCTTTTGCAGAGAAGCTTGTGACGTTTGTACGCAGTCAACTTGACGAATGTGGAATTCAGCTCCTCGACATTTCTCGGGAGAATTATCAAGACGTGTTTCATCTCAAGACTGAAGGTCTCGCACAGGTGAGATTCTCATACACTGCCAAGGGAAACTATACATATATGCAATTGTTAAGCTCACTTGGTCCCCAAGACCAAAAGCTGCAAAACTTCCGTAAACGATTTATCTAATCATCCAAATTATGACAATTAAAGAAATAACAGCTCTACGAAGGTCCGGCCATCTTACCGAGGCAATGGCTGCGGCTGAAGCCGAATTTGCCAATGCGGCTAATAAATATACTGCCAACGCGCTGTTCTGGTGTCTTAATGACCTGTTGAAACAACAGAGCGGCAATGATGTCACTGCCACCATTGAGCGTATGAAGGTTCTTTACAACGAATTCGGTAGCGACAATGATTATATGCAGAAATCTATGATTTTAGCCGAGAAACACATTGTTCCGCACTATTATGAGCTTAAAACTGCTGTCGAGAATGCAAAAAACGGAGGTGATGCCATAACGTCACATAAGCAAATATCTATTTTTTATAACAATGGCGAACTTGACAAACAGCTTTACGAAGACTTTGGTTGGCTAACGTATTATGCTCTTAAACAGACGAATCTCAATGAGGTGAAAAATAGAAAAATCCTGCTTAGTCTGTATCTTCAGCTTAACTTGTCTAAACCATCCATACTACATTCGCTGATTTTGAGCGAAGCGGTAAAGATTGAGAAAAACACCCCGCTTCAATTCCGCATCCGCAACTTTGTACGCTTGTGGGAGCTTGAAAATCTCAGGAATGACGATTGGGAGCAATTCTCGACTGATGGAGGCAACACAATGTCGTCGTTAGTTGAAAAACTTATAAGCGTATACGCAAAAGAAGTAAAGACTGACCACGTTGAGGCTCCCGATGAGTTCTGCCAATTGGTAGATGAGGCTCTTGAGAAGTTTCCAGGCAATCAAAACCTACCTCTTTATAAAGCCGGAGTTCTCATTTCTCGAGGGAAAATAGATGAGGCTTTGTCTTATTACAAGGATATGATTCTCCAATCGCCCTCTAAATTTTTTCTATGGGATCAGGCTTCCAGTCTTGTTCAAGACATCGACACCAAAATAGGCTTGCTATGCAAAGCCCTGACTTGTGGTGTTGAAGACAACTTTATTGTAAACGTACGGTTGACACTTGCGAAGCTGTTGATACAGGCAG
>JBJEKD010000005.1:0-15295 GCA_051878455.1 Muribaculaceae bacterium
GCCGCGGTCGCCGGGCGTATTGCTATACGCCCCTACAACGTGGCATCTCATTTTTTCGGGTGCTGGGCGTATTCGATACGCCCCTACGGCATGGCATCACATTTATATCGGGTCAACGGGCGTATTGCTATACGCCCCTACGGCGTGGCAACATCCTTGATTTCGGAAAACGGGCGTATTGCTATACGCCCTTACAACATGGCATCGCCCCAACCAAATTGGCATTTAATGGCGGGGCGCTTTTATTTCAATTAAAGAACATTATGGCGGTTTTCAATTGAAATTGTCACTCAATTGAAATCTTATTGTTCGCTATAAAACTAATTTTGAAATCCATAATTACACCAGGTATTAACAATTATGTCGCATTACACATCAACCAACACAAGCCATGGCAGTTTCCTGAACGGTTCAAAAAGCAGAATCGGTGCAGGGATTGCGCTGCTTGTGGTAGGATAAATGACGGAAAGTGGCTAATGCAAGCGATGGAAAGTCGGTGTTAACCGTGGTGGTTGGCTTTGGCATCGTTGAGCACCCACTCTGCCACGCTGTTGGCAGTGTTGGGGCCTATCACCACATCGGCAGCCTGTTTCACCTCGGGGAATGCGTTTTCCACAGCCACACTGCAATCGGCAATCTGCATCATTGGCAGGTCGTTGCGGTTGTCGCCGAACACCACAATGCGGTTAGCACCGGTTTGCTGGGCAAGGGTGCGGATGGCAGTGGCTTTGCTGGTGCCTTGCGAATACACTTCAAGGATGCCCATCGTGGGGTCGAAGATGTCGTGGTAGCATACGGGCGAACAGTTCACCTCAGCCACGATGTCGGTGTAGACTTGCTTGAGCAAAGAGTAGCGGTCGATTGAAAACACAATCATGGCTTCGTGTTCGCATGGTCCGTAGCCGTTGCCAAGCACAAACCGTTTTAGTGGGGTGTGGCTTCGCGGTGCAACAAATTCGCTCTCGGGCACCGAAAGTTCGTTGCTGTGATAAGCCTCGATTATGCCGCCGCAATGGCGATAGACAAACGGGCGTGCACCGTGCCGCTCGTAGATGTCCACTATCTGCCTTATTTCGTTTTCGCCGATGGTTCGCACATTCTCATAGTCGTTCCTGATTGGGTTCCACATGGCAGCACCAGCCATGGCAATCATTGGCAGCGAGGTGTGAATGTGCTGCAACAACGGCACTATGGTGGCAGGGGTGCGAGCCGTGGCGCAGGTGAATTGAGCGCCATAGCGAGCGATGGCTTCGTTGAGCAAGGCAGCGCTTTCAGCCGACACTTGCGAGTGCTCGTTGAGCAGAGTGCCGTCGAGGTCGCTCACATAGAGTGTTGAAATGGGCGAATTGCTATTCATCGGGATTGTGGTGTGGGAGAAACAATAATTATATATATGTGTGTGAAAGAGCGGTGATGCAAAGTTACGCAAAATTCGCCATTCGGCTATGCTTAATGTGCAATTTTGGTGAGTATCGGGAGGCTTTTTAGGGGCTAAAAAGCGCATAAAACGGAACTAAAAACCGAAAAATGAACAGAAATGTTTGATAATTAGCACTAATGTTTGTAACTTTGCAGCGATTTAACGAAAAAATTTTGGCAAAACTCGCTACATTCCGTATCCCTTTGAGGGGCGCAAAACAAGGAACCGACAATTATGAGTTCCTGCTTGACGATGAATTTTTCCGTGAAATGGAAAGCATCGACATACTCGGTGGTGCGGTTAAGGTGAGCCTTGCTGTCCGTCGCGCCAATGAGGCAAATTATTTTGCTTTTCATTGCGAGGGCGAGATAAAAATCGTGTGCGACCGATGCCTCGAGCCGATGGATTATCAGGTGGCAGCCGACTATGATTTGGCAGTTAAATACGGCGATGACTACGACGACAGCAAAGACGGCGTGCTCATTGTGGCAGACAGCGACAACGAATTAGACGTTGCGCCGATTATTTACGATACGGTGGCGCTTTGCATACCTTTGCAGCATGTGCATGCCGAGGGCGAGTGCGACGAGGCAACGTGGCAAGCCCTTCAGGCCCACACAGCACACGGCACTGACGGCGACGAGCCGGAGCAATATGGGAGTTACGCCGACGAAAATGATAGTGAAACAAGCATCGACCCGCGTTGGGCGGAGTTGATGAAACTAAAAGATAACAATTTAAAAAACAAATAACAAGAAAATGGCACATCCTAAACGAAAACAATCGAAGACTCGCACAGCCAAGAGAAGAACTCACGACAAGGCTGTAGCACCAACTTTGGCAATCTGCCCAAATTGCGGCGCATGGCATGTTTCACACACCGTATGCCCAGAATGTGGTTATTATAGAGGCCAAATCGCTATCGAGAAAGATGCTGCGGTTTAATAAATTGGTTATTAAATCATCATACATCATTTTCCGATAGAGAAAATAAAATCCCTAATATCCTAAATAACATGATGCGCTAAGCAATTGGCCATTACATTTAGGATATGATTTTCTGTTTATATACTCAAAATCTACCTATATGCTGAATGCTAAAATAAGCGGAATTGCATCGTATATTCCTGATTACATTCTTACCAACGACGAGTTGGCAACAATGGTGGACACCAACGACGAGTGGATTACCACACGCGTTGGCATCAAGGAACGCCGTGTTTTGAAAGGTGAAGAGCAGGGCAGCTCTGTTATGGGCGTAAAAGCAATCAACAAGTTGCTTGCCGAAACAGGCGTGAAACCTGAAGAAATCGACCTCCTGATTTGTGCAACAACCAATCCCGACTATCGTTTCCCGTCGACTGCCTCAATAATGATTGGCACTTGCGGACTCGTTAATTGCTATGGTTTCGACGTTCAGGCTGCTTGCGCCGGCTTTATCGTCACTTTGCAACAGGCTGCTGCCTATGTTCGTAGCGGCATGTATAAGAAAGTGATTGTGTGCGCAGCCGAGCAAATGACAAGCATGACTAACTACAACGACCGCACCACTTGCCCATTGTTTGGCGATGCTGCTGCCGCAGTGCTTGTTGAACCCACCGAGGAAGAGGGCATTGGCGTTATCGACGGCGTGTTCCACGTTGAAGCCGACCACGAACACCTTGTGATGAAGGCTGGCGGTTCGGCTCGTCCGGCTTCGCACGAGACGGTTGACGCACAAGAGCACTTCGTTTATCAAGAAGGCCGCGCCGTGTATAAGCACGCTGTTACCGACATGCTCACCTCAAGCCAAGACATTATAGAGCGCAACAACCTCGACATCAAGGATGTGAAATACTTCATCCCTCATCAAGCCAACTTGCGCATCATTGAGGCTGTTGGTCAACGCCTTGGCGTCACCGACGAACAAGTGCTTGTTAACATTCAATATCGTGGCAACACAAGCGGAGCTTCGATTCCGTTGTGTATGGACGAAAACAAGCATAAGTTCAAGAAGGGCGACAAGATTCTCCTCACCGCATTCGGCGCAGGTTTCACCTGGGGCGCAATGTATCTGGTTTGGGGTTATTGATACGTCCCACTCGGAAACGCTAAAGAAATAAGCCGGCATCACATTCGGGTTGTTATCCTCGAAAAAGTCCCGTTGCAATAGCCATTGCAGAGGGCGGCGAGGGGCAGCAACGATGAGATGGTGATGACCTGCTATTTTGAAATAGAACAGCAAAAAATGCATCATCTCGGCGATTAAAACTGACTGATGCGTTTTTTGTGCGTTATATAGGAGGAAGAACGGGCTGCGCTTTGTGCGGCTCCAAAGCCCCCTGACACTATGATGTTTTAATATTGATTTTATTTTTCAAACAATTAGTTTCACGCTAAATCAACAAGGAGATTGTGTAATGGCACATAAAGCAGGTTTTGTGAACATCGTTGGCAACCCCAATGTGGGTAAATCAACCTTAATGAATCTTTTGGTTGGCGAGCGCATGTCGATAATCACATCTAAGGCGCAAACCACGCGCCATCGCATCACGGGCATCGTGAACACCGACGACTATCAGATTGTGTTTGGCGACACCCCCGGGGTGCTCAGCCCAAAATACAAGATGCAAGAAGCCATGCTCGATTTTTCGCTCGAGGCGCTCATCGATGCCGACATACTGCTCTATGTGACCGACGTGATTGAGTCGCCCACCAAGAATCAGGCGTTTCTCGACAAGGTGGCGCGCGAAAAGATTCCCGTGATACTGATTATCAATAAAATCGATTTGCTCAAAGGTCAAGACGACCTGCTTGCGATTATCGACCGCTGGAAAGGCATTTTGCCTAACGCCGAGGTGTTCCCCACATCGGCAAAGGAGAAATTCAACGTCGACAATTTGCTCCGCCGCGTGGTGGAACTGTTGCCCGACTCGCCGCCTTACTTCGGCAAGGATGCCCTTACCGATAAGCCGGCACGCTTCTTTGTCACCGAAATCATTCGCGAGAAGATTTTGCTTAACTACGACAAGGAAGTGCCCTATGCCACCCAGGTGATTGTGGAGAAATTCGATGAGAAAGACACCAGCATACACATTATGGCGGTAATCTACGTGGAGCGTGACAGCCAGAAAGGCATTATCATCGGTCAAGCCGGAAAGAAACTGAAGCGATTGGGCATCGATGCCCGCAAGGACATCGAAACATTCTTCGGCAAGCGCATCTACCTTGAACTGTTTGTAAAGGTGGAGAACGACTGGCGAAACCGCGATAACAAACTCCGCGAATTTGGCTACATCGATTGATTCGGCTTCCGCGCCCGTCACTCTCGGGGCGAAAGACGCAACCGTGGCGGCTGGCTCTTGCTATTGGTCCTGCCATCCACCTCGTGGTGCATTTGCAATCAATCAATGTGGGTACTGAATGATTTTTTTAACCCCTCTAACACAAGAAAGGAACCATTAGACATGGGAAAATTAGTTGCCATTGTAGGCCGCCCCAATGTGGGCAAATCAACCCTTTTTAATCGACTTACCGAAACGCGTGCCGCCATTGTGAACGACACGTCGGGCACCACTCGCGACCGCCAATATGGCAAAGTGCTGTGGAACGGTGAGGAATTTTCAATCGTCGACACGGGCGGTTGGGTAGTAAACAGCGAAGACATCTTCGAAGAAGAAATCAATAAACAGGTTGCGCTTGCCATCGAAGAGGCTGATGTGATTCTTTTTATGGTTGACATTAAGAACGGCGTGACCGACCTCGACGACCATGTGGCTGACATTCTGCGCCGTTGCAAAAAGCCGGTGATTCTTGTCACCAACAAGGCCGACAACAATGAAGGCGTTTATGCCGCAGCCGAGTTCTATTCGCTTGGCCTGGGCGACCCGATGTCGGTGTCGGCTATCAACGGTTCGGGTACGGGCGACTTGCTCGACGAAGTGCTGCGCCTGATGCCAAAAACCACTCAGGAGCAACAGACCGAGGATATTCCTCGCTTTGCCATCGTGGGACGTCCAAATGCCGGCAAATCGTCGATTATCAACGCCTTCATCGGCGAGGAACGAAACATCGTGACCGACATTGCCGGAACCACTCGCGACAGCATCTACACCCGCTTCAACAAGTTCGGTTTCGACTTCTATCTGGTTGATACTGCGGGTATTCGCAAAAAGAACAAGGTGAACGAGGATATTGAATACTATTCGGTGATTCGTAGTATTCGTGCCATTGAAAACTCCGACGTGTGCGTGCTTATGATTGACGCAACCCGAGGCATCGAAGGTCAGGACGCCAACATCTTCTCGCTCATACAGAAGAACCGCAAAGGCTTGGTGGTGTGCGTCAACAAATGGGACTTGGTTGAGAACAAAAGCCAAGAGGCTATACGCACAATGGAGAACGCCATCCGCAGCCGCTTTGCGCCGTTCACCGACTTCCCGATTATATTCGGCTCGGCACTCACCAAACAGCGCATCTACAAGGTGCTTGAAACGGCAGTGCAGGTGTATAACAACCGTAAGCGCATTGTGCCTACTTCAAAACTCAACAACGTGATGCAAGAAGCCATTGCCGCTTATCCACCGCCATCAAACAAGGGCAAGTTTGTGAAGATTAAATACATCACCATGCTCAAAGAGGCTATGGTGCCCACATTCATTTTCTTCTGCAACCTGCCTCAATGGGTAAAGGACCCATATAAGCGTTATCTTGAGAACAAGATTCGCGAGAACTGGGAATTTACAGGCACGCCAATCAACATCTTCATGCGTGAAAAATAAGCGCTAATGAAATAAGGTGCCGACATCAGCCCCCGGCGGGGTGGTGAGGCATCAAGGCAGCGGCACATCGGGCATTGCTCCCGGTGTGCCGTTGTTGCTTTTTGGACGCTGCTGAGCGCAGTGGCGTGATGATGCAAAAAGCGAGATAAATCCCTCAAAGGAAAAATAATTTGGTTATTTAAAGGTTTTGCATTAGATTTGCGTTGGTAATAGAATTATTCCTCGAGAAAAGAGATAACAAATAATGAGTCATGTTGCCACACCGGTTGCAAATTCGTCGGCGCCTTACAACAAGGTGCTGATAGTGCGTTTCTCGCTTTTGGGCGATGTGGCGATGACAATACCGGTGGTCTACTCGGTGTGTGTGGCACACCCTGCAACGCGGTTTGTGCTGGTGACGCAGAAAGTGGCTTCCACGTTGTTCTTCAATGCACCGTCAAATCTTCAGGTGGTGGGCATCGACCATCACGAGGAGTATCGTGGCTATCGTGGCATGCTTCGTTTGGCGGAGAGGCTCGAAAGCGAGCATAATCCCGATGCCATGATTGACCTTCAGGGCGACCGCCGCTCGTGGCTGCTGGGCGCTGCGTTGCGCTTACGAGGCAGCAAGGTGATGCACATTGACATGGGAAACAAGGGCAAACGTGCGCTCACGCGCCGTCGCAACAAACGCATGTTCCCGTTGCGCACGTCGCTCGACCGCTACCGCGAGGTGTTCCGTCGTATGGGATTCTCGTTCGAGGATACTTTCACGTCGATTTTCAACGGCGGAAAAGGCGATGTGGCATCTTTTGCTCACATTGTCGGTGCCAAAGCCCCGGGCGAACGATGGATTGCTGTTGCTCCGTTTGCCAAGTGGCAAGGCAAAATCTATCCGATGCATCTCATGGAGAAAGCCCTCGACGCGATTGCCAATTCGCCCAATGTGCGTCTGTTCTTCTTTGGGCAGGGCGACAACGAGCGCGAGCAGTTCCGCAAATGGACCGAAAAATATCGCAACGCCATATCGTTGGGAGAGAAGCGCAACGGCTTCCCGGTTGAACTTGCGCTGCTGAGCCACTGCGATGTGATGTTGTCGATGGACAACATGAACATGCACTTGGCGTCGCTGGTCAGGGTGCCGGTGGTGTCGGTGTGGGGCGCGTCGCATCCTTATTGCGGTTTCATGGGGTGGAAGCAGCGCGACGACCTTGTTGTGCAACTCAATATGGCTTGCCGTCCTTGCTCGCTTTTTGGCGACAAGCGTTGCTACTACAACGATTTCTTTTGCTTGACAGGTATTCAGCCCAGCATGATTGTTACCGCTTTGAAACGTGCGCTTGATGAAAAAGCGCCGGTTTGATAAACTTTTCCCCGAGTGTTAATATTTTTCGACCCTTATGCCCCTATTTTCACACAATTGCATTAAGTTTTATTCGTAATTTTATCTTTTCGGGGAATTGGGCGATTTTTATGTACGCTGATTATCAGACAAATAAAATTATTTTTAAAGAATTAAATGTTAAATAATATCTTAATATTAATTAATTGACTATTAAAGGCTAATTTTTGTGTTGCAATATTGCATTTCTGTATTACCTTTGTGTCATCAAACTATGTTTCGAATATTTAGTACTGCGTGATGCAGAGCGAAAATATTAAGATATTCATAATTAGGTCATATAAATTAAAAGCACTTAATCTTAGTTTTTTTACGGAAGACACTTAAGAAATAATGGCGGTGATTGGTTCATCGCCATTTTTTCATGTTATTATCCCTCACAAAACGGTGGACGCAATTCATGGACGTAACGGTTACGAGCCGGCTGTTGAACCACGCCGCTGGCTTGGCACAGAGATTTGGCATGGCACCGCCGATGGGCGCACCGGGGGAAATAAAAATAGGTCAGGAAACTTTCGTTTCCCAACCTACTTGATGCGCTTCAAGATGGACTTGAACCAACGACCCCCTGATTAACAGTCAGGTGCTCTAACCAACTGAGCTATTGAAGCATGTTTGCCCTAAGAATGCGCTTCAAGATGGACTTGAACCAACGACCCCCTGATTAACAGTCAGGTGCTCTAACCAACTGAGCTATTGAAGCAGTTACAATCACTTCAGCACGGGTGCTTTGGTGAATTGCGTTGCAAAATTACTGCCAATATTTTAATTATGCAACACCTTCGACGAAAAAAAGTGAGAAAAAAGGCGGGTTAAATGATTTTTAAGTGTTTTGGAGCATAGAAATAGAACTATAAATAGTAATTTTGCCATTTAGAAGATAAACATAAGCATTACGAGATGAAAAAAGGCTTAAAGACAATAATCATGCTGTCGCTGTCGGCGTTGCTGGCGGCTCCGGTGGCTTTTGGTGCATACAAGCGCAACGACAATGCGTCGATTTCGCGAAATCTGAACATTTTCAGCAGTTTATTCAAGGAATTAAACACGTTTTATGTCGATACCATCGATGCACAGAAGTCGATAGAGACAGCCATAAAGGCTATGCTGAACGAGGTTGACCCCTACACTGAATATATTTCGGCACAAAAGCAGGACGATTTCATGGTGGTGTCGACCGGCGAATACGGTGGCATTGGGTCGTATATCTCGGAACGTAACGGCTGTGTTTATTTCACCGAGCCGCAGATTGATGCTCCGGCAGCCCGTGCGGGCATACGCGCCGGCGACAAGATTGTGCAAATCGACACGGTGAACACTGTGGGCATGTCGAGCGAGCAGGTGAGCGCACGCTTGAAGGGTACTCCCAAAACTCAACTTACCGTGAAGGTGGTGCGTCAGTTCGATGCCGACAGCGTGAAGACTTTTTCTATCACTCGCGAGAAAATCAAGGTGAATCCGGTGCCTTATTACGGGGTGACTCATGGCTGTGTGGGCTATATCAACATATCCACTTTCAACGAAAAGACCGGTAGTGCTGTGAAGGATGCGCTTCTGGATTTGAAGTCGAATCCCGACGTAAAAGCCATTGCTCTTGATTTGCGTGGCAACGGCGGCGGTTTGCTTGAACAGGCTGTGCAAGTGGTGGGCTTGTTTGTGCCAAAGGGCACTGAAGTGTTGCAGACTCGAGGCCGTCAGGTTCAGGACACAAAAATCTATAAAACCACACAGGAGCCAGTCGACACGTCAATAAAACTGTTTGTGCTGGTCGACGGCGGTTCGGCTTCGGCTTCGGAGATTGTTTCCGGCGCATTGCAGGACCTCGACCGCGCCGTGGTGATTGGCAGCCGCTCTTATGGCAAAGGATTGGTGCAGACCACACGTCAACTGCCTTACGATGGGTTGCTGAAGGTTACAATTTCAAAGTATTACATTCCGAGCGGAAGATTGATTCAGGAAATCGACTATTCGCATCGCAACGCCGACGGGTCGGCTACACGCATCCCCGACAGCCTTACCACGGTGTTCCACACCGCTCACGGGCGTGAGGTGCGCGACGGAGGTGGTATCACCCCCGACATCAAGGTGAGTTTCAGCGATGTGAACAGGTTGACCTACAACATAGTTCGCGACTATTGGGCATTTGATTTCGCCACAAAATATCGTAGTGAGCACGATTCGATTGCCTCGCCCGACACTTTTGAAATCGACGATGATTTATTCAATCAGTTCAAGGCGTTTATCGACCCTGCTCGTTTCAACTACGACAAGGTGTGTGAAATCGGACTGGAGCAACTGAAAAAGGTGGCAGAAGCCGAGGGTTATGCCAACGATTCGGTGAATGCTGAATTTGCCAAATTGTCGAAAATGCTAAAGCACGACTTGGGGCATGATTTGGATGTTCACCGCAAAGAGATTTCCGAGATAATCTCGTCGGAGATTGTTAAGCGTTATTATTATGAGCCTGGTGTTGTGCAAAGCCAGACTCGCAACGATGAGTGTCTCGACAAGGCAAAAGCGGTGCTCGACAAGAGTGGCGAATATGAGCGCATACTCAATTTGTCGGCTCCGGTGCAGAACGACAAGAATTGGAGTAAAAAGAAGAAGAAATAGTGTTGCCGCATTGCTTTGTGGGGCAGCGTGGCTGTGTGTGGGCATAGCCTTTGGCTGTTGCTTTCACGGCAGGTTGCCTATGTGCTGCGCGCAACAAATAATGGGTTGAGCCGGAAACAGTGGAAATAAGAGAGTTAAGCGATTTGTTCAACACATCCTCGCGGTGCGATGCTATCAAGAGCGCATTGTCGGGTCGTGGCAGGAAGCATATTTTAATTGATGGGCTTGCGGGGTCGGCAACGGCGTTGCTGTTTGCCGGATTGCCTAAGCGCAAGTCGCCATATCTTGTGGTTGCCAACGACCTCGACGAGGCTGGCTATATGTATCACGATTTGTGCCAGATGGCGGGCGAACAGCAGGTGCTGATTTTCCCGTCGGGTTATAAACGCGACATAAAGTATGGGCAGATTGACGCTCCTAACGAGATTTTGCGCACCGAAGTGCTCAACCAGTGGAACGAAAACAAGCAGTTGCGATGGGTGGTTACCTATCCCGAAGCACTTGCCGAACGCGTGGCTGCTCGCGAAGAGGTGGATAAAAACACTGTTTGCCTGAAAAGCGGCGGCTCTGCCGACATGATTGACGTTGCCAAGCGGTTGCGCGAACTGGGCTTTGTGCAAGTCGATTATGTTTATGAACCCGGTCAGTTCTCAATTCGCGGTTCGATTTTCGACGTTTATTCCTATTCCAACGAATTGCCTTACCGAATCGACTTTTTTGGCGACGACATTGAGAGCATACGCACGTTTAACGTGGAAACTCAACTGTCGGAATCGCTTGTGGATGCTGTTTACATAATGGGCAACAGCGGTTCGTCGGCATCGAAAGGCGTTTCGCTGCTTGAATATGTGGGCCGCGACACGGTGTTGCTTTGCCATAATCCGCAATGGATGTTGGCGAGGGTGAAAGAAATCAGTGAGGAAAACATCTCGAACAGTGCACTGGTTGCCGACGATTACGATTCGGAAGCAATGAGCAAGGTGGTTGATGCCGAGGCATTTGCCAAGCAGTTTGCCGCGTTTTCGGTGGTGGTTTATCATCAAGGCGAGGCGGCATCGGCTGCCAACACCGCACGCATATCGCTGCATTGCACGCCGCAAGGCATCTATCATAAGAATTTCGACCTCATTGGCGATTCGTTCAAGCATTTCATCGCCCAGGGTTACAGGCTGTTCATCCTTTCTGACAGCGGTAAGCAAATCGACCGTTTGAAGGCTATTTTCAGCGACCGTGGCGATGAGATTTCGTTCACGCCGGTGCTGAAAACCTTGCACGAAGGGTTTGTCGACAACGATTTGAAACTGTGCGTATTCACCGACCATCAGATTTTCGACCGTTTCCACAAATACAACCTCAAGAGCGACCGCGCCCGTGGAGGAAAATTGGCATTGTCGCTCAAAGAACTCAATCAGATTGAGGTGGGCGACTATGTGGTGCACATGGATTACGGTGTAGGGCGTTTTGGCGGTTTGGTGAAAACCTCGGTTAACGGCACCATGCAGGAGCGCATAAAGATAACTTATCTCAACAACGATGTGGTGTTTGTGTCGATTCACTCGCTGCACAAGTTGTCGAAATATCGCGGAAAAGAGGGCGAAGCACCCCGGCTCAACAAACTCGGTTCTGGCGCATGGAGTAAAGTTAAGGAACGCACAAAGAGCAAACTTAAGGACATTGCCCGCGACCTTATAAGGCTTTATGCTGCCCGAAAGGCGCAAAAGGGTTTTGCCTATACCCCCGACGGCTATATGCAACACGAACTTGAGGCTTCGTTTATCTACGAAGATACCCCCGACCAAATCAAAGCCACTAATGCCGTGAAAGCCGATATGGAAAGCGACCGCCCAATGGACCGCTTGATTTGCGGCGATGTGGGCTTTGGCAAAACCGAGGTGGCTATTCGTGCTGCTTTCAAGGCTGCCGTCGACGGTAAACAGACTGCTGTTTTGGTGCCTACCACGGTGCTTGCTTTCCAGCATTTTGCCACATTCAAAGAGCGTCTGAAGGACTTCCCGGTGCGAATCGACTATCTCAGCCGTGCCCGAAAAGCAAAAGATGTAACACAGATTGTCAAAGACCTTGCCGATGGAAAGATTGACATACTCATCGGCACACATAAAATCATTGGCAAGAACATAAAATTCAAGGATTTAGGGCTGTTGGTTGTCGACGAAGAGCAGAAATTTGGCGTGAGCGTGAAAGAGAAACTCAAACAGATGAAAGTGAATGTCGACACCCTCACCATGAGTGCTACGCCCATTCCTCGCACCTTGCAGTTTTCGCTGATGGGAGCGCGCGACCTGAGCACAATCACCACTCCACCCGCCAACCGTTATCCCATACTCACCTCGGTTAACTCGCTCGACGACGACATCGTGAGCGAAGCCATCAACTTTGAGATGTCGCGAAACGGGCAGGTGTTCATCGTGAATAATCACATCGATGGGCTTTCTCACCTCGAACAGATGGTGCACCGGCTGGTGCCTGATGCGCGCGTGGTAGTGGGGCATGGGCAGATGAAACCCGAAAAACTGGAGCAGGTGATTATCGACTTTGCCAATCACGACTACGATGTGCTTATTGCCACCACAATCATCGAAAGCGGCATTGATATGCCTAACGTCAACACTATTATTATCAACAATGCTCAGGCGTTCGGATTGAGCGAGTTGCACCAGTTGCGCGGACGCGTGGGCCGCAGTTCTCGCAAGGCGTTCTGCTATCTGCTTGTTCCGCCCGGCAAAACGCTGACGCCCACGTCGCGGCGTCGTCTGCAAGCCATTGAAAGTTTCTCCGACTTGGGCAGTGGTATTCACATTGCCATGCAGGACCTCGACATACGCGGTGCCGGCAATCTGCTCGGTGCCGAGCAAAGCGGATTTATTGCCGATTTGGGCTACGAAACATATCAGAAAGTGCTCAAAGAAGCGGTTCTTGAACTGTCGACCGAAGAGTTTGCCGACACTTTCCGCGACCGCAAAGATTTGGATGCAGAGTTGCAAGCCGACGGACCGGCTTACGTGTCGGACTGCGTTATCGACACCGACCTCGAACTCATGCTTCCTGCCACTTACGTTCCGCAGGAAGGCGAGCGCATTAGCCTCTATCAGGAACTCGACAATATGGAACGCGAAACCGATGTGATGGATTTCCGCAAGCGTCTGGAGGACCGTTTCGGTCGTATTCCGCACGAGGCTCTCGAGTTGATTAGAATTGTTAGTCTGCGACGCATTGCACGCACGCTCGGCATCGAAAAGGTGATGCTAAAGCAAAGCGAAATGTATATCTATTTTGTTGGCGAGGAAAACCGCGCCTACTATCAGTCGCCGGCATTTGGGCGCATCTTGCAGTATCTGCAACTAAACACCCGCCGATGCAAATTACGCGAGGTGAACTCTCGCCGTTCAATGCTTATCCACAATGTCACCACTGTGGAAGAGGCTGTGAATATTTTGCAGGAAATCACCCAACTTAAATCGTTGTAGAAACATGCGATGCGCCACCACTGACAATATCGACAGAAATATTCTGCGCATTGCATTGCCGTCGATTGTTACAAACATCACTGTGCCTTTGCTCGGGCTTATCGATTTGTCGATTGCCGGGCATTTGGGTAATGCAATGTTCATCGGGGCAATGTCGGTGGGCGCGATGATGTTTAATCTCACTTATTGGAATTTCGGTTTTCTGCGTATGGGCACGTCGGGCATCACTGCGCAGGCTTACGGTCGAGGCGACATGGCAGCCGCTCGAGGGGCTTTGCTGCGGTCGTGCTTCATGGCTGCCGTCATTGCTTTAGCCATAGTGCTATTGCAATATCCGTTGCAAAAAATCACCCTTGCCATCATTGCTCCGTCGCACGAAGTGACGCTGTTGGCAAAGCACTACTATCTGATAGTAGTGTGGGGTGCTCCTGCCGTGCTTGTGATGATGGCATTGAAAGGATGGTTTCTTGGCATGCAGGACTCAAAAAGCGCCATGAACATATCCATCTTTGTTGATTCGCTCAACGTGGTGGCGAGCCTCACGGCAGTGTTTTGGTTCGGGATGGGATTTACAGGCATTGCATTGGGTACGCTAATCGCTGAATATCTTGGGCTCGCTTTTAGCCTGTGGCTGCTTGCGCGCAAACATCCCTCAATGCTGCGCTCCATTGGCTTGCGCGAGTTGACGCAGTGGACTGAGTTGAAACGAATGATGACGGTGAATAGCCACATCTTTGTGCGCAGTTTCTGCATGATATTGGTGACATTGTCGTTTGTGTCGATAGGTGCGCGCAGCGGCGACCTCACGCTTGCCGTAAATGCCCTGATAATGCAGTTGTTCATTCTTTTTTCCTACTTTATGGACGGCATAGCATTTGCCGGCGAAGCCCTCGTGGGCAGATATGTGGGCGAGGGGAATCACAGCATGCGGCGTAATTGCGTGAAGCATTTGATGATGTGGGGCGCAGTGGTGATGGCAGCCTATGCAATAGCCTACGGACTGTTGCCGAAGCAGATATTCTCGCTGCTGACGTCTGAAACGCAAGTGGTGCTTGCAGCGGTGGATTATCGGTGGTGGTGTGTGGCAATACCGCTCACATCAATGGCAGCGTTCGTGTGGGATGGAGTGTTTATCGGGCAGACCGACACCCGAGGCATGCTCATCGCCGTTATGTCGGCAAGCGCAACATTCTTTGCAATCTATTTCGTCCTACCCGTTCCACACGGCAATAATAGGCTTTGGCTGGCATTCATCACCTATCTTGCTATGCGAAGCATTATGCAAACTATCATTTGGCTCACAAACGAAAAGAAAAATGCCCGTAAAATTGCATAGCGACAAAAGTTTGACTAATTTTACATCCGCAAAAACGGCAGTGCACCTGTTTTCGCCTCGTGTAAGGTCGGAAAATAGTCCGATGTATTGCCGCAAACAACCCCAAAGGAGTGATGCTCGAGTGGCTGAAGAGGCACGCCTGGAAAGCGTGTAACCGTCAAAAGCGGTTCGGGAGTTCGAATCTCCCTCACTCCGCAGATAACACGCTAATTTACAACAAATTAGCGTGTTTGTTTTCAAGGGAGTTCCCAGAAAAATAGTGTTACTAATCGTTAAAAAAAAGACGAATAATGGAGTTTT
>JBJEKD010000006.1:0-15233 GCA_051878455.1 Muribaculaceae bacterium
ATAGCCTGACACCAAGCCTATAAACATTGTGTTAGCATTGTTAAGTTAGTGGCAGGGTCTGCAAAATTACGAAACTATCTCATCACTGACAAATAATAATTATGCAATCTGCGCAAAATAATGCTCAAAAAAATACAGGGAAATTGCGACAATTTTCTTTTTCTGGAGGGAGGTGGACTACCGCACTTCGCAGCCCATTTTTGGGTCTTCGATGAGGCGCATCAGGCGCATGATTTGGCGGCTGCGCTTACGCATATAGGTGGTGGGATTGCCGGAATCGCGCTTAAGCGGATTGGGCAGCGAGGCGGCAATTAATGCCGACTGGCGTTTGGTGAGTTGCGAGGCGTGGCTGGAGAAATGCTCTTGCGCCACGGCTTCCACGCCGTAGATTCCGTCGCCCATCTCTATGCTGTTGAGATACACCTCCATGATGCGTTCCTTGCCCCAAATCACTTCAATGAGCACAGTGAAATACACTTCCAAGCCTTTGCGCACCCAACTGTGTCCGTTCCACAGAAACACGTTCTTTGCCGTCTGCTGACTGATGGTGCTGGCTCCGCGCTGACGGCCTCCGTCGGCGGCTTCTTTGGCAGCAAGTTTAATCTGCTCGAAGTCGAACCCTTTGTGCTGAAGGAACAAATTGTCCTCGCTTGCCATCACAGCCAAAGGCATATTGTGCGAAATCTCCTCAATGGGCACCCAGTGGTGGCTGAGTTTCATCGGGCGGTTGTCGGTGCACTGTTCGGCAAGGCGTATGAACATAAGCGGAGTGTAATAGATAGGCAAAAACTTGCCCAACACCACCGCGCCAATCGAACTGACGAAGAAAAACACCAAAAATTTTTTCAATACCTTTCTAATCATACCTTTTTCAACTTTATTTCGCAATATTCAGAGTGCAAAGATAAGCATTTTTGTGTTACGGCGGATGCTTTGCGGCCACACATTTGCTAAAGGCAAAAGTTTGGGCTAAATTTGCACAACATTATTCTAACCGAAACCAATACTTCGAAATGAACAATTCAATCACATTCGCCGGTTCGGCACTGCTTGCCGGCATCTGCATCGGCATTGCCGGGTTTGGCTATCTCGCCATTGGAGGCGTTGCCGGTGCCGTGGCTTTTTCATTCGGCTTGCTTGCCGTGGTGCATTACAGGCTAAAGCTTTACACTGGCACGGCAGGGTTTTTCGTAAAAGGCGAATTTATGAACCTCTGCGCAATCCTGGGCTTGAACATTGTGGGATGCCTGCTTGTGGCAATGATGGCGCGCGTGTCGCCAATGCCGCTGCAGCAAACGGCTCAGCACATTCTTGAAGGCCGATTGGCAACAGGTTGGTGGCAATGCGGCGTGCTTGCCATTGGCTGCGGATTCATCATGACCACTGCCGTGAAATGGGGCCGCGAGGCAAAGTATTTGCCGTTATTGTTCGGAGTGCCTCTATTCATTATATGCGGATTTCCCCACTGCATAGCCGATGCGTTCTATTATCTTGTAGTGCCTGCCGATTTCCTTGCAGCCAATGCGGCACAGGTGATTCTGCTCTATGCGAGCATTGTGGTTGGCAACTTTGTGGGATGTAATTTCTATCGGTGGATTCTTGGCAGCAACGAGGCGGCATAAACCATTCTGGCGCAAAGCGGCATAGGCTATTCGGCTGCCGATTGCGTCACGCTCACTTTGGTTGATTCGCCGCCGGCAACAATGGTTATCGCGGCTTGGCGCTCGGCACCCGATGAGTTTTGCCGGGCACTCACCGTGACGGCAGTTGTGCCTGTTTTGCCCGACGCAGGAGCAAGGCTGCACCAGTCGGCATCGACCTTCGCACTCCAATCCACGTTGCATTTCACTATCAGCATTTGTGAAGCAGAAGCACTGCCAAACGACAGCGCAGTGGCCGACAGCATCAATTCGGGTTTTGCAGCCTGAACAATCTTCACCGAGGCTTTACGGTTGCCGGCAACCACTTGCAACGATGTTTCGCGTTCATCGGCGCTGTTAGCCGCCACATTCACCGTGATTTTCGATGTTCCGCTCTTGCCCCGAGAAGGCTGCAAGGCACACCAGTCGGCATCGCATGTTGCCGTCCATTCGGCTGACGATGTCACCGCAAAACCAATGCTTCCGCCGCGCCAATCCACGGCGGCATCGCTGCCCTCGGCAGAAACTTCAAGCGTAGCCATATCGGGGAGGTCGTCGCCTGTCACGTCGTCGGGTCGCCACGTCGAATGGCTGCCGCACGACGACAGTGCTACAACAATCGTCATAAGGACTATCGCATTAATTTTCATGAACCGCGGAAAATCTAATCGGTAAGCACAAAGAGAGGCGAGCAGTCGTAGCGCGGCAAGGCAAACAGTTGCAAAGCACAGTCGCGCATCTCCAGCGAGTTTGAGCAGTCGCCCACCGTCACGCCGCGAGCCTCAAGGGCAGCACGCATGGTAGCAAGGGCTATTTCGGGAGTATTGTTATCGTTGCTCAAATGGCACAGGAACAGATATTTCAGTTTCTCGCTATAATTCTCTGCCACAAAACGTGCAGCCGCCTTGTTGTCGAGATGTCCGGTTTCCTTGCGTATGCGCTGCTTCAGATATTCGGGATAAGAGCCTTCGTCGAGCATACGGCTATCGTAGTTGCTTTCGAGCATCAGATAGTTAGCCTCCTTGCAATAGAACGCCGTGCGGGCATTAATTACGCCCATATCCGGAGCCACCACAAACTTCTGCCCGTCGGTTTCAATCATAAAACCCATATTATCTGTACCGTCGTGCGAGGTGTCGAACGCAGTGATGGTGAAGTCGGCAATCTTAAACGGAATTTCCTTGAACACATTCTCCTGATAGTCCTTAATTCGGCGCGACACGCTGTGGCGGCGTAGCAGGCCGTTCATCAGCCGAGGCGTGCAGTAAAGGCGAATATGGCTGTTGCGCCGCACAATGTTGTAGGCATAACGCACATGGTCGCCGTGGTCGTGAGTGAGCAGAATGCCCTTCACCTTATCGCTTGTGATTCCATTTTTGCGCAGCGACTCAAACACAAACTTGATGTCGACACCGGCATCAATGAGCACTCCGCCGTCGTCATTGCCGAAATAGGCACAATTACCGCTGCTTCCGCTACCAAAACTCATGAAACGCAATTTGCGCCGGTGCACCGTCGGCCCAGACTCTTCAGCCGACTCTTTGCCGGGTTCAGCCACCTTCTTTTCAGGCAGAATCACCTCAATGTCGGGCATTGCCTCTGCCTCTTCGGTGGCAACTTCTTGCACATCATCATCTTCTTCGAAGAACAGCGATGCCTGCCTACTATCACTCTTGTTTGTCCGCCTATATTTTGCCATATTTTATATAACTCTCTATTATCAAAACTTTTATTTATACAGCAGGAAAATTGTTGGTACTTTGTCGAAATCATACTTCGTTCGAGCCCATTCCCTCACCGTTTTTGTGATTATCTTCTCGCCCTCGCCAGTGATGTCGGTGGCAACGCAAAGCGCCAAATTGCCCGGCAACAGTTTGCACATTTCCGCCATAAGTTTGTTGTTGCGATAAGGCGTTTCGATGAATATCTGTGTCTGATTGTCGTTGCGAATCAGCCGCTCCATTTCCTTGAACTTTCGCGCACGTTCGCCCTGCTCGATTGGCAGATAACCCAGGAAAGCAAAACTCTGCCCGTTGAAACCGCTGCCCATCAACCCCATAAGGATGCTCGACGGACCCACTAACGGACGCACCTTCAGCCCCTTGCGCTGCGCAATGGCAACCACGTCGGCACCCGGGTCGGCAATCGCCGGGCAACCGGCTTCGCTAATCACGCCCATCGCCTCGCCCCGCTCCAGCGGCTGCAGATAGTCGGCAATGGCGTTAGGGTCGGTGTGCCGGTTCAACTCGTAGAACGTGAGTTCGTCGATGTTGATGCTGCGGTCGCACTTCTTCAGGAAACGCCGCGCACTACGCACATTCTCCACCACGAAATGCTTTATCTCGCCCACAAGCGCCAAATTGCTTGCCGGCAACACATTCTCCAACGAGCCATCGCTCAGCGGAACAGGAATCAGATAAAGAGCACTTTCTATCATAGTCAAAGAGTCTGTTGAAAACAGTTGCGCAGTGAACCATTCACCTACATCTTACAAAATTACAAATTTTCGCCGACATACAAAACATCAATTTTTCAACAACCCCACTCATAGCAGTCTGCGATGACCTATTGCTGCTGCAAAATTCATTATCTGGAGTTTTGGAATCCTTTATTTAACTTTGTTTAAGCGAAGCCTCAACAGGAAAAACATCGCTTGAATTTATATTAATCACCCCCCAAAAACAAACATCAGTTATGAGTAGCGAAAATTTAAGAAAACATTCATTCGAAGCCGAGGAGTTGCTCTCCAACGCCGAACTTTACGAAATCGAGGCTGGCAAAGGCTTTGAGCAATGCCGCTATTGTGCAGCGAGTGTCTTATAGAGTGCATTTACATAAAACGGCAAGGCTGCGCCAAGGAAAACTCTCCCACTCGGCACAGCCTCGTTAACAATCAAAAATATCTTTTCTCTAATAGTGGCATCAACGCTCACCGTAAGGCAGATGAGTGAGCATCTCAGCCATTTTATCGATTCCTTCTTCAATTTTGTTACCCACCATCTGGCGCAGGAACATGTTCAACTCAATGTCCATGGCAGTTTCGATGGTGGCTTTGCCGTCGGCTCCCTCACCAATGTTGATTGACAAGGCGAACGGAACCGGACTCGATTCCGGACCGATGACGATGCGGCTCGGTGCCACGCGCTCGGTGAACACCATGCGCATTTCGCCCACCGGCGGAATGTTGAACGACACAGCATCGTCGGTAAACTTCACCGATTCGAGCTTTTGCTGCACTTCCGGCGGAAGATTCTTCACTTTTTCAGCCAGTGCGCCCGGGTTAGCCAATTTGGCGTACACCTGTTCGCGAGTGGCTTCTACAGGATATGTTTTGCTTTTATATGCACTCATAAAATATTTGCTGGTAATTGTTTTCTAAAAAATTATCAGTTATCCGATTTAATTTCTCGACTTGTTTCCATCACCGCAATGCTGCGGATAAAAGAGCAAATGTTTATTCCTCAATTTTGCGAGGCACCCAGTTGGCAGGGTCTTTGCGCCATTGTTCGAGGGTGGTAAGGTCGCTTTCGGCAATATAGCCAATCTCCTTGGCAGCCGAAATCATAGCCGAATAGTTGCTGATGGTGAGCAACTTCACTCCGGCTTCCTTGAAAGCCTTCACCGACACCGGGAACTCGTAGGTGAAAATTGCCACCATGCCAATCACTTCGCCGCCGGCATTGCGCACTGCCTGCGCTGCTTTGAGGCTGCTGCCACCGGTAGAAACAAGGTCTTCAACTATAACCACCTTTTGACCCGGCTTCAAATTGCCTTCAATGAGGTTTTCCAACCCGTGGTCCTTTGGTGACGAGCGGATGTAGATATATGGTAAGCCTAATGTGTCGGCAACCAAAGCGCCTTGGGCGATTGCGCCCGTAGCAACTCCGGCAATCACTTCGGCTTCGCCGAAGTTTTCCTCGATGAGGCGACACAATTCAACTTTGATGAACGAACGTACGTCAGGATACGACAAAGTCTTGCGATTGTCAGTGTAAATCGGTGAATTCCATCCCGAAGCCCAAGTGAACGGGTTGTTGGGTTGAAGTTTGATTGCACTGATTTTCAATAATTTCTCTGCAAAGATGTTGTCAAGGTGTTTCATGTTCGAAATTTTGTTTGTAAGTTAAGTAATACCTTATGCAAAGGTAGTGATTTTTTATGTACTATTGTGGCATTTGTCCGAAAAATTAATGATGCCGCAGGAGAAAACATCTCCAGCGGCATCACACGCTATTTTAGTCGGTTAAAAAAAGTCACCGAGCATTATCGGCTGTCAAACCGGCCGATTATTTCTGCCAACTGCGCCGCCGGCACAACGCCACTCTGCCGCCAAAGCAAATTGCCTCCACGAAAAAGCATGAGCGTAGGCACCGACTGTATGCCGTAGACCTGCGCGGCATCACCCATGCGGTCGACGTCAACCTTTATGATGCGCACCCTGTTGCCCACCTTCTGCTTCACCTGCTCAAGAATGGGATGCATGGTGCGGCAAGGCTGGCACCAAGTGGCAAAAAAGTCAACCAATACCAGACCCTCGCTGTTGATAATGTCGCTAAATGTTTCCATCATTCCTCCCAAACAAGATAAGCCGACACAAGCCAATGGTTCATTTTATCGCCATCGACAGGGGCTGCATTAGGGATGTTAATGCTCAACGTATGACGTCCTGCCTTTAAGCCTTCGAGAGGTATTTCCTTTGGCTTGACATCGCTGCCCGGGCACCAGTTGCTGCGGCTAAGGTCGCTCGAGCCGAGCGGTTCCTCAATCTCTTTTTCGGTGTAGCCATTCTCGCCGATATACGATGCTATGCGCTTAATCAGCCACACGCCCGTGCCAGGATTGAAGCGACGGAACGATGCGCAATCGTCGCGCCACGGAGTGAAACTGCACACGGTGCTGTCGTCAACCTTTAGGATATTCACGTTTGGCGTAAACTCGTCGCCACCACTGTGTCCGCCATGACCGGTTACAATATATTTCAGTCGCACATTCTTTGCGTTCTTTGGCACATTGAAATCAGTTACCAACGGTTTACGGGCAAAAATGTCGGGATATTCCTGACCGATATAATAAACCGTATTCACCAACGATTCAACATGCTGGCGAGTGAGTTTGTCGCACGAAATGTGGCTCTCGTCGAACTTCAGTTGCAACGAAGCCAGATAGCCTTCGGCAGTCCACGTGTCGATGAAAATGCCAACATAAGCCTCATCTTCGAGCAACGGATAAAGGTCGGTGATGTCCTGCTCCCACTCAACGCACTTTTCCCATTCGGGCACATACACCGGCTTACGATGACGTGTGAGAGTGTCGTTAGGCGAACTGAAATGGCCAACGCCAAAAGGTGTCATAAAACGCATCAACTCAACGGTGGGCAGATAGTCCTTGCCGGGCACCACGCCAACCAGATTTTCATACTTGGCAGGGTCAACTTCAGGGAACTTACATTCGCCCTTAGCAATCGACATCAGATTGATTGCCGACTCGCGCGGAATCACAAAGCACGAACCCGACTTATCCCAGCGGTCGCCATTCGATGCCACCGTGACGTGTACACTCACTTTCACGTTGCGTTCGTAGCGAGGCACCTTGATTTTTTTCACAATAATGCGTCCGTTCACCAAGCGAATCACACCTTCGGCATCGGCATCGGCAAAATTGCCAATCGTGCCCGGCGCATAATGCACATTCTCCTTGTTGAACACGTCGATGGTCACATCACCCTTCGCCGCATATTCCTTATGGCTTGCAGCCGACACAGTGATGCCACTTGCCAACAAAGCCGCCAACAACAAAACATTTCGTAATCTCATAATCAAATTAGGAATTTAGTTTATTTGTAATCTTTATGGTTTATTTCCTCTGCCTGATAAGCATTTTTTTATCACTCCAAAGTTACAAAATAACACCCATATTGTCAACACATCACGTCACACATTTTTCTTTAGTCTGTTCATCCCAGATTAACAACAGACGAGCCCAATCCACCAAAATTTCGCCAAATTACCGAAAAAACCCGACGCCAAACACGCTGCTGCACAATTGAGCGACGGACTGAAATGCGGTGCTCGCAAATCAGGCAAATTCAATTCGGCGACTGGTTTTCGCGAAGAATTATTACGAAAAACAACGGCGAGGCAAGGTAATCACACAATTTGTTAGTAAATTTGCAGCAAATTTATTTACATACAACCACACTGAATGATTATGGGATTAGTAGAACGATTTTTGGAATATGTGAAATTCGACACTCAAAGTGACGAAAACACCAATCTCACTCCGTCAACTCCCGGACAGATGGTTTTTGCTAACTATCTGAAGGGCGAACTTGAAAAGATGGGTTTGAGTGAAATCACACTTGACGACAACGGCTATCTGATGGCAACTTTGCCAGCCAACACCGACCGCAATGTGCCAACCATAGGCTTTATTGCTCACCTCGACACGTCGCCCGACATGAGCGGACACAACGTGAAACCTCGCATCATTAAGGCTTACGACGGTGGCGACATCACACTCAATGCCGATGCCGGTGTGGTGCTGAGCCCGACTCAATTCCCCGAGTTGAAACATTATGTTGGTGAGGACTTGATTGTTACCGACGGCAACACGTTGCTTGGCGCCGACGACAAGGCTGGAATCGCCGAGATTGTTTCGGCTGTGGCTTACCTGCAAGAACATCCCGAGATTAAGCACGGCAAGATTCGCATCGCTTTCAATCCCGACGAAGAAATAGGCTTGGGTGCTCACAAATTCGACGTTGAAAAATTCGGTGCCGACTTTGCCTACACTATGGACGGCAGCGAAACCGGAGAACTTGAGTTTGAAAACTTCAACGCAGCAGTGGCTAAGGTCACTTTCAAAGGCTTGAATGTGCATCCCGGCTATGCCAAGCACAAGATGCTCAATTCAATTCGCGTAGCCAATCAGTTTGCTATCATGCTTCCGCGCTGGGAAACTCCCGAGCACACCGAGGGCTATGAGGGCTTCTACCACTTGATTGGCATTGAAGGCTCGGTGGAAAGCACAACTCTCACCTACATTATTCGCGACCACGACCGCGACCGCTTCGAGCGCCGCAAAAAGGAACTTGAACACCTTACTCGCAAAATCAACAACGAGTTCCCGGGCTGCGCCTCGATTGAGATTCGCGACCAATACTACAATATGCGCGAGAAAATCGAACCGGTGATGTATGTTATCGACATTGCCAAGCAAGCCATGGAGAATGCAGGCATCGTGGCTAAGGTGCAACCCATCCGCGGCGGAACCGACGGCGCACAACTTTCGTTCAAAGGTCTGCCCTGCCCTAACATCTTTGCCGGCGGCATGAATTTCCACGGACGCTATGAGTATGTGTCGATTCAAGCAATGGAGGCTGCCCAACGCACCATCGTTGAAATCTGCAAAATCGTAGAACAACGCTAAAGCATAATTAGCGCTGAAACAATATTTAAGGTTCACCCTGCCACTATGGCTTTCGGGTGAACCTTATTTTTTATGCCGTTTAATGCAGTCGGAGGTCATTCATAAGTCGCTTCATCGTCGGCAGCCAACGGCGTGTAATCGTCAGCCGAGGCGTCGGAATAGCCGCACGGCGTTGCGGGCAACGCCGATTCAAGCAGCCGAATGGTGTCAAGCAACCGGTGCAGCGTGTGGTCGGCAACCGGCTTGGCAAGTTCACATTCCCACACCACAATCACCACCCAACCGGCAGCCTCGAGCAGCGCCGCGTTGCGCATGTCGCGCTCACGGTTGCGCATTATTTTGTCGTACCAGAATTTGCGATTGCTTTCAGGCAAATGCTTTTGGCACTTGTGTCCATGCCAGAAACATCCGTTCACAAATATGGCAGTTCGCAATCGGCGTATCACAATGTCGGGACACCCAGGCATACGCTTGACATGCAGCCGATAACGCACTCCGTTATGCCACAAGAATTTGCGAACCTTCATTTCAGGTTTCGTGTCCTTGCTGCGTATCCGGCTCATGCACCGGTGCCTCTGCCGAGATGTCATTTTATCTGCCATACACAAAGGTAACTATTTGTTACAACAAAAAAATAGGCCTCGCATCCCTGCGCAGCCCACTTTAACCTTAATCTTAATTTAATACTATGAAAAACACGTTACAAAGATAATTGATTATATTAGAAAACCTTTTATATCCGTCACAAATTTATAGAATTTAACTTTTATTTGCCTAACATTTAACAACTTATCGAGCATCTTCGCATCAAAAGCCCTGCGCTATAAGCATTACAAACGCTCTGATACACAGCCATTTCAAGGTCAACTTTGCTTTGCATCACAAAGTCCAGTCGGCACTGCGCACAAAAGGCACATTTCAAACCGCCCTTATTTCTCGGCTTTTCGCACAAAACATACGCAAAAAAGACCACTAACACTAATTTATGATTATAGCAACGCCACGACGTTGCAGTCCGAACCAACTTTGCCACACCAGCAAAACCGACACAAATAAGCCCGGTCCACACATTTTCTGCATAAACATTGCATAAATGCTGCATAAACCGCCACAATTTGTTAAAATATCATAAATCACAGAAAATAATGCTGAAAAATTATGTTATATAACATATTTCTTATAACTTTGCATCAAGTTTTTATGGTATTTAGATTTTAAGGAAATCATAAGTCGTGACGATGACGTGATTTATCTCAAAAAGGTTTAGTTTTAAGGTTTATGTATATAGCCATCTATAAGGCTGAAAGAAGATCTTCTGCGTGACGCAGAGGATATTTTTTTTATATACCCACTTCATATTTTCCCTCAAAAGGATTCTAACATCTGCCTATGGCAGCCCGACACAACAAAGGCTGCACCGAACATTGTCGAAGCAGCCCACTATCTTTTTTTATTCACGGCAACAAATCGGCTCCAATGCGCCACTAACGCGCAGACATTTCCAGAGAAATGCGTCACTAACGCACGCAATCCGGGTCACCACCGCGCAGACATTTGGCACGCAGCCACGATTATGCCGCAATACGGGTTTCAGAAATTAATCGTTGCAGCCATTGCAACCGCCACAACTGCCGCCCTCGGCTGAACCGCAACCGCTGCATCCGCCGCAACCGCCGTGCTTGGGATTACGTTCCTCGGCAGTGGAATCGCGCACTTCAATCACAGTGCCCACATATTTCACCTGTTCGCCTGCAAGCGGATGGTTGAAGTCCATCACCACCTTGTCGGCACCAACGTGAGTCACCACGCCTTGCACGCGATTGCCCTGTTCGGTCATCATCGGCACCACATTGCCCACCTTCACAGTTTCGGCATCAAACTCGCCATCGATGGTGAATATGCTTTTATCGAGTGAGATTATCATGTCGGGGTTAGTTTCACCGAACGCTTCGGCAGGAGCAAGCACAAACTCAAAGTTTTCGCCTTTCTTCAAGCCCTCGATGCGCTTTGCGAAGCCTTCAATCATACCCTGTTCCAAACCATAAACAAAGCGGTCGGGAGCAGTAGCCGCAAATTCGTGCATCAACTCGTCGGTTCCGTCGTTGGTGATAAACACCTTATAGGCAAGTTCCACATATTTGCCAAACTTAATTTCTTCCATAAAAATGTTGAGAATATATATATTAATGAATACAGAATTATCATTTCGCTGCCAATAATGGCAATTTTTTGCTCGACAAAGGTATGCAAATAGGTTGAGATTACGAAATTATTGTCCATAATTGTGTGCCTACCAGTTGAGCCTCACGTAAAAAATATGTGCGGTTGTTTCGCAACAACCGCACATCGTAAACCTTAAAAATCTAATCCTATGAAAAAACTTATTGCAAAGGTAAAACCATTTTTCGATACTACAAATTTTCAGGTTAAAATGATTTATAAATTAACTATACAAGTGTTAAAGCCACATTTTTTGCGCTTTTTATCACACACGAGATGCTCGTTTGGCAAAAAATAATTAAATTCGTGCATCTTAAACAAATCGAAACTTTCAGAGCCATTCAAATCATGGACAAATTTGAACTAAACATATTGGGATGCGGCTCAGCCACCACATCACTCAGGCACATGCCGTCAAGCCAAGTGCTCAACATTCGCGACAATCTGTTTATGATTGATTGCGGTGAAGCCGCCCAACTTGCCATGTTGCGACAGAGGCTGAAATTTGTCCGACTCAACCACATCTTCATCAGCCACCTGCACGGCGACCACTGCTTTGGGTTGCCGGGGCTGCTGTCGACGCTCGACCTGCACGGCCGTTCCGGTCCGCTCACCATTCACATAAATGCCGACGGAGCAAAGCATTTTGGCGATTTCTTCAACTTCTTCCTAAACGGTTGCTCCTACAATATTCAGTTCAACATCATTGGCTCGCGAAAAGCCGTAATCTACGAGGACGACGCAATCACCGTTACGGCGCTTCCGCTAAAGCACCGCGTGCCAACTATGGGATTCCTGTTTGAAGAAAAGCCCAAACTGCGGCATCTGCGTGGCGACATGGTGCGCTTCCACAACGTGCCACTGCACATGTACAACAACCTGCGGCAAGGCAAGGACTACATCACGCCCGAGGGCAACACCATACCCAACAACGTGCTCACCACCGACGCCGACCCGAGCATCAGTTACGCCTATTGCAGCGACACTGCCTTCTCGCAGCGGCTCATTAACATGCTCCATCAGCCCACATGGATTTATCACGAAGCCACCTACACCGACGAATATGCCAAACTTGCCAAACAGCGCGGCCACAGCACCGCTCGACAAGCCGCCATTGTGGCTCGCGAAACTGGCGCAAAAAACCTTATTCTCGGACACTTCTCGAAGCGTTACGTCGATGAGCAACTTTTCGCCGACGAAGCAAGACAAGACTTCGACGGCCGCATAGTGATTGCCAACGAAGGAATGAAAATCGACCTCACAAAATGAACCCGAAAAATGCTATTTTATCCCGAAACAGAATTTTTTTGAAATTTTTTCTCACATAGTTGCAACCTTTTGCAACGGTCGCTGCGTCTAACCAACGAATCGGGCACGAAAACCCGCCCCGGTTCGGCAGAAAAATTGAGAAAATAAACATTTACATACATCCAAAAAACAACAATTTAAAATTATGAAAAAAATATTCATTCTGGCTTTGATAGCAATAGCAACATTAGCATCAAGCATCAACACCTCTGCTGCACGCACAAGCATCAGCATGAAAGGCGACAGCGTAATGATTGTGGACGGCAACGACACCCTAATCGCGCCTAACGTAAAAGCCGTGATTAACAATGTGAAATCGGCACTCAGCGACACCGTGATTGCAAATATTCCAGGAGACGGAAACTATAATGGCAACGAAAACTCCTCGAGAACCGACAGCAACAAATACCGATACCTTGCTAATCGCGAGCAGCGCAACATTCAGCAAACCGAGATGCTTATCACACTGATTGTGTTCGGCTCAATAGTTTTCATCATCTTCCTGTGCCTGACGTTCTTCTATCTGCACCGTCGCGCAAAATACCGTATGATTGAAAAGGCTATCGAGAACAACTACGAGTTGCCTTCGTCGGTGGCAGGAATGTATCCAAGCAACTTTCAGCAGCCGGCATCCCCACAACCAATCATCATCAACCAGCCGCAGCAACCGGAAGCCAACCAAGCACCTTATCAGCAAATGAATGTTCCACAAGGCTTTGCTTATGGTCGCCCTATCGGCAATGCCCACACCTTACCAGGACAATACAACATTCAAGGCTTTAAAAGCGGCGCCATTTGGGCAGGAGTAGGTATTTGCCTCATGTTATTCTGGGGAACCTGCGGAGCCGACCCATTAGTAGCCCTGTCGGCAATACCATTAATTATAGGTGCAATTAAACTGGTAGGCGAATTCTTCAAGCAACGCAGCCGCATCGAATACGAGCGCTATCAGATGCAACAAGGCATAAACCCTTACGCTTCGCAAGAGCCTGCGACTGGTCAACCGATGGAACAACCCGCTGCCAAGCAACCTGCACAACCGTCAGGCGAAGTAACACCTCCACCATTCGGCGGACAACAACAATAAGCAAAATATAACGCCGCGGGCGGACTGACGCCACAGCCATCCGCCCCGGCATTTGCCAATCGGCACCGACAGAGTTTTTTTATACAGCAAACATTTTTATCACAGTCCCTCAAGAAAAGGAAACAATGTTATCGAGAGTTGAAGAATTGAAACTTATTTCGCAGGTTGCGTTGAGCGACAACCGCCGAGCCTTTGCCCGGCTGGTAGACGCCTATCAATCCACCGTGCGGAACTTTTTCCTCAGCCTCACCGCCGGCGACTACGCCCTAAGCGACGACCTCGCCCAAGAAACATTCATTAAAGTGTACACCAACATTCGTTCCTTTAAAGGTCTGTCGAAATTTAAAACCTGGCTGCTGCGCATTGCATATAACGAGTTTTATTCCTACACACGCAAGATGCGCGAAGAACGCGAGGAAGAAGGCTACAACGTGCCCGACGAACTCTCGCGCGACGAGGAAGCCAACGAAGCCAGAATGGATGTGTACACCGCAATGCAATCGCTGTCGGAAACCGAACGCACCGTAATCACCCTGTTCTTCATTCAAGACCTGCCAATCAAGAAAATTGAAGAAATCACCGGACTTGCCGAAGGCACCATCAAATCGCACATATCGCGCGGAAAAGCAAAAATGGCGAAGGTGCTCCGACCGCAATCCTGACCCAAACTAAGGGTTTTGTTTTGACAATTAATAAAAAAGCATTAACTTTACACCAAGAATTATGAAACGAACCGACGAAGACATACAATTTGCTGAACTGCTTAAGGCTAACACCCCTGAGCCAAGCGAGAACCCCTGGTTCACTCGCAAGGTGATGAACCGTCTGCCCTACAAACACAGCACCGCACATCGCTGGGTCAAAGCCATTGGATATGCTATTTGCATCCTGCTCATGGTGATTAGTTGGGTTGCTTACGTAACTCAAATCAATCTTGAAGTTGTGACCAAGGGCGACATCTACATTTTCATCTTCATGGTGGGTGCTACTGCCTATTTTACTTTCACTGCCCTGCACGAGTTAATCACTGCGCAAGACCAACTTTGAAGCGACACAAAACGTAATACAAATTTTTATAACACACTATGTGCACAATGTGCCATTAAATGCCGCAACATTTAATGGCACATTATTTATTTTGTGTACAGCGATGCACGATGCTTTTTGGGGCACATCAACTGTCATATTTAGCCACTTTATTGCCACATATAGCGCATTTGATAATAAAAGAAACAAGAAAAGCACATTTTTTTGCCGTAAAAGTTTGCAGAATTAAAAAATGTTCGTAACTTTGCACTCGCAATCGGGAAACATCGATGCAAACAAAACACTGGTGCGGTAGTTCAGCAGGTTAGAATACATGCCTGTCACGCATGGGGTCGCGAGTTCGAGTCTCGTCCGCACCGCAGTGGAGAGAGGAGATGAGCAACATAAGGACTTCGGTCCGGGTTGCTCATTCTTTTTTGTGTAAACCCATCGGGGGCAACGGATATTTTGGCTCAGTAGTTATTTAGTGTGGGTAGGCGTAAAGCTTAGCAATGCGAAAGAGG
>JBJEKD010000007.1:0-13908 GCA_051878455.1 Muribaculaceae bacterium
ACTTAATTTTCTTTACCATAAATTGAGTTTAAATTAATAATACTATGTTTGTTTTTGAAAATTATATGCGACTAAATAGTCTATCTCACGTTTCCGAAACGCCTTTCACACTAAAATAATCTATCTTACTTCAGCATAAACTGCACCTCGTGGTTCAAAAAAACAAAGCCACATATTCCCAACAATTTTTATGGAATTTATGTGACTTCATATTTCTCGCTCATTTGAGGACACACTGCTTGCCCATGCGTATCGAAACGCATGCGATAAGCCAAATCCTTTATTTTGAGCAAATTTCATCTCTTTTACCATAACTACACCACAAGAATTTTTCTTGCATGTTCATTATTTCGGGCACAAAATTAGTATTTTTTTACTATTCGCACCTAATATTTTTGCAAATTTTTATATTGCAAAACGGTAAAGATTTTGCAAAACGGCTCTACAAACATCCCAAACCGCGCTATTTCGAGGTTAAAAAAATCATCCTCACTGTGCGGAAAATTCGCTCATTTTTTCACTTTGCCTGGATTTTTGGCGATATATTCCGCCCACGAGCGAGCACCTTTTGCCACAACAGGCTTGCCCGATTCGTAGAAATGACACAAAGCGGCAGCAAGTGCATCGGTGGCGTCGAGAAAATCGGGCATGTCGGCTTTGTCGATGTCGAGTATGCGGCGCAGCATTTCTGCCACCTGCTCCTTCGAGGCGGCGCCATTGCCCGTGATTGCCATCTTTATTTTCCTCGGCTCATATTCCACAATGGGGATGTCGCGATTGAGTGCTGCTGCCATTGCCACGCCTTGTGCCCTGCCGAGTTTGAGCATCGATTGCACGTTTTTGCCAAAAAAGGGTGCTTCTATAGCCATTTCATCGGGCAAATATTGCTTCACCAATCCGCTCACGCGCTCATAGATGCGACGCAAACGCATATAGTGGTCGTCGAACTTGTTGAGTTTAATCACTCCCATCGCCACCAATTTCGGATTTTTGCCATTGATGCCGAGAATGCCGTAACCCATCACATTTGTGCCAGGGTCGATGCCTATTATCACGCGATTATACTCGCTCACGCGCTTGTCTACTGTCGCGTCTGTTGCGCTATTGTCAGTTGCCATTCCGCCCAGTTATATAAATAGGTTATACATCAATTTTCTCCATCAAAGTGGCAAAGCCCACCACATTGTTACCAAAACGGCGTGTGAGGTCCTTTGCAAGTTGGTTGCCAGTGGTGTGCTGCCATATTTCGAGCGAATTCACCGACATGGCACGAAATTGCAAAGCGAAACTTGTGCATCCATCGCGCTCGCTGCCAACAATGCGAGTGAGTTGCGGCACCAACAGCAGACGCTCGGCTGTGGCACGAGGCACATACTCGCTGCGCAGCCAAGCTATGAAATCTTCTTTTACGGCATCTGCCACATGATATGTGGTGTTATATATAATCATATAGTAGTTAATGAATTTTGGGGTTGCCGAATGGCATCGCAGCGCAAGGGTGAGAAGCCTTCGAGGAAGCGTGACGGGAGTTATTCGTTATTGAGCAGATTGGCAATCTCGGGATAATGCTCGATGATTGCGTTCAGCGCGGCAGTGTTGCGGTCGACACCGCCCTTGAAGTTGACGGTTTTCAGCGACAGGCTTTTGGGTTTGTGCAGTCCGCGAGGCTTGTTTCTGCCGAATGGCATAGGCACCACAGGATAGCCGTTTAGCGCAGCAGCCGCCCAGAACCAAATGTCGTCGCAACTCGGTGCAATGGCAGTGAACAGGTTGATGTCCATCATATCGGCGCGAAGCGAATGAGGCGGATAGAGCACGCCGCCAACACCGGTCTGCATATTTACATAGCCCACATGAATCTTCTTGAACACAAAATCATACCAGCGGAATTTCTTCCACTTGCGATATGGTTTGCCCAGACTTATACGCTTGGCTCGGTGAGCCAACACCGCGTGAGGCAGTTGCGAGTGCATGTTCAGCAAGTCGCGCAGCATGTGCCTGTGATAGTACACATCGTCGTCAACCGTCACTATGATGGCATCGGGGAAATCGGTTAACGCAGGTATGAGTTTGCGATAAGAGCGAATGTCGGGGTCGTAGTTGCGTATTTCAAAAATCGGGTTGTCTTGGGCAAGTTGCGTCAAATCCTCAGGTATTTCGCCATCGGCAAACTGTGCGTAGGTTAGGTAAAGAATCAGTTTGTCGGGGAGCACCGACCCTTTGAGCAGCGAGCGTATGGCTTTGGTTGCATACGTTATGGCTGGCGGGAACGATGTCATTGTCACCACCACCTGCTGATTATGTGTTGTTGCGGTTGCCATTGGGGATTGAGTGTAATATTATTTATATAACGTGGCGAATTAATGTTTGGCTGCGCCTCAGACTTCAAAACTCGATTTCTCGGGCAAAATGCTTTGGAAAGCATCTCTCAAATTGCCCATAACCACATCGTAGTTGCGAATATGCACATTATCGTTGAGGCAGACAAGGGTGTAAACCTGACTGCGAATCGACCTTTCGGCTTGCTTGGGACGCACCATCAGCGGGAACATCTTGGTGTCGGCGTAGGTGTTATACGGCTCGAAGTTGCCGCGGCATATCTGCCAAGTGCGAAACAATTCGGGGGTATAGTCGTTCAAGGCGCGGAACTTGTTCACCGAAGTGGCGGTGAGTTCATCGCCGGCAGCAGCCCACACCTCATCGAATGTCGACTTCAAATAAGGCTGTGCATTGTGCGGCACGCGCAACGTGATGAATTTGTCATAATATTTCAATATGTAGTTCCAACGGGCTTTCATGCCGTAGCACTTGTTGAACCACTTGTCGTGCCACTGCTTCATCACCTCACGTTTATTGAAATTGGCGTTGATTATGCGGATATTGTTTTTGATGCGGATATACCATTGCGACCACGAGGGATTGTAGTCGAACACAGCGATGTCGCACGGCAACCCGCCACGGAAAAATCGTTCGGGGCTGAGATGGTTGATTATATAGAAATCATCGTTGAAATACACGAAATGCTCGCTCAACCCGTCAATTTTGTGAAGATAACGCTCAATCACCACCGAATTGAATGTGGGCAGAAACTGCGCAGGGATGAAATCCTCATGACGAACCAAATGAATCTTCGGGTTGTTCACGTCGAGCCACTCGGGAGTTTGCCCGGTGGTAATGAAATGTATTTTTCTCACCCATGGAGCAAATTTTTCCACTCCACGGAACCAATATTTCAGGAAACCATTATCTCTAAAACGCGCTTTCGATACTCCATTTTTTGTGTTATTCTTGTTATTACAATATTTATAGAATTCTTGCTGCCATTTCGGGTCGTTCATGTCAACCCAGGTGATTACAAAATCAATATCCATATTATTTAGAAAAACGTTTTTTAATTTCGTGCGTGTTTAAAGCGATTATGTGTCCATAGATAAAGTTCAGGGCGCTGCGTTATTTCCTCCTCCAACTTCTGGAAGTAGAGCCTTGTCAACTCAAAATCGGGCAACTCCGGCGCATTGGGGTGCAGCGAAGATATGGTGCACTCGTAGTAGCCGCGACGCACGCGACGCACTCCCAAAAACACAGCCTGATAGCCATAGCGTTTAACCACCTTTTCCGAGCCAGTGAGCACCGGTGTGTCGTGGTTGAGGAACGGTACAAAATACTTTGATTCGCGAAACTTGGGCGATTGGTCGGCAATGAATCCTATGATGTAAGGCCGCTCGTCGTTGAGCCCCTCGCGCACAAAGCGCACCGTGTCGCGCATCTCCACGCACACGCTGCCAAAGCGTTCGCGCATCTGCTTCATGAGGCGGTCCATCGAATGGTTGCGCAGCCGGTGATAGATTTGTGATGCCAACGCACCGTCCCACAGCCACAGCGCAAGCGATGCCACCCACTCCCAGTTGCCAAAGTGTCCCATAAACAGGCCTACATTCTTGCCTTCGCGCAGCATGGCATTTGCCAATTCAACATTTTCAAAACGAATATGCCGGCGGATGTCATCGTAACTTATGGTCATCATCTTGCAACTCTCCAGCGCAATGTCGATGAAACTGTGATAGAACTTTTTCTCTATCGCCACAAGTTCGCGGAGGCTTTTGTCGGGGAACGATTCCACAAGATTTTTGCGCACCACCTTTCGACGATAGCGCCCCACATAATAGAGCGGAAAATAGATGATGTCCGACAGCACATAAAGCACACAAAACGGAATACGCGACAGCACATTTATCAGCAAGGCAAGAGCATAATAGCCCGGCTGCCGAAAAAAACTCATCGGCAAACGTTCTGTCTCGCTATTCATGCAGTTTGATTCTTTGTTGTTGTTTTCGCTCATAAGCATCTTGTCAGATGTGTTGTTCACCTGTCTATGCCCGTTGAGGCATAGGCGGACATCCACAATTCTGCTGCAAATATATCAAATAATATTAAAAGAAAGCCCATGTTGTGCCGATAAATTTGCCACGACGGGGCTTGTGGAAAGCATAAAGGACAAAATCGGCAGGTTACTTGTGGAAATGCCACCCTTTCAAACGGCTCATTTCGAGCAAGTGCAGCAACGTCGCGGTTTTAGTATCTCGGTTTTAATTATTACCTTTGCCGTGTAATAGCCCTGACGAAAGTGTCTCGGCTGAGTCTTTACTCAACCAAACTTGTTTTTATGAATAAAGTTCTTGCAGAAATCATAGCAGGAGTCATTCCTTGCAAAATGGCACGAAATCGGTGGCGCGGGCTGCTGCGTTACGGGGTGTTGAAGGCATTGCGGTTGCGTTGGCAAATGCGCCACACGCAAGAGGCGCCGCAACACTATCTGGCAGTGTGTGCCATTGCCAAGAATGAAGGGCCCTATTTTGCCGAATGGATAGAGTGGCATTTGAAACAAGGAGTGGAGAAATTCTACATCTACGACAACGAAAGCACCGACGGAACACGCGAAGTGCTTCAACCATACATCGACAAAGGAATAGTGGACTATACGTTTTTCCCCGGGAGAAAACGGCAACTTGCCGCCTACGACGATTGCTTCGAGCGGCATAGGCTGGAAGCGCGGTGGATTGCGGTGATTGACCTCGACGAATTCATTGTGCCGATAAAAGATTGCTCAATACCCGAGTTTCTGCATCGCATGGAAGATTATGCCGTGGTTGAAATCAACTGGCTCGTATATGGCAGTTCGGGCGAAAAGAAAAAGACCGAAGGCGGCGTGATGCAACGGTTCCACCGCCATTCGCAGCCCGAACATAAACTGAACACACATGTTAAAAGCATTGCCGACCCGCGCAAAGTGTGCACCATGATTGGATGCCACGAAGCGGCACGCATCTCCGGCAAGCCGGTAGACCCCGATGGCAACGTGATAAAGACACATTTTGGCGACCGCAAGCCGCAACAAGATGTAATCAGAATCAATCACTACGCTGTGAAATCGTATGAAGAATTTTTGGGCAAGCGTGCTCGTGGGCGTGCCCGCATCAATTCCCTGCGCGACTTAAACTACTTTGAACAATACGACCTCAACGACTTATCCGACTGATTCGCCTCTATCGTCACCACACGATTAGCAACCACGACACACCCTTCAACTCCTCGTAAATAATCTGGCTACCAAATATGTGACCGCACTTCTAAAAAAAATCCCTCTACGATTTGGTCGGTACTTCTATACTGACCACATCAATATTTCGGAATAATGGTGTTATTTTCACTGAAAAAGGTATTTTAGTACAATTTCTGAGGACATTGTACCAGATACACACATATAAACGGTTCTTATAAAGTATTTGTCAACAATTCCTTATAAACATTATTTCAGAACTTGTATATTTATTTTGCTTAATTAAAAATAATTATTAATTTTGTCCACAAACCTATACGCAGAAGTCTCTGGCTAGGCATTGTCTAATGCCAATGACAAATCATGGGCGATGTGGGTGGGTCTATTATAGGCATTGTCTAATGCCATTGACAATAACAAAAAGCGTTTACTCGACGTTCTTTCTTGGCTATCAGAAATCTGGTAAATTTCAATCTCAGTCAAGATATGTAGCAAACGGTAGATGTCGTGATGCGAATATGTATATTCCGCTGTATGCTAACGCGTGAGCGTTGGCAAGTGGCGTATATCTATTATGCGTGAGGCTTCTGCAAGTTTGCTCATTCTACTGAGATGGGCAATACCAGAGCCTCTGATAGCAGGATGAGCAACAAGTATGGCTCTCACGCTTTTTATATATAGTTAACCGCCTGTATCTGAGGGCACACGGGCCAAATTATAATTTTATGAAAAAATTATCATTTTTATTAGTAGTAATTGTTCTACTTGCAGGAATGAGTAGCTGTACCCACAGACTAACCGATTTTACAGTTATTTCGACTAAAAATGTGCCTCTTGGAAAAGAAGTAGCTTCACTTCAAAAGGCTAATCAACGAGTTAAAGGCGTCGACAGATCACACATTATCTTGTTCATCCCTATTGGTTCGCCAAACATGAAAGAAGCAATTGACCGAGCAATTGAAAAATATCCTGGAGCAATTGGATTGGCTGACGGCGTAGTTAAAAGCAAAGGTTGGTCGGCACTTCTATACGGACAAAGTAGCTATGTAGTTGAAGGAACCCCAATTTACGAGGCAGATGTAAAAGACACGGATATTTCTTCTGTCAAGGAACAAGCAGGCGACAGTATGATGTTCTTCCATGAAGTTAAAGAGGGTGATACACTTCCTCGGATTGCATCTAGTTATAATGTAAAAATCGCAGATATAATCAAGTGGAATCAACTGAGTTCAGATGTTCTGATCAAAGGCACTAAGCTCAAAATAGTCGTTAGGTAAGAAATGTCTTTGCATTTTAGAACAGATAAACATCAATAATAATTCTACGGTAATAAATATTATTAAATAGGGCTGTGCCAGTTTCAATAATGAATCTAGACACAGCCCATATATTATATACTTATTCCGCTTGGGTTTAATGCCGTTTGTGGAATTGGGGCAAAGTGGATGGTGGTGCCGACAAGCGAAATATTCCTGATGGCGAGACTAACAGCATGACATGCCGGATGGCGATGCCAACTGGGAAGGCAATCAGTTGCCTTCGGCACTTTCACTGCGGCGGGTGTAGTCGGAGCGTTGGTCGTCGCCTATTGTGCCGAGGTTGAAATAAAGGCTGTCGGGATGGGCTATCACCAGTCCGCAGGTGCTGGCAGCAGGACTCATGGCACCGTTTTCGGTCAGTGTGATTTCTGCTTGCGACAGCGGCATCAAGCGGTCGATTAGGAAAATCTTTTTTTGGTCGGGCAACGATGGGAAACCCACAGCAGGGCGAATGCCTTTATAGTAGTGCCTAAGCAGGTTTTTGGGGTTGTCGAGTTCGGCGCTGTCGAATGTATAAGCCCACACCACATTGCGCAGACGCGAATGTAAAATCTCGGTGGTTGCCTCGGCAAGACGGTCGCAGAGTGTCTGATAGAGTATCACCTTAAAATCATCGCCAGCGGCTTTTGCTTCGGCAATCGCTGCCGCCAGTTCTGCGCCTGCAGAGGCGGCAAATGTGCCGATATAGTCCTGAACGCCACTATCGGCAGGTGCGATGAAGTCGCTTAGCGACAAAGTGTGTTCGCCAAACGAGCGTTGCTGCTGACGCATGGTGGCAAGACGCACACGATGGTCAATCACGATGTCGTCGCCATCGGAATTAGCCTCCCAAAGTCCGTATATTGCCCGCAAACTGTGATTGTGGTGATGCTCAAATTTGTCAAGGGCACGATTGGCATCCTTGAATAGTTGCATAGCCTCGGCAGCCTTAGCGGTTTCAGCCTGCGGTTTGGCAGCCAGCCATGCTGCGCGACAACAGTCGCAACCGTGAATGTCGGCGATGTCGGCATAAGCAGCATCAAGCCCCCAAGCCGCAAAGAAAGCGCGCCAGTTGATGAGTCGGCGTGCTTCAGCCACTGTGATTGACATACTTCCAAGTCCCATTTGCGCCGGCTTCACAGGGTTATATTGCAACCTTGTTTTGCGTGCCCGGGCTTCGGCAAGCGTATAGAGGTCCTTGCCTTGTTCGTAGCGCTCACGCAACTGCTGCTGCCGCTCACGCAAATTCTTCATGAAAGCAGGCGCGTCGGCAAGAATGCGCTGCATGGTTGCCGCCGCCGAAGCGGCATCGGAAGTATGTGCCACTATGCCACCATATTCCGGGGCAATCACCACAGCGGTGTGCTCGTCGCTGGTGGTTGCACCACCCACCATTAAAGGCATAGTCAGCCCTTCACGGCGCATCAAAGCAGCCACACGGCGCATTTCCTCAAGCGACGGCGTGATGAGTCCGCTCAAAGCCACAATGTCGGCATTAAACGTCTTTGCTTGTTCCACAATCTCCTCTCCAGGCACCATCACGCCCAAGTCAATCACCTCGTAACCGTTGCACCGAAGCACCACGGAAACAATGTTTTTGCCAATGTCGTGCACGTCGCCTTTCACAGTGGCAATCACCACCTTGCCGGCATTGTGCGCGCCAGATGTTTGCTGTTCAGCCTCGATGTGCGGATTAAGCCATTCCACAGCCACCTTCATGGTGCGGGCACTCTTGACCACCTGAGGCAGAAACATTTTTCCTTCGCCAAACAACTGCCCTACACGATTGATGCCGGACATCAAAGGTCCGTCGATAACAGCAATGGCACTGCCCAGCATTTCATGGGCTTGAGCAAGCACATCGGCAATTCCGTCGGTTATGCCCCGCTCCACCATTCGTGCAAGACGCGTCACAGCATCGATGTCGGCATCGGCTACGGCATTAGCAGCCTGCTCCGACACTTTGCGTCCGACGAGCGTGCTTGCCATATTCACAAGCACCTCGGTGGCATCAGCCTGACGGCAAAACAGCACGTCCTCGATGGCTGAGCGAAGGTCGGCTGGCACATCATCGTAAGGCAATATGCTTCCGGCATTCACTATTGCCATGTCCATGCCTCGCGAGATGGCATGATAGAGAAACACCGAGTGCATGGCTTGGCGCACATAGTTATTGCCACGGAAAGCAAACGACAGGTTGCTCACGCCGCCACTCACCTTCACTCCCGGCAGGTTCTGTTTTATCCACTCCACGGCAAGGATGAAATCCAGTCCGTAACGCTCATGCTCCTTGATGCCGGTGGCAATGGTGAGTATATTAGGGTCGAAAATAATATCTTGAGGATTAAAATTCACACGAGGTGAAGTGAGAATGTCGTAGGCACGGCGGCACACGGCTGTTTTACGGTCGAACGTGTCGGCTTGACCGTTTTCGTCGAACGCCATAACCACCACGGCAGCACCCATCTGTTTGATGTATCGGGCATGTTCCACAAATTCATCTTCACCGTTTTTCAGGCTGATGCTATTCACAATGCTCTTGCCCGGCACCTGCTTGAGCGCATCGGCTATCACGTTCCAATCCGATGAATCAATCATCACCGGCACACGCGCCACGTCGGGCTCCGATGCAAGCAAACGCAGGAAATGGCACATCTCGGCACGGGCGTCGATGAGCGGAGCATCCATGTTCACATCCACCACCTGAGCACCGCTTTCCACCTGAGTGCGCGCAATATGCACTGCCTCGTCGTAAGCCTTGGCTTTAATCAAATCAAGGAATTTCTTGCTGCCTGCCACATTGCATCGCTCACCCACGTTCACAAAATTTGTTTCGGCAGTCACATTGAGCGGTTCAAGTCCGGCAACAGTCAGTCGCGGCACCGTGGCTTTCGCCACATGCGGGCTGTATTCATCAGCCAAAGCCTTTAGAGCCTCGATGTGGTTTGGCGTGGTGCCACAGCATCCGCCAAGAATATTAACCAAGCCGGCTTCGAGCATCGGCCTTACGTCAGCCGTCATTTTCTCGGGAGTTTCGTCGTAACAGCCCATACTGTTAGGCAAGCCGGCATTCGGATAGATGCAAATCGGCAGCGAAGTGAGTCCAGCAAACTCTTGTGCCCAACGCTGCATACCCTCGGCACCAAAACCGCAGTTCAGCCCCACAGCAAACGCGTCGAAGTGGGCAATGCAAGCCAACATAGCCTCCAAAGTGTGACCGCTAAGCATACGTCCGCTTTCGGTGAGCGTCACCGAAATCACTGTGGCAATATCGGCTTGTTTTTCGGCTTTAACCTGTTCGATGGTCCATAATATGGCTTTCAGATTGAGCAAATCGAAATTTGTTTCCACAATGAGCAAATCGACGCCGCCGTCAATCAATCCGGCAATCTGGTCGCGATAGGCATTGCAGAACTCGTCCCAATCGACACTGCGGGCGGCAGGGTCGTTCACATCGGGCGACATCGACAGGCTGCGGTTCGACGGGCCTATGCTACCTGCCACCCAACGCCTGTCGCCAGGATGCTCGTTCATCCAACGGTCAACCTCTTGGCGCGCCACCTCGGCAGCAGCCACCGACAAGCGATAGGCATGCTCCTGAAGTTCGTAGTCGGCAAGCGAAAGACGATTACAATTAAACGAATCAGTTTCAACAATGTCGGCGCCGGCTTCAAGATAAGCGCGGTGAATAGAGGCAATCACGTCGCGACGCGACAACGGCAAGATGTCGTTGCACCCCGTCATCTCGGCATCAGCGCCCGTCAATGGTTCGTAATGAAAATCCTTCTCCTGCAAATGCTGCGCCTGAATCATTGTGCCCAATCCGCCGTCAAGCAGCACAATGCGCTTGCTCATTTGTTCACGCAGAGTGCGCATACCTATATTTCGTTGCTCGTTAGTCATCTTTGTAGAATTATTCAATATTGTACAGCGAAAATGGGCAAAGCCGAACAAACTGCCGCATTACGTGCCCAATCGCCGTGCAAAATTACACATTATTCCCCACACGCCAAATAGCACACCTATGGTATTTTATCGCTTGGCACAACAGCATCAGGGTTTTTATTTTGCCGATTGCCGAAAAAAACGTAAACTTGCAGTAGCAAAACAAAAAAATTGTTTAATATGACTACTGACAACAACACTGACAATGACCAATTACCAACAAATTGCAAAAGTTGGATAAAAGAAAAGCCATTAGAGAGTTATATTATAGAAATACGAGAATATCAAGTGATGTTGGACCGCGACTTGGCAGAACTGTACGGAGTGGAAACAAAGCGGCTTAACGAGCAAGTTAAACGTAACATCGACCGCTTCCCAAAAGATTTTATGTTTCAACTCACAAAAGAAGAGTTTGACAAATTGAAGTCGCAATTTGCGACATCAAGTTGGGGAGGTGTCCGCAAATTGCCCTACGCTTTTACCGAGCAAGGTGTTGCCATGTTAAGCGGTATTCTGCGCTCTTAAACAGCAATTGACGTCAACATAAGAATTATGCGTGCATTTGTGGCAATGCGTCGATTTATGACAACCAATGCAGCAATTTTTTCACGATTAGAAACGCTGGAGTATCATCAATTAGAAATGATGCATCATCAAACCGACTCCGACAAACGAATTGATGAATTATTCCGACGATTGGATGAGGGTGGTTCCAAACCCAAACAAGGCATCTTTTTTGAAGGACAAATCTACGACGCATATCTATTTGTTTCAAACCTAATAAAAAGTGCGGTCTTTAGCATAATACTAATTGACAATTATGTTGATGATACGGTTCTTACGCTTCTTGATAAACGCAAAGCCAATGTTTCGGCAACAATCTACACTCAAAAAATCGGCAACCAACTACAACTCGACATTAATCGCCATAATAGCCAATATCCAATGGTTGAGGTAAAGGTGTTTAAACACTCTCACGACCGATTTTTATGTATTGATAATGATGTTTACCATATTGGAGCATCAATAAAAGATTTAGGCAAAAAATGGTTCGCTTTTTCAAAAATGAACATAATGAGTCCAAAAGAATTAGTGAATAGAATTGATAATGCCGACTGATTTCACATGATGTATGTGTTAGATGTATTTTATTTTGCCGATTGCCGAAAAAAACGTAAACTTGCAGTAGCAAAACAAATAATTGTATTTTGACGAAAAAGTATTATGCGATTCATTCTGACACATATTCTCACCATTGTATGCTGTTTATTCGCAACACATTCCCACACTCTTGCGCAATGCACGCTTTGTGATTTGCGCAGCGGCGACTTGCTGTTTTTTGCGCCAGAGCGCAGCAACGCCATTACACAAGTCACCGAGGGAATCAACAATGTGCCTATCGACCATGTGGCAATTATTCATCGCATCGATTCGTGCATCACCACTATCGAGGCGATACACCGTGGCGTGGTGGTAATGCCCATCGACAGCAGCCGGGTGCGTGCTCTGCAGAAACAAGAAACCATACTTGTTGGCCGCGTAAACGGCGGACTCGACATTGCGCAGAGCATCGACGATGCTTTGCAGCATGTGGGCAAGCCCTATGACTTCTATTTTGAACCGTCGGACAGCGCAATCTATTGCAGCGAATTGGTGCAGAAAACCTTTGTCGACATTGTGGGGAACCCTGTTTTTGAAACCATCCCAATGTCGTTCCATACACCCGACGGCGAAATTTTGCCCTATTGGACCAAGTATTACCGCCGAGCCGGCAAGACGGTGCCCGAAGGAGCGCCCGGCACCAACCCCGGGCAACTGTCGCGCAGCCCGCGCATCATAATTTTAGGCCGACTTTCCTTTGTGGAATAATCTCACCTTTTCACCCCCACAACTTGCCGAATAAGATTGAAAAATTGCTATATTTATAACTAAAAACTCAATTAACCCACATACGACGAATATATGACAACTAAACGATTAAGTATCAGCCTGCTTTCTGCGACAATCTTGTGCTTCTGTGCTATGGGAGAATCAATGGTGTGGAAAGGCAAAACATGGAAAGGCGGTGTTGACTCCAATGGCTGTTTGAAACATATAGTGTTCGCCCACGGCACGCACACTGACACGGTGCCGTTTTTTGCTAAAGCCGATAATGCCGGGCCGTCGTTTTACGTCGAGCAAGCCGGAGCCAAAACTGTGGGGCGTTGGGCACCCGACGGCTATTTGTCGTATCGCAGCACCATCGACGGGGTGGAGTGCCGGCTCACTTATGGCGAAAGCCACTCGCAGCCTGCCCTGAAAGTGACGCTCACCAACCGTGGCAACGTGCCTTTTCAGCCCACCAAAGCGGGTTTGCGACTGGGCATTGACACCTATATGGATAAATACCCCGAATGGTTTGGCAAATATTTCCCCACGTTGATGCGCAACGAGCGCACCCATTTCTATGGTTATATGCAAACACCCGGTGGGCAGGTGCTGGGCATAGTGTCGGCAAATGCCATTGCCTCGTGGAGCGTCGATTATAATCTAGGCTATCAAGACCCTGCGCCATATTGGTTTATGGGGCACCGCATTGAGTCGCTTAACCTCGATTTGGTGAATGCGTTGCCGTTGCCCGAGCACAATCCGCAGCATCTGTGGTGCTTGCCTCAGGGCGAGAGCCTGAGTTGGACCATTGTGTTTGTGCCCGTTGAATCGACTGCTCAACTCGAGGCGAAATTGCATACCGTGGTGCCTGTTCCGTTCATAAAATTCGCACAGACCACCTACGTTGCCGGCGAGACCGCTTCGTTTCAGGTGTTGGCGTCGGTCGATGCTCACATCTCAATCACCGATAGCAACCACAAAACCATTGCCCATGATGCCAAAATGGGCAGCAAAGGCGTGTGGGAAGTGAAATGCCAACTGCCTCAAACCGGACTTTACACGGTCACTGTGACCGATGGCGACTATCAGGCTGAAGGTGTGCTGTCGGGGCACGCTTCGTGGCGATGGACTCTTGAACAGGCCCGCAAAGGAGCCTTGCGCTATCATCAGAAGCCCACCTCGCATGCCGAAAGTTGGTATGGCTTTTTCTCGGCGTTTATTGCCGCAAAATATTTTCCG
>JBJEKD010000008.1:0-35984 GCA_051878455.1 Muribaculaceae bacterium
CGTTGTAAATCCATTCGGCAGCCAGATACTCATAACTCCCCGTCATGCCCATGCAGAGCAGAGGAACAGTGATGCCGGCAGCATTTCCGATGCCGTTATTGATATTCGATGCCCAGTCGATGCCTTCTATGCGGTCTTCGTAAATCATCAGTTGGCTGTTTGTGGACAGCGAAAATCCGCTTAGGAAGCCTTTTACGGTAGTTTCGATTGAGTTGCCCAGTCGGTCGGTGCCGGAGCGAAATCCCATCGGAGCGCGTAGACAATGCACCACCTCGGTTGTTATCGAGCCGTCGGCATGAAGCAACGGCCATGCACATTTTGTATGGCTCAGCAAACTGATGTCTTGTGGCACAAGTCGGTTGTTGAACCTGGGTTGCGCTCCGCCGGGAACCAAGAATGGTTCGTCGTCGGAAAAACGTCCTTTTCCTGCCTTGATGAGCGAAAGCCGCTCGCGAGCAGCGTCGGTCAATCGGTTCAGCCGGGCAGCCTGCGCCTGGATGTAGGTTTTAACAAACTCAGCCGGATATTTCGAGCCGTCGGGACTATAACCATTGGCTGGGGCGGCGAGGTCGAGTGTTTGTGAAACATTCATGCCGGTTGTTTCGTCAGTCACGTTAGGGTCGAGGCTGAGCAGAGTCATCACGCCGTTGCCGTAGTTGGCATCAAGCAGTATCACGCCGTCGGCCTTTGGTAGATTGGCAATGTTTTCAGGATAGTCGTTATAGAGTTTGCCTTTGAGAAAGTCTTTGCCCTGCTCGGCGATTGCCTGATAGGCAGTGGTGGTGGTTGCTCCACCGGAGTGCCCAAGCAGCACTACTTTTTTGATATCCTGGCGGCTGTGCAGGTAGTCCACGCCCTTTTTCTCTGCCAACCATTTGTCGGATTGTATTTCTCCCGACGGCGCTTCGAGGGCTATCACCGTGTATCCGCGCTGTGCAAGTTCGCCATTGGCGATGAAACTCATATAGTTCTGGGTGGAGTGCATCACCACGATTCCGATGCTTGCTTTTTCCGTCTTTTGCAAAGGTTCGTAGAGTGCTGCCGATTGGTGTCCGAGGTCGAGATACTTCACTTCGTAGTCAGCCTGTGCTTGCGCTGTTGATGTGCTTGCCGTGAAAATTGCAGCCACTGCAAAAAGTAAAGACTTAATGTTCATATTGATGTCTATTTAATAATCTCTTTGAAACCGTTGATAATAGCCTGTTCTGCATAGCCGGGCTTAATTTTCGACCCCATCACGCCGTGAATGGGATGTTGGTAAGCCTCGTCAGTCAAGATGTAACCCACGCTGCCTGCCATCATGGTCACAAGCATGGTGTGGGCTGCGGGCGACGCCTCGCGGATGCGGGTTCCTATGGCTGCTGCCACATCTCCACCAATGGCTTGGATGGCAACATCGTCGGACAACCGGATTGCTGCCAACGGTATCATTACATCATCGGTTGCCTGTGTAGTCACTTCACCAGTTTCGCGGTTCCGCCTCATCCGTTGTCCGGGGACAGTTGCATGACCTTGCGCACAACTGAGAGCGGTTGTCGGCAATGCCTTCATCGACTGCATCTCCGTCAGTGCTGCATCCACCACGGTCTGTGCCAGCAGGTCGAGCAGTGTGTAGCCTTTTTCTCCCAAGTCGATTGTGCCCAAGTTCTCTGTGCGTCGCCAAGAGGTGTAGATAGTCAGTTGGTCACCCTCGGCACCACTGGTGGAAAGCACCACAGGAGCACCTTTCTCCGATGCTTCCAACAAGGTGGATACCCGACCGGGCAAGTCGGCAGACACCTCGTATTCACCCGGACGAATCATGCTGCGAAACATCACCTCGGCGTGAGAGGCGAAATTCAGGATAAGGGCTATCGGTTGCCGTTTCGCGATGTCGGAGAAACGGATGATGTCGAGCGTGCGGTCGGTATAACCTTCGTGATTCGCCTGACCGTTCTTTAAGGCTGCCTCGCCATTATTGACAGCGACGAACGTCTGCGTCCTGCCAAATTCGGGGTAAGCCGGAATGGCACAGCCCATTGCTTGCTTCGCCGCGTTGATGGCACCCTTTTCCACTATGCTTTTTGCTTTCTCCGAACGGATAACACTGTGTGTATGACTGGCGCAGAGCAGGATGTTTTCTTTGGCAATGCCCGTTTGGCTGCTGAGGGTTTCTACTAAACTTGCATCTGCATCACTTTGGTCAAGTTCAACCATCAGCACGCGGGTCGCACCTTGCTCCAGATATATAGCCCGGGCATAAAGGCTGTCGTGTATGGTCTTATAGGTTCCTCCATGAAAATCCTCCACAGGAAAGCAGTCGGGAGTAGGTGTGATGGACGCCTTGCTCGCACCCACTTTCAGACGTGCAAAGGCATCATCCCAGAATGTTACGTCGTAAGGTTTCTGACCCTCGCCGAACATTTCCCAGGGACTATGTCCGACGTTCTGGATAACCTCGTAGCCGTGCTTGATGCCGAGCGATTGCAAGTATTCGTGGAAGCGTGGGATGATATGATTTCCGTTCTCGTCGTAGAGTCGGTCCTTAGTGCCCACAAATATTCTCACTTTCATACCGCTATTTCGGATGGCTTCGACATTCTGTTTAGCAAACACTTCGGGTTGGTTAGCCTCGAAAAATTGACGCGAGGCAGGGTCTGTCACGTCGCCGAAAGTACATTCTAAGGCTCGTTGCAACGGTTCTTCGTCCCATCCTACAACTGCGCCTGCCACGCTCGAAGCAGCGCAGAACAGTTGCGGGTATTTGAAAGCGAGCCGCATTGTGCCGCATCCACCCATCGAGAACCCCTCAATGCCGCGTCCCTCGCGAGATGCTATGGTGCGGTAGTGGCTGTCAACATAAGGAATCAGGTCTTTAATCAGCACGTCTTCAATCGGCCCCGTCGTTACTTTCGGGTCTTCCATGCGGCCGTTCAGATACCAGCCGATGGGCATAGCATGCGGACAAACCACAATGACGGGCTGCATCTTGCCCTCGCTGATGGCTTTGGCTATTCGTTCAATCATCCATCGTCCCTCACGCTGGTTGCCGTTGCCGCCATGCAGGTAGTAAATTACGGGATAACGGCAGGTCGACTCCTCATAGCCGTCAGGTAGGTAAATCATGAAACTGCCTTCGGTGTCGTTGCCACGCTGGGTGGTGGGATAAAGCACATATTGGCAACCTTGGGGAACTGCCGTTACCGGGTCAACCCACGTTTGTTTGTCAACCCATTGAGAGAGTTGTGCTTCCAACTGTGGGTCTGTTTGATTGGTCTGTGCTTTTCCCGTAAGCAGCGTGAAAAGCGACATGACCAAAAGAATGTAACACTTCTTCATTGATTTCTTTTATTTGTTATTGTTTTTACGATATTCTGTAGGTGTAGGCTAATGCCAATTACGGTAAACGGCAACGATGAGGGAAACATTATAACCACTCATCTACACATTCGCAGCCTCACCGATACACATTGAGTGTGGCAAGCGTTTGCTGTATTCCTTTTGGGAAAGTTCACCCAAGCCCTCCGGGTTGAACGGAGCACCTTAAGGTTTTCCCACATTCGAGTATGAGCCTTTTATCCTCAAATGCAGGATTGCATAATTAGGTGAATTTGACGGTGAATCCGGCGTTTGTTCAATATTACTTTCATAATGGACACGACGCCGAATTTAGGTGGGGTTTTGAAACATTTCCCCACCTTCCCCTACAACACACAAATGGCTTTTGGCGAATTGTTATTGGTCGTCGTCGTCGTTATCGAAGCCCGAACCCCAATCGTTGTTTTGGCGGGTGCGGCGTTGAGTGTTGTTTGTGTTGCTTCTGCGTTCTTGCTGTTGGTCGCCAGGGTTGTTGCGCATGCCCATTCCCATTCCGCTTGTAAACATGTGCAACTTGGTGAGTTGCTCAGGGGTAAGCACATCCTTTAAATGATTAATCATTTGTTTCTTAGCCACCAATTCAGCAAGTTGATAGTCGATAACATCGTTGATTGCTGCCACCACCTCGTCGGAAGAGTTTTGCTTTTCGATGTGGTTTTTGAATTGTTGCGTGCGAGTGGCAAGCACAATGTTGTTGTAGTTTGTAAACTCCTTGTCGAACAATGGTTCTTGTTCGGCAGTGAGGTTGAGTTGTTTTTTTATCATCTGTGCGCGTTGAGCCATCATCTGCTCAATTTGCTCTTGGGTGAGAGGGCGACGTTCGCCACGTTGCTGTGCCGTGATTGTTAGAGAGCAGAAGGCAACGGCAACTAAAACTAATAGAGTGAATATACGTTTCATGGTTTCTATCTTGAAATTAAAAGAGGATGTTATTATAAATAGTAGTTTAATTTCATTGAGCAAAGGATTTGTCGCCATCGGTGCGTTGCTTTGCATTGTTGCGTTCGCCACGGCGGTTGTGACGTTTCATGATTTGGAATTGTATTTTCCGTTCGGCGTCTTCAAGACGAAGCAGTTGCTCGGGAGTGAGCACCTTAGCAAACTTCTCGGTGTAGCGTCTTTGCATTTCCAGAATTTCAATCTTCATATCGATTCTGAGGTTCACCACCTTTTGGGCGTTTTTGTTGCCTGCTTTGAGCAATTTTTGTTCTTCGGCACGTGTTTTGTCAAAAATTCCACTCATCTCGTCGTTGTATTTCCGATAGATGGGAGTGAACTCGTTGGTTTGTTCCTCGGTAAGTTTGAGTTCCTGTTGAATCATCTTCACCTTAGCCATGAAGAACCGCTCTTTTTGTTCGGAAGAGCGTTTGCGTGGTTCGGCTTGAGAAGCATTGCCGAAAGCAAACGAAACGAGTGCGATGAATGTAAAAAGCAGATATTTATTCATTGTGGTTTGAGTTAGCGTTTTTTTCGTTCAAATATTTAATAATAAAATGAGATGGCGTTTTGGGTGTAGTAAACCTCGCTTTCCACCTCGTCGTCGGGCATTTGGGTGAGCACTTCAGCCACCGATTGGCTGCTCATCACCATGTCGTAAGCCGAAGGTTTTGAGTTCAGGCCGTGGATAGCCACCGAAACCACCAGCGCCACTACGGCAGCCGCCGATGCGGCAAAAGCAAATCGTCGCACCACAGCGGAGCGATGACGTTGAGGAGCCTGTTCGATGGCGCATGCTGTTATGTTTTGCAGCAGCGCATCCACTTGCTCGTTGGTTTCGCGGAAGGGCATCGGTTTGCCTATTTCGTCAAATTGTTTCATAACACGTTGTCAGTTAAAGTCTTTTTAATTTTATTTACGGCAAAATGATAGTTGGTTTTAAGAGTATTCACATTTTTGCCTGTTATTTTAGCGATTTCCTCGTAAGGGAGGTCGTCGTAGTATCGCAAATTGAATGCAATGCGCTGCTGCGTGGGCAGTTGCATCACAGCCTTCTGAAATTCGACCTCCACCGAATTGGCATCGAGGTCGGATTCGCTTTCAAGTTTCTCGGCGAGCGTTTCGCCAAGGGCGTCGACGCTTTGGAATATGTGGGTTTGCCGGCGCAAAATGCGCAACGCCTCGTTAGTGGCTATGCGGTACACCCAAGTGCCCAATGCGCTTTTTTCGTTGAAATTGCCAATGTTGTTGAAGATGCAAATTGCGGTTTCTTGCATGGCATCTTCGGCATCGTCGTGGTCAACCACAATGCGACGTATGTGCCAATACAGTTTTCTTCCGTATTGTTTCATAAATATGCCGAACGCACGGTCGCGTTGAGCCGGGTCTTTTAGCATTGCCACCAGGGCGTCGTTATTTATTTGTGATTTAACCATTCTTGCAATTTCACTTATTTGACATTGTTTTGTCCGAAAAGTTAAATCGTTGGTCTAAATATTTTTCCTTGTCGCATAGTTTTTGCCTCCACAAAGCCGGCTAAAATGGCAATGCGATGGCATTTGTTGATAAAATGAAGCGAATTATAAAACAAATTGCAATTAAATTTGCATAATTGATAACATTATAATATCTTTGTGGCAAATTCTGTTGCAAACAGATAACAAAATCGCTTAATTGCGGTGATTTTGTCAAGAATATGTAATAAGAAACTGCTAATAGATTGTTTTAGGTTTATAATTCTTAATACTCAAGAGATTATGAAAATTAAGAAAAGATGGTTTGTATTGTTTTGCCTGACGGCAATATTCAGTGTTTTGGGTTTATTCACCGGTGAGCAAGCCGGCGACTTCAGTTTGTCGGAGAACTTAACTGCAATCGATTATGCCAACATAGCGTGGATGATAACAGCAACGATATTTGTGCTTATGATGACGCCGGGATTGGCATTTTTCTATGGCGGCATGGTGAGGGCAAAGAATGTTATAAGCACTATGCTGCAAAGTTTCATTGTTATGGGCGTTGTGAGTGTTGTATGGGTGGTGTTTGGTTTCGGTCTTGCCTTTGGCGACGACATTTGCGGCTTGATAGGCAACCCTGTTGATTTCTTTATGCTCAGCAATGTGGGTTGCGCCAATATGGTTGGTGCCGACACGAGCCAGATAGGTGTTGTTACCACCACCATACCGCTGGCGTTGTTCGCACTGTTCCAGATGAAGTTTGCCATAATCACACCGTCGCTCATCACCGGTTCGTTTGCCGAGAGAGTGAAGTTTTCGGGATATGTGATATTTATGATATTGTGGGTGATATTTGTGTATTGTCCGCTTGCACACTGGACTTGGCATCCCGAGGGCTTTCTTGGGCGTATGCACATTCACGACTTTGCCGGCGGCATTGTGGTGCACGCAGCCAGTGGCGTGGCTGCTTTGGCAGGAGCCATTTTTCTTGGTCCGCGCAAGAGCGATGAAGGAAAGGCTGCCAACATCCCGTTTGTTCTGCTTGGTGCGGCATTGCTGTGGCTCGGATGGTTCGGCTTTAACGGCGGCAGTTCGTTGGCAGCCGACGGAATAGCCATATCGGCGTTTCTGAACACCAACACCGCTGCTGCCACAGCCATGGTGTCGTGGATATTCTTCGACTGCGTGCTCGGGCGTAGGCCTTCGGCAATGGGTGCAGCCGTGGCTGCGGTTGTGGGTCTGGTGGCAATAACGCCATGTGCCGGCTGGGTGAGTGTGGGCGAAAGCATGTTCATTGCATTCGTAATAACGCTTATTTGCAATTTTGCCGTGACTTTCAAGGCAAAAACACATCTTTTCGACGATGCTCTCGACGTGTTCCCGACACACGGTGTCGGCGGCATTGTGGGCAGCATATTCACCGGAGTGTTTGCCTACAGTTATTTCTTCCCTGACGAATCGACAGCCGAAATCACTCACTTGCAGTTCTTTCTCAACCATCTGGTGGCGGTGCTGATAGTGTGTGCTTACACGTTTGTGGTGTCGTATGCGCTATATTGGCTCACCAGCAAAATGGTTCGTCTGCGTGTTTCTGCCAAGAGCGAGCGCATCGGGCTCGACAAGTCGCAGCATAGCGAGGAATATGGCATCGACGCACTTGGCGAACACACCGAACTCGACGAGGAAATCCCCACAAAAGAGGAATGGATTCAGCGAATGGGCGAGAATTAAGAAAGGAAAAGAAGTTAAATCAGAACCAACATATTTATTCTGTTTTAATTAGCCCAATGGGCAAAAGGTAGCATGACTCGGAGGTGCGGCACAGTGGTTGTGCTGCACCTTTTTTGTCGGCTTGATGTGTGCAGGTTATTCGCCTCGGCGGAAATCGTCGGGGTATTTCACCTCGTTAATCACCTTGTTACCTAAGCGCAGTCGAATCCAGGTATTGAATTGGCGTGCACCTTCGGTGAGCACAATCACGCGGGCGCCGTTGTCGCCCTGAATGTCGTGATATTCGGTGTGTCCGCCAGAGAATCGGCCGTAGGCAAGAGCCATTCCTTTCCAGTTGCAAATGTAGTCGTTAACGTGGTCGTGGCCTACAAACATAGCCATCACGTCGCGGTTCAGCAACATGGCAGAGAATAGTCCGGTGTTGATTTTAGGGCAACAAGGGGCTTCTTTGCGAGTGCCAATGAGCAATGTGGCAGGGTTTGCGGCGGCTTCGGCATATTCGGGCACGGGGATGTGGAAAAACGCCAGCGATGGCAGCGGAGAACTGCCATTAGCGGCGGTGTGTTTAGCGCTTTGGGTGCGGTACCATTCAATTTGGTCGTATTTAATCCAGTCGTAGCCATCGGTGAGGTCTTTTTGCTGAGAATACTGGTGAGAGTCGAGCATATACAGCACCGCTGCTTCTTTGGCACTGTGGCTCGATTCGATGCTAAGGATGTAGTTGGTCACGCCCGTCACTCCGTCGACGGTTGATGTGAGGTTGCCCGGCAGGGTGCACAGATAATCGTGAATTTGTTTCGGAGTCCAGTCGCTTTCGGCATCGTGATTTCCGAAGGTCACGGCAAACGGCACTTTGCGGTCGATGATTGGTTTGAGGGTACGGTCGAGGCAAGTTTTAGCCGGTGTCCCGTAGATTATGTCGCCGGTGATAACCACTAAGTCGGGCTTTTCGGCATCGAGAGTGTTGGCTATGTTTTCGGCTGCGATTTCCGAATTTTGGTCGCCCGGGCGCCAATGGATGTCGGTGAACTGTACAATCTTAAATGTGCCGTCGGCATTGAACTTGAGTTGCGACCATGCTGGTGCCGCTGTGCTGATTATCAACAGAATTGAAAAAAGGCGGATAGAAATGTTTCTCATATCGCAAAAAATGTGTGTATGAAATTAATGAAACTGATATTGACAGATGCAAATATAGCAAATCTGCACGTTAGAGAAATGTGTTTGCGGTTGATTGTGCACTTTTTTTGTGTTATGGGCATAAAACGATGGGTGTTTGAGCAGCGAAAAAACGTGGCAGAAATGGCATGGGTTTGTGCACTGTTCGTTATGGTAGAAAAAACAACCAAAAAAAGTGCGATTTAGACCACTTGCGAGCACTCATTCTTTTGTAACTTTGCGAGTTGTAGTTAATGGAGAAAAAACAATCGAATGGCTAAACGACTGATAATAGTTATAATGTCGATTCTGGCAATCTGGCAATTGTCGGAGGCGCAGATTTATTACGACAACAATCATTTGCAGTTCAATTCCGACAGCATAAGACGCGAGTTCGACAATGGCCCATATTTCACTTTGTTCAAAGACAACTATTTCACTGCCGGTATTCCCATAGGGCAGAAGATTACAGGAGCAAACTCCGATGTGAAGTTTCAGGTGAGCATTTCGCAGCGTCTCACCAAGAGTTCGTTGCCATTCAATTCCTATCTGTTTCTTGCTTATTCGCAGAAGTGCCTTTGGAACGTGTTTCAGGAGTCGCTCCCGATGCACGACCTTAATTTCAATCCCGGCATCGGTTTGGCGAAACTGCTTATTGTGAAAGGCAAACTCATTGGCAAACTCACGTTCATGATTGAGCACGAGTCGAACGGCCGTGATGGCGACGACTCGCGTTCGTGGAACAGGCTGTCGTTTGGCGGAAACGTGTTTCTCACGTCAAATATGATGGTGCATGCCAAGGCGTGGATTCCGATTGTCGACGGCGAGAACAACAAAGATTTGCTGGATTATGCAGGTCTGTTTCAGAGTGGCATACAAGTCACTTCCGACGACAAGCGTTGGGGATTTGCCATAACCATGGTGAAACGAAAAGGCTGGCGATTGAGTTACAACACCATTTTGGAGTTAAACTATCGCTTGTTTAAGAACGAGAACCAATATTTCTTTATTCAATACTATAACGGCTATGCCGAGAATTTGCTCGACTACAATCAGTTTCATTCGCGTCTGCGCGCGGGGTTGGTGATTAAGCCGAATTTCTTCAGCGACTATTGATGTCGACGATGATTATTTCTCTGTGGAGCTGTTGTTGGTGAGCAGGGCAATTTGTTCGTTGTAGAATTTAGCATATATACGGCAAGCACTTTCCACCATAGCCTTGCACGGGCGTTTGCGATAGTATTCCTGAGTGCGCTCCGATGGCTTCGGTGGCTCAACGATGCCGGCACGCAGCCCAAGCAGGTCGGCGCAAATCATCGAACCGTTTTCGTCCTCGAATCTTTTCCCGAGTTGTTGCACTGCATCGTAGTTGCGAGTGCGAGCATCCAAATCGTTTGCTATCGATGAGCCGGTGTGCAATCCTGCCAACATAAACATTCCGGTGCATGCTCCACATGTCATGCGCAGGCGTCCCATGCCGCCGCCAAACGACGATGCCAGTTTCAGATAGTTGTTGTCTAAGCCATAAACATCGGCAAAAGCAGCCACAACAGACTGCGAACAATTATATCCATCCAAAAACAGTTTTGCCCCAAGGGCAGCCCTTTCTTCAACGTCGAGCATTTTTGCTTGTTCCTTTTTCATATCAATCGGAGTTTTTTATGTGGTTTATTATGCAAATTTAGCAAATTTCATCTGGTTATATGCTTTATGATGTGATGAAATAGAGGTATTTTGCAAAAAAATTAGAACTTAATCGGGTTTTCGACAAAGAAAAAAAGATTTCACATTTCACACAACTATTTTATCTATTTCGTTGTTTTAATAAATAGATATAACTAATTTATTATCAGTGTAATTAATTCATTTTAGGTTTAATTATAAATAATCTAAACTGTTAATTTTTATATTAAAATTAGTTATAATAGATTTATTTTTATGTTACAAAAAGGTTACAAAAATTGCAAAATTGAAGAAAAAAGCAAAAAAAAGGAGAAAAATATTTGATAATTCGAAAAAGGTATTTTTATCTTTGCACTACTTGATTTTGGATTTTATATGACCTAATTATTTATTTTTGACCTACATTATGAGATTATTTATTTTTACCACTATTGTTGTATGTGGCTTGCTGTCGTCACCAACAATTAAGGCGGAACAGATTAATATCAATGAAGCACAAAATAATGCTCAACGATTTCTTACTGTTAGCCGTAAATCACTTAAGGGACAATCAACCAGAACTTCTGACCGTCTCACTTTGGCATATACTTCGCAAAGCAATTTCAATGAAGATGAAAACTGCTTTTATGTGTTCAACCGCAGCAATGGCGGCTATATCATCACTGCTGCCGACAATTGTGCCCAAGAGATTCTTGGCATTGTCGACAATGGAGAATTCAATTATGATACCATGCCCGAAAACATGAAGTGGTGGCTAAGCCAGTACACCGAGCAAATCAGCGAAGCTATGCTTTACAATAGCACTAATGGCGACATGCTGGTATCGAGCACAAATGTTCTCACATCAACCGGCAGCAATGAAAGCCGCGTGAGTGTGTCGGCAATGTGCAAGACTAAATGGGACCAAGGCACATATTATAATAATGAGTGTCCGGAAATCGACGGTAAGAAAACCTATGTAGGGTGTGTTGCCACTGCTCTCGGACAGGTGATGAAGTATCACAATTGGCCGGAAACTGGCGCCGATACATATTCTTACACTGATTATTCAAGCGGGTCAACAATATCGGTGGATTTCTCGCAAGGCAACTACGATTGGGATAATATGCCCGAGCAACTCAATAGTTCGAGCACCGAAGCCGAAGTGAACGCTGTGGCACACCTCTTGTTTCACTGTGGTGCTATGGTGAATATGAGCTACAGCACCAGTGGCAGTAGTGCTTATATGACTAACATTGTGAGCACTTTACGCCGATACATGAATTACTCTAAGTCGGTATCGTATCGCGACCGTAGTTATTTTACCGATAAACAATGGGAAGAAATAATCTACAACGAGATTGTAAATAATCGTCCGGTGTGCTATTCGGGTGGCACCATAGTTAATCGCCATGCGTTTATATGCGACGGATATAATGCCGATGACAACACATTCCACTTCAATTGGGGCTGGAGCGGCAATGGCGACGGTTATTTCAAACTCAATGCTTTGGAACCTTTTGGCGCAAGCAACACGAGTTATGTGTTTAACGAAGGTCAAGGCGCCGTTGTAGGTATTCAACCCCCTACCGAAAACGATTGCTTCGATGCTCCTATCTTTTCTACGGGCAATCTTAATGGCAAGGTAAGCAACAGCACTCTCAAATTGCAAAGCATAAAAGCCGATGGCACGGGAGGATTATTCACTTGTGTGACAAACTATTGCTCGCCTGACGTTTCGGCTGTTATAAATCGCGTAGGTTATAAACTCGTAGATCCTGAGACTTTGGAAGAAACTATTCTTGAAGCCAACTACGATTTTGTAATGAACACTAAATGCGATGCTTCAATTTATGGCACGTCTTTCCCAAAACTTAGCATGTCGAATGGTTCGCAGTTAATTGCCTCACCAGTATATAAAGATAATACTGATGGCGAATGGAAGCCGGTAATATTTATGGAAGGTGCCATCACTGAAGTGATTGTAACTCGCGGCGAGGACGGAAAATACTCTGTTGAGCAACGTCTCACCCCAGCTTCGTTGAGCATCGACGACATGAAGATTGAACAAGCCATTGCCGGCAAGACTCTCGAAGCTGACCTCACCGTGAGCAACTCTGGTCAGACTGAATATAATGGCGAACTTACAATATCACTCATCGATTCCAATGGCGCAGAAGCCGCAAATTTCTCACAGACAGTTGAGGTGTCAGGAAACTCTACTCAAAGTGTGGCAATCAGCGGTTCGCTTGCCAACATTCCAAGCGGAAGTTATTTGATGCTCGTAAATAACGATAGCGGTGAACAGTTGAACAATTCGTCGATGGACGTTGAAGTTAAGGCTCCAGTTATCACTGGCATCGACCAAGTGGTTAGCCAGTCGGTTAAGATTGTTGCCGGCAACAACACTATCACCGTAGTAACCGACCAAGACGTTAACAGCATAAAACTTTTCAACACTGTGGGCGTACTTGTGACTTCGGCAAGAAACAGCAACACATTGTCGATTGAAAACGTAACCACCGGCATATATGTGGTTAAGGTGGAGTGCGACGTCGACACTGTAACTGAACAAATTTTAGTCAAAGAAGAGAAGTAATAATTTTATTCAAAATCAATTATTTAGTAAGTCACTTTTTAAGGTCATGTTCTAAGGAGGAATTTTTTCAAAAGAACTAGTTTGAAACATTATGATTGTAAAAAAATTAGTAAATCCTTGAGAATGGAAATCGGCGGGCAGGCTGCGTGAGCAGGTTGTCCGTCACTCTTTTTTGATATGTGGAAAAGTTGTAGACAATGAAAAATCGAATAACCGGAACTTTGCCGTTTCGGGTTTTTATGTGCCGTGTGGATTGTTAAATATGTTTAATCTGCAAGTATTGCGCGTGCTTAGTTTTGCTGTTTTGGGCGATTAATATGTATTTTTAGCACAAAATATACTACAATATATAAATATGAAGAAAATTTTACTCTTAGTTATTGCTGCTGCTTGTGCCTTACAGGTTAGTGCTGAGCAGATAGGCGTGACAGAAGCGCAAAACAAAGCGTATCAGTTTGTCAGAAAGGCAAGTCGCCTGAAGTCGTTTACGGGCACCGACGTGCAGTTGGTCTATATGGAGAGTGCTGAGAACGGCGACAATAGTTTCTATGTATTCAACACCGGAGGGAATGGCTTTGTGATTGTGTCGGCAGACAGCAATTCCGAAGAAGTTCTCGGCTACAGCGACAACGGTACGTTCGACCCAGCCAATATACCGCCGGCAATGGAGGAAATGTTCGAGCAATACAAGAGTGAAATCAGTTACGCCGCCACTCTCGACATCGAGCCGTCGGCAACTGCCACGCCTACACGGAAAGCCATCGCGCCGTTGTGTGCCACCAAGTGGAATCAGAGTTCGCCATACAACAATCTTTGTCCGATGTATAGCACAACGCAACGATGCGTGACCGGCTGCACCGCAACTGCTATGGCACAGGTGATGAAGTACTATGAGCACCCCGAGAAAGGCACGGGTTCATATTCTTACACTCCAACCATCAATGACACAGCAACTGAAATCACCCTCGATTTCAGCGAAACCACATTCGATTGGGACAATATGCTCAACGTCTACACCAGTTCGGCAACCGCGGCTCAGAACAATGCAGTGGCAACACTGATGTATAATTGCGGTGTAGCATGCAAAATGAACTACGGACTCAGTTCGGGTGCAAGCATTGTTGATTCTTATCGTGCGTATGTCAACTATTTCAAATATGATAAAAGTATAAAATACACTTTGCGCAAATATTACAGCATTGAGGGATGGAATTCGTTAATATATAACGAATTGAGCAACCGTCGAGTGGTGCAATATTCCGGCAGGAACGATAGCAGCGGGCACGCCTTTGTGTGCGACGGCTACGACACTGACGATTATTTTCACATCAACTGGGGCTGGGGCGGAAAATCCGACGGATACTTCAAATTATCGGCACTTTCCCCATCGAGTCAGGGCATTGGTGGAAGCAACAGTGGGTATAATGCTAATCAAAGAATCATTTATAATATCAGTCCCGATTGTGGTGGCGATTTCTCCTACGATGCTGCTTATGGCGGCGAGTTTAGGACCACCTTAAAATCGGTGCTGAAATCGAGTACGGGTACCGTGTCGTTTAACTTTACCAATTTCAGCGTATTGTCGGCCGATCCCAACAGTGTTTATTTTGTTATGGGTGTTTATGCCGAAAACACTTCAACACAGCAACGTACATTTATCGAGAGCAGCAACATCAGGCAAAATGTTGTATGCGGCTCGTCTTATGCTTACGCCACAAGTACAAACAATGTGCAGAAAATCAATGTCAGCGATTTGGCTGCTCTCGGCGAAGGCACCTACAAACTTTATCCTGCCTATAGTCTTCCAGATTTAGGTCTCGAAGGTATTGCAACATTGCCTTTCGGCGTTGTCGATTATTGCAATATGACCGTAGGCACATCAACAATCACTTTCAGTGCGCCAATAGTCGAACAACCCAAATTACATGTCGACGACATCAATTTCAATTCGGAGTTCTATGTTGGCAGACTATATTCTGTGACTGCCACTATCACCAATACTGGTGCCGAATACTGCGATTTGATTTATCCGGTGATTGCCACCAGCGACCGCTCGACAGTCATGTATGGCGATGGCCTTATCTATTCGCTTGTTACCGATGCCACAATCACTCAAGACCTGATTGCAACAGTGGCTGAAGACCTCGAACCAGGCGAGTATGATTTTTTCCTCTGCGACGTTAACAACAATGTTATTAGCGATATCTACCCAATTGGAGTGTCGCAGGTTGCCGACGGATTCTCCATTTCGGCTTCGGCACCAGAGTTTGATGATATTAACAACATCGACAGCAACAACATTGTCATCACAACCACCGTTTCGTGCACTGAAGGTTATTTTTCGGGACCGGTTTACGCCGTATGGTGGGTATATAACGGCTCTGGTTATTCAAGCATTCAAACCACAGTTTCCGAAATTGTGTTTATTGAAGCCATAAATTCAAAAAAGGTTATGATAAAGACTTCACTCAACGACGTTGATTTAAATAAGAACTATGCTGTTGCCATATATTATAACGATTCGGGTAAACTGGTTAAGATTTCCAGTTTAATCGGGTTTAAGATTGCAACCGGAATCGAAGATATTTCAGCCGACGGTGAATTCGGCATTTTTGCAAGTCCTGCCGGCGATGTGGTGAGTGTTACTTCGCCCGACAACATCAAGCGCATTGACGTTTACACGCTCTCGGGTCAACAGGTGGCTAACCGCATGATTGCCGACGGCGTCAACACAGCAACTGTCGACATTTCGCATCTCACACCGGGCGTTTATGTGGCGAAAGTTGCCACCTCAAGTGGCGTCACCACCAAGCGTCTGATTAAGAAGTGATATTGTGCCAATATTTTTCCAACATTTTGCCCTATGTCAAGTTTTTTTGACATGGGACAAGTGTTAAATATGTTTAATCTGTAGGCGTTACGCGTGCTTGATTTGCTGTTTTGGGTGATTATTATGTACTTTTATATCACAAATACAAATAATAGAAATATGAAGAAATTTTTACTCTTAGTTATTGCTGCTGCTTGTGCCTTACAGGTTAGTGCCGAGCAGATAGGCGTGACAGAAGCGCAAAACAAAGCGTATCAGTTTGTCAGAAAGGCAAGTCGCCTGAAGTCGTTTACGGGCACCGACGTGCAGTTGGTCTATATGGAGAGTGCTGAGAACGGCGACAATAGTTTCTATGTATTCAACACCGGAGGGAATGGCTTTGTGATTGTGTCGGCAGACAGCAATTCCGAAGAAGTTCTCGGCTACAGCGACAACGGTACGTTCGACCCAGCCAATATACCGCCGGCAATGGAGGAAATGTTCGAGCAATACAAGAGTGAAATCAGTTACGCCGCCACTCTCGACATCGAGCCGTCGGCAACTGCCACGCCTACACGGAAAGCCATCGCGCCGTTGTGTGCCACCAAGTGGAATCAGAGTTCGCCATACAACAATCTTTGTCCGATGTATAGCACAACGCAACGATGCGTGACCGGCTGCACCGCAACTGCTATGGCGCAGGTGATGAAGTATTATGAGCACCCCGAGAAAGGCACGGGTTCATATTCTTACACCACTTCAATCAACAACACATCCACCACTTTGTCGCTTGATTTCAGCGAAACCACATTCGATTGGGACAATATGCTCAATGTCTACACCAGTTCGGCAACCGAGGCACAGAATACTGCAGTGGCAACACTGATGTATAACTGCGGCGTGGCTTGCAACATGAGTTATGGGCTTTCGTCGGGTGCTTCGCACGTTTACGCATGCCGTGCCTATTCCAGTTATTTCGGCTACGACAAGAGCGTGCAACGCGCCTATCGAAAATTCTATAGCATTCAGGGCTGGAACGACCTTGTTTATAACGAACTCGCCAACCGTCGAGTGGTGCATTATGCAGGCTATAACAGCGGGGCGGGACACTCTTTCGTGTGCGACGGCTACGATACCGACGAATATTTCCACATCAACTGGGGTTGGGGAGGCACATCTGACGGTTATTTCAAACTCTCGGCGCTCACTCCTTCAAGCCAGGGTATCGGCGGCAGCAATAGCGGATATAACGCCAACCAGGAAATTATTTATAACATCAAGGCCGACGAAGGCGGTAGTTATGCTTACGAAGTTGTCTATGGCGGTGAATTTAAGACCACTACAACATCGGTGGCGAAATCGAATACGGGTACCGTGTCGTTTAACTTTACCAATTTCAGCGTATTGTCGGCCAATCCCAATAATGTTTACTTTGTTATGGGTGTTTATGCCGAGAACACTTCAACACAGCAACGCACATTCATCGAGTGCAGCAACATTAAGCAATCTGTTTCATGCGGAATGTCTTATGCTTACCCTGCAAGCGCAAACAATGTACAGAAAATCAATGTCAGCAATCTGGCGGCTCTCGGCGAAGGCACCTACAAACTTTATCCTGCCTACAAACTCACAGATTTAGGACTCGAAGGCATCGCAAAAGTGCCTTACGGAGTTGCTGACTATTGCGATATGACCATCGATGCCACAAACATCACTTTCACTAAACCAACGGTTGCTCAGCCTAAATTGGAACTCACTGATTTGACTTTCGACAGCAAGTTCTATGTGGGAAATAACTATGCAGTTATTGCATCAATCACCTGCACTGGTGGCGAGTATTGCGATTTGGTTTACCCGGTTGTAGTCAGTGAAGACCTGATGACCTATTACACTGGCGATGGTTTGATTTTCTCGATTCTCGAAGGTGAAACTGTCACTCAAAGAATCATCGCACAGTTGCCGAGCGACGTCACTGCTGGCTCCTACTATTTTATGTTGAGAGATGCTAATAATAAGCAAATTGGCAAGTCGTATGAAATCACCGTTGAAGAAGTTGGTGCCGGATTCTCCATTTCGGCTTCGGTGCCAGAGTTTGATGATATTAACAACATCGACAGCAACAACATTGTTATAACAACCACAGTTACGTGCTCTGAAGGTTATTTTTCGGGATCGATTTACGCTGGATGGTTTTATAAAACCGACACAGGCTATTCAAACTTCCAAATCACGCCTTCCGATATTTTGTTTATTGATGCTTTAAGTTCAAAAGAGGTTACTATAAAGGAGTCGTTTGGCGACATTGATTTGAGCAAAGAATATCTTGTTGCTATTTATTACTTAAATAATAACACGGGTTCGTTTAGCCAGATTTCATCCGCTGCAAGTTTCAAAATTGCAACTGGAATCGACGATATTGCAGTCGACGTTGACTTCAACATCTTTACCAGTCCTGCCGGTGATGTGGTGAATGTTACCTCGCCCGACAATATTAAGCGCATTGACGTTTTCTCTCTCACCGGTCAACAAGTGGCTAACCGCATGATTGCCGACGGAGCCGGCGCTGCAACTGTCGACGTTTCGCACCTCACTCCTGGTATATACGTTGTGAAAGTAATCACAGCCGGGGGCACTCATGTAGAGCGCATTGTGAAGAAGTGATTTATGTTAAACAGCAACGAGGACATCACATGTATAAACTTTTAGCAATAACAGCATTGGCAAGTGTCACTCTCATCGGATGTAAAGTTCAGTCAGACACCAAAGGTGCGTCCGACTCCGTGCCCGACACGCAATTGACTATTCAATCGGAACTTGTGCCCGGAACGAAGCCTCTGGCTGCTGCCATGCCTGCTGCAATAGTTTATAAAACTCGTGCCGACTATCGCGACAAAGTGCCGGTGAACATCGACGGGCGTACCGGACAGATAACTGGTTATCCCGACCCTTGCGACTTGCACCCTGGTGTGACGCCGTTACCATTGACCGATGGCTATCTGCTCGACCGTCGTGGCATAACGCCAACGGTGGCATTCACCTCGTACACTTACGAAGAGTATTCGGCATTAAAATCGGTTCCTTCGCGTGAGCAACTAAAGCAACGAATAATCGACAGAACTCCGCTTGTGGCGATGTACCGTTTGCCCATGTCGGCGACCGATGCCGAAGCCGATACGGCAAAGGTAAACCAAATCATTAGGAACGGGTTTGCGGGATGCACCTCGCTGATTTTAACCATTGAGCAATAAACCACAGATAAAGAGCAAAATAATTTATTATTGAAGTTGGGTTGCACGGTGAGGAAAATTTTTTCAGTTCTCACTCTTATGCAACCCAACTTTTTTGCTTTGACTGATTTTCAATATGTAATGCGCTCAACTCATTGCCTCGCTCATGAAGCGTAGATGAGGCTTAAAATCAAGAGGTTTTATAACCCATAAGAAATTGAAAAGGGCAAGACATCACGTCTTGCCCGTATTCTGTTGTGCTTTCAATCTAATAAATTAAGATTTTGGTAATCTTATTGACCTAATTATTATTTTCGCTTTTTGTATTGCAAAAGTAATACGCATTTTTTCTATGACAAAATGTTTTATAATGTTTAATAGTGAATTAATTTAATTTAACATTGAATTTAACAAACAAAAACGGCGAAAAATTCGTAACGCATTGAATAATAGATATATAAAAATTTGGGTCATTATTCAAAAAAATCAAACTCCAAAAAACAGCGAATAATTCGCTCGTCAAATGTAAAAAACGCGATACGGCGTTATGGTGCTTATTTGGCGCGGATATAGTAAATTTGCCGTAGTAAATTATTTAATAATCTGATATGGAAGAGAATAATAAGCAAAGACGCCCATTGTGGTTCAGGATGCTGGTGTTGTTAAGTGTTTTGCCGATAGTTTTGTGGCTTTACGCCTATCAGATTGTCAGTGGCAGAATTGAAGGCGTTGAGGCGTTTGTGTTGACATGGTTTCCGGCGTATGTGTTCGCCATGCTTGCAATGGCATATTTCACTCGCCCCGACCGTCGCGAAATAAGCAACGTGCTCATGTGGCTCGTTTGGCTCTCCTACGCCGCCCTCGCCAGTTATATTTGGGCACTTTGAATTAAGGCTAAATGAGACTTCTGTGATGTGTAGCCTTTTGAGTGGTATGCTTAAAAGGTTATTATTTTGTCGTAAAACCTGCAATGTGTGTTATTTTGTTATAGAAGCTATGGTTTTATGTGAGAAAATGTTTAAAAAACGATGATTTGTTTGATATGTTGTTCTCGAAATTGTGAAAAAATAATAACAGATGTATAATTCTATTTGGGATTTTCTTTGTATATTTGCAAACGGACTATATGGCCTTGCATTCTGGTTATCGCGATTTGAAAAGTTCTTACGGGATAACACGCGAGGCTACCCTGCGCCGTGCCGAGTATAATGTTGTCGGATAACGAGACTGAATTATGCGAGGAGGGCAAAGGGAGGGAAATAGTCCAGGACATAATATAAAGCGTTTACTTACGCTCTGTTTAAGACCTTCTGTAATCTAGCAAATTAACAGCAATCATAGTCTTGAACGTAGCCAACGTAGATGCTCAGGGGTGTGATATTATCGTCACATAAGATTTTGTATATATGAACATAAGGTCGTATGGCCTTGTGAGATTTTAGTACAAAACATCTTGTGTTTGAATAATTCATATCGGCGTGGGCTCTGACGTTGTCTATTCAACTATGATAGGCAATTGCTAGAGCCTCAGAGGGTGGAATGGACAACAAGTCGTTTCCACGCTTTTTTTTATGTACATAACTGAGTTCTGTTTAGAATAAAGTTAGGTCATCGATATGAATGTCAGTGAACATGCATCAGATGATGTAAATTGCAATGGAGGTATTTCGGAACCTCCTTACACCGGTGGTGCTTCCGGTGTCCTCCCCGAAATTCAACAGCCGCTTGATGCTGAGAATTCACATACAGGGGTGTCCACCAGGTGTGTGCAATCCAGAACGAGAAAAGCATCTAAAAACAAGTTAAACAATTTGCCGCATTGGTATGCTTTACGCACGACTTACGGGCGTGAGAAGAAGGCATACGATTATTTAATAAGTAAAAATGCCACTGCGTTTTTGCCTACTCTATCTGTTACAAAGATGATTAACGGCAAAAAAGTTGTGGTTAAGGTGTCGCGTATACCAAATATGTTTTTTGCTTACGGCACAGAAGATGAAATCAAGGCATTTGTTTACGACAATATTAATTTGCCATATCTTAGGTTCTACTATCGTTATCATAGAATGGGCAATAGGGTTTACAAGGAGCCGCTTATCGTACCTGATTATCAGGTTGATAGTTTAAAGATTATATGCGAGTCGGAGGGAAGTGACATTATTGTAGTGCCTGACAATGTTGATAAATTCAAGGTTGGTCAGCCGGTTCGCATTATTGATGGCAATTTTAAAGGCGTAGTGGGAAAGGTTGCTCGTTATCATGGTCAACAACGAGTGGCAGTTATAATTGAAGGCTTATTAACGATGGCCACGGCATATATTCCAAAAGCCTTTTTAGAGATGCACACAGAAATTTAATGAAATAACACCTTTTTCAGAATGCTTAATCAATATGCAACGATTTTAGTGTGTGGAATGTGACAATCGATTAACGCTTTTGAGCGTTACGTCATGTAATTGCTAATTTTCTTAATACTGAACCAAAGAGGGTTTTTGAAACTTTCATATTAACATATCGATTATGCCTATAGGGGCATATTAATATTAAACAATGAAACAGATAATAATTGGGAGAGAGGGAACGCAACCATTCGTTATCACTGATAGTTATGGTTATGTCAGTCGCCAGCATGCGCTGTTCACCTATGATGAAAAAACGGGAGCCATGACACTTACCGACAAGTCGTCACAAAATGGCACTTTTGTGAAAATGGGCAACCAATTTCAGCAAATCAGTCAATGTCGTGTCGATGCCAATACCATTGTTCGTCTTGGACCGTACTACACGTTTTGCGTGAAACAGTTGCTTAAAAAAAATCCACCACCGCCACCGCCGCATGAGAAGGTTGATATTGCTCCTCTGCGTAGAGTAGCAGAGAATTATGAAACCACTAAAGTTGCGTTAGACCAAAAGCAGGCAAATATAAACACCTTGCGAAGCATGAGTTTGGCATGTTCATTGGCAGCCTCGTTAATCACGCCGTTGGTCACTCAGTTTTTGGGAGAGGGAAAAGATGTGCAGTGGTATATTCTCGCAATCGGACCAGTGGTTGCGATTCTATTCCTTGTGGTGTTGTTGTCGTATTGTAGCAGAGTGTCGAAGGAGATTATTGTGAAAAAGCAGCGGAACGAAAAGAAATATAAACTTTCGTATTGTTGCCCTAAATGCCATCATTCCTATGCGGGGAAGCTCTACGAGAATATTCTGGCTGAAGGGAAATGTTCAAAATGTAAAACTGAGCTATATGATTCGAAGATGTGATTTTATGAGAACTATTGTTATTGCAGTGGTAGTTTTGCTGTCGTCCTTTTGTGAAATTGTAACAGCACAAACAACTTATATTGTTTGTGTAGGTTTAGATGTAAATCGTGATAATGTCGACCCTTTACCATGCTCGAAAGCCGACGTGAAGGGCTTGGCTAAATTCTATCATAATTATAATGGTAGTAAGGTTTTTATGCTGTTAGATGCAAATGCCACACGCTCTCACATCTTAAAGGTACTCAAGCAGCATTTTGCGAAATCCACGGCAAAGGATGAGATTATATTCGCGTATAGCGGGCACGGTTTTGATGGAGGACTTTCGACTTACAACAACAATGAGGTGCTGTATTGTTCGGAAGTGCAAGAAATTATGCAAAGTTGCGAAGCGCGCCGAAAGATGATGTTTGTTATGTCGTGTCATTCGGGGTCGTTCACAAAAAAGTTTAATAACAACAAAGACCGTCGTCGTCGGTATAACAAAAAGTCGAACGTACTGTTGTTTTTGAGTAGTGAAGCCGACGAATATTCGTGGGAGAGTTATTTTATGGAGAATTCATACTTCTATCACTATTTGCTTGATGGGCTAAAGGGTGGTGCCGACAAGAATGGCGATAATAAAGTCACTGCCAGAGAATTGTTCAATTATGTGGCTCCTAATGTCACGAGTATTTCGGGTGGTATACAGCATCCTGTGATGTGGGGTAGATTTCCTGATGATATGGTGATAGTAAATGTTAAGTAATTAAGAAAAAACACATTAATAAATATAGTTATGTCAGAATATATAATCACGTGTCCAGTATGCAAGAAACGGTATAAGTTGATGCCAAAAAATGAATTGTCGTTGGCCAAAAAAAATTTTTCTTGTCCGAACTGTCAGTTTTTAGCACCATTTTCATCTTTAGTAAGTGGAATACCTTCGCAACCAATAACTTTCACGGAGAACGAGAATAAGCCAGTGGCAGGAGCAAGCAACCATTTAGAAACAAAGGTGGCAAGCGGCAATGGTGTTCAGGCAAGGCCGTCACTTACGGTGGCAGGAACGAATTCCAAGTTCATCCTCAATCCTGGTGCTTATATAGTTGGGCGCAGAAGTTCCGACAGCAAAGCCACATTGCAGTTGGCTCCGGACATTAGTATGAGTCGGCAGCATGCCAGATTGGTGGTGCAGGTGGTGGCAGGAAAGCCAATGGCGCAAATTATGGGATTGAAAGCAAGCAATCCGATATTGGTGAATGGCAAGATTTGTGCTACAGGACGTCCGTGCACATTGAAGCCGGGTGATATAATACAGCTTGGAATGACAAAAATTGTATTTACAATATAACGAAAGCAAATGGAGAATAATTCTTTTTATAGCCCCTCGGGGAATGTGAAAGGCTCAAATCGAACCTATGTGCCGGATATTTACAGGCAAGTGGTTGCAGAAATGCACGAAGAGGAGTTGGAAAGCAAGTGCGACAGTTCCATGTCGGTTCGTGCGGTGAAATTACAGAGCCGTCCGATTGTAGGGGTGCTATATAGCATCTCGGCTGGTATTGATGGCGAGTTATTTCCAATTTACATAGGGAGAAACAGTATTGGCAGCGATTTATCGTGCGACATTTGCTTGAGAGAGACTTCGGTTTCGGAACAACATGGCGTGCTTTTGGCAAGGAAGCAGATGAATGAAGATGGCGAGGAATGTGTGACTTTGATTTTGTCGGACAATAGTTCGCGATATGGAACAAGTGTGAATGGTGAAAGCATTTTTTCAGAAAGGACTGTGTGTGCAAACGGCGATATTATTGCCATCGGGCAAAACTATTTATTGGCAGTTGCATTATTTGGCTCGCTTGACAAACTTAGGGTGGCTTACGGTTTTGATAGGATTCCTGAACCGATAACTGCCAACAATGCTGCCGAGGTGCCTCAGGTATCGCAAAGTGATGAGTCAGAGCCATTGAATGTGCCTGGCGGTTCTGCTACAAATATCACGACGGATCATAGCGCCAATGATGCGACCGACTTCTATAAGCCTACAAAGCAACAGAGTCAAGACCATTACAATAACAAAACCATAATCTTGTGATTAAACTATGGCAATAATTAAATTGAAAGGTAATACTGCCTACGATAAAGATGTTTATTATGAGTTCGACACCGATACTGAGCCGCTTGGCGAAGGCGGTATGGGAAAGGTGTATCGAGGACGTCAGGTGTCGGAAACGACTGGAATGTCGCGTGAAGTGGCTATCAAATTTATGTTCGATGGGCTGCCGGAGTCGGTGATTAGTCGTGCTCGTCGCGAGGCATCGATACATGCCATGAGTGATAATTTGGTAGAGATGTTGGGCTTCATTGAAACCTTTGTGGATGGTCCGAACAACACTAAGAGGTCGCACTATCATGTTGTGAGCGAGTTGCTAACGGGTGTGATGCTCGCCGATTTGCTGAATGGCGTGACAACTACAAAAGACGGCAGACAGTTGGTGTTTGCACAGAATCTTTATAGGATGTATGAAGAGGATCGCGTCAATTTTGCTTTGATAATTATGAAAAACATAGCATCGGGCATTATGACGCTTCACGACAAAGGATATATTCACCGAGATATCGACCCCACCAATATTATGGTAACTTCCGACGGTAAGATTAAATTGATTGACTTTGGCATTGCAAAAAAGTTGCCAAATCACACCACGGGAGGCGACAAGCTCACCACGCAAGACCGTGCACTCACTATGACGGGTCAGTTTATGGGCAAACCGCATTATGCTGCTCCGGAATTGGTGGTTGGCGATATTGACAATCAAGACCAAACCACTGACATTTATGCAATGGGCATTTTGTTCTATCAGTTATTGGTTGGCAAGCTGCCTTTCACAGGTCCTATCACAAAAGTGCTGGAGGCGCAGAAAAACATCAAAACTCCGGTAAAGAACATCTCAGGATTCAAGGATGCAAAATATCTGCGTAAAGTGGTTGCTAAAGCCACGGAGAAAGACCAGACCAAGCGCTATCAAACGGCAGCCGAATTCAGGGTTGCTCTTGATGCAAAGGTGCCAGTAATCAATTGGTGGAAGAGACTGGCTTATGTTGCATGCTCTGTTGTGGGCGTAATACTTGTTGTATTGGGAATTATTTTTTTCCCAGATGGGAGGAAGGATGACATAAATACGATTAAAAAAGAACTATATAATTCATCTACAGCACAAGATGGTTGGGAGCATTTGTTGAAGATGGGTGATGCTGATGCGTTGTATCTGCAAAGTCGCATTTACTACGAAGGTAATTTGCCCGATTCGATTGTGATTATGAAGAATAATTTGAAAGGAATTGTGATTGCCGATAAGATAAAGGCACACAGCCTTCTAGAAAAATCATATTCGCTTAATTCGAGAAATGTGCATGTACTTTACGATTTGGGTGTAGATTGGTATTACGGTGAGGACCACGGCGTGCGTGAAAGAAATTTGTATAAGGCGAAGCAATATTTTGAGGAGGCTCTGCGTATTGCTGACCAGACGAAAGATGCTATTATGCAAAATCGCATTCGTATTGCGCTCGACACGTTTGCTGAATAATGCAATGGAAAAAATTATGGATAAAGAGATAGAAGAGAAGTTTTTCCGCATGTTGGAATGCGATAGCAAATATTTGGCTTATTATGGCTACACATGCATTGGTGGCAGATCAGAGGATCAGGATTGTATGGCACAAACTGATTTCATGCCAAATCGCATAGCATTTGCCGTGTGCGACGGAATGGGTGGTCACGCAGGAGGTTGTGTGGCATCGACCACTGCGGCGAGTGCATTAATGAATACGCTTAAAGACCAACCTGCCATTATTCCCATCTCACAAGCCATAGTCACTGCCGTTACTGCCGCAAACACTGCCGTTTATGAAAAGGCGCAAGCCGAGCCGAGGCTCAGAGGTATGGGAACCACGCTCACTTTGCTTGTGATTGACGAGGAAGCGGCGTATGTTACCCATATTGGCGATTCTCGTGTCTATCAGTTGCGTAATGGAAAGAAACGTTTTCGCACTTTCGACCACTCTCTGGTGTTTGAGCAGGTTGCAAAGGGAAAACTCACAGAGGAGGAGGCGCGTGTTCATCCGCGTTCGAATGTTCTGAGCAGGGCCCTTGGCGTGTTGCCTGATGTTGATGTGGTGGTGAAAAAACTCGACTACAAGGAGGGTGACCGATTCATTCTTTGTTGCGATGGCGTGTGGAACTCTCAACCTGAACCCGACATAATCAAATTGTTTTCGTCGAATAGCGATTTGAAAGAAACAATTCTTTCAACACGTAATTTTGTTGAGAAAATAGGCAACGAAAACGGTGGACATCACGATAATCACACAATGATTGGGGTGGATTTGAAGTGTTCATCGAGATATCGCAAATCGATTATCGGCATGTTAAGAGATTTGTTTAAACGTGAAAAGGTAAACATAAAATAATAATCTTACGATGATGAAGAAACTAATAATTGGTAGAAACAATGCGTGTGACATTGTAATCCCCGACACTTCCGACCTTGTGAGCCGCAAACAGGCTGTTCTCACAATTTCGTTTTGGGGCAAGATGGTGATTTACGACACCAGCAACAATGGCACTTTTATCAATGGCAAGCTATTGGAAAACGGCAAAGGGAGTAGGGTGACGCGTGCCGATAAGGTGAATTTTGCACGGGTTGCTGATTTGAATTGGGATGAGGTGAAAGACCCATACAAGAAGGTTAAAATACATTCGTTGGTTGTATCGGTGGCAGTTATTGCGCTGGCTGTTTTAGCAATCCTGTTTATTCCTATGTTCAGCAATCAAACGGAAGATATTGTGAACACTGGGTCACAAACTATAAAAGGTGGTTCTGTGACCACTGTAAAGCCTATTGCAGTCGACGATAAGCCTACTGTAAAAACTCCTAATACAAGGTTGAAAAAGAAACCTAAACCAGGTAAAGAAGGAGTAGACCCCAAAGACTTGGTTGAAAAGGAGGTAGATGATAATTCACCCATATATTATTAATCAATTAACTGAAAGATGAAAAGATATGCTTTTTTGTTTGTCTTGGCAATAGCAACTGTGGCGACGCTGTCGGCACAAGTGGTCACCTGGTCAGTTCGTCCTGGAAAGTACACGAGTATTGAGCCGTGTTGGACCGACATTTTTTATGTACACAACAATAATAATAAGATTGGTGTAATCACTGGCGATGGAAAAGAAATTGTGGAACCTATAGCCGACCGCATATCAGCGTTTTTCCATGGTTTGGCATTGGTGTTGCAGTCGGATGGCGGCCAAGAGCGCATTTTGGGTATTCTTTCCACCGATGGGTCGTATGTAAAGGTTTCGGGTGAATATTATGCGATTCCTTATCAAGATTTCTTTTCGGATGGCATGCTCACTGTCACCGATGCGAGAGGCCGAGCCGGCTATATGAACAGCAATGGCGTTGTTGTGAAGATGTTCGACGTGTCGTTTGTGTCGCCATTCTCTGAAGGCTATGCTGTGGTGGGAGAGGGTGAGGATTATTCTTTAGTCGATAAGCGTTTCAATGTTTTAGATATTTTATTAGGCACTATGGCTGGGATATCCGGAGGCAGCAATGTGTTCGACGGAGAGGCTATTATCTGGGATAATGCAGGAAAGTTCCACAGTTATAATGTGATGACTGGCAAGAGTCGTAAAATCAAAGAGCCAAAAACGTTGGAATACGATTATATGTATTGCCTATCGTGTATAACCAATCGACCAGAATCGATTATCGGTGTACAGCCTGAACTGAAAGCCGAAACGCTGACTAAGGTGGTAAAGAACAACAAAATAGGTTATGTGGTTAACAACAAATTGGTGTTGCCATATCAGTTCGACGAAGCCGAATCGTTCCATGGCAACTATGCCATTGTTAAGCAACACGGCAAGTGCGGTGTGTTGTGTTTGCACAATGTCGAAAATTCGTTTGACGCCAAACCCGAATCTCAAATCAGCTATAAAGAGGGTTCAGGCAGAGGCTTGAAGCACAGATTTGCACTCTCGGTGCCAGATGTGTGGAGCGAATCAATCCTGAACGTGAAGGTAAAAGACTATAACGGTATGGAATGTGAGCCTAAGCATAGCGGCCTTGTGTATGATTTTGAGCACGATGGGGCCATAGGCACCAAAACATTTAGTGTTACTGTTGCCGGTGATGGTTTGACTCTGTGGAGTGGCGAGATTAGTTACAATTATAGTGTAGAGAAACCTAAACCACAATATGTTGAGCGCGACAATGTGGAGGGGAACTCCGGAAGGCTATATAAAGACTTGAAGGTGTCGATTCGTATGGGTGAAACGCGAGCTAATAGTAGCAATCAGTGCTATGTGTATGCAACCATCACCAACCCTAATTCTTTACCAATCACCACTAAAGTGAATTGGTATGGTAGCAGTTTGCTTGAGGGCGCAAGCACCACGGTGACTGTGCCTGCCAACGGCAGCAAAGAGGTTACAATCAGCTTGAAAGTTAAACGTGCCATTGGTAACCAATCGGTCACTGTCACCACCAATGCAGGCGGTTCGGCTACATTAAGTGGCTTGGATTTGATTCCATTTAACATTGGCTTGTGATAGAAAAACAATTTGAAATCATCAATATAGATATAAATTTAAAATTTTTAATTAATTTGTTATGAAGAAAATCTTTATGTTAATTGTTGCCGCATTGCTTTGTGCATCACCAATGTCGGCACAACGTCAAGGACAATCTCAAACGAGACGTACCGGTGAAAATCGCCGGTCGGGAAATGTAGTGCTTGCCAAAAAGAAACATGCATTCTATTTGGGTGTGAAAGGCGGGCTTGATTTAACAACCATGACTCAACCTGACGAGTGCGACCTCTATGACGGTATGGGCATGGGCTTCAGCGGCGGACTTGTGGGACGAGTTCGTTTCAATCCGGCTACACCTACTTCAGCCGCCGGTACAGGCCTTTTGGGCGCCGGTTTGGAATTGAAGTACAAGCAAAACAAGGTTAAGACCATCGGCACCGACGAAAGCGGGAAAGCAAATGCCGACTTTTCGGTGAACTATTTTGAGGTGCCTGTTTATCTGCAAGTGTTCCCATTCTACAAAACAGACAACATGAACACTTTCTACATTGAAGTGGGTCCCGACTTTGCAGGCGTGATGGGCCGTTCGCCAAAGTCGCTCACCGTTGGAAAAACGTCAGGCGACTTTAGCCAAGTGACTTATAATCTCGACACCGACGGTAGCCAGCTCAAAGGCATGGATATCAGAGTGATGGCAGGTCTTGGCTACGACTTTGCTATTAAAAACAGCAATCACGAAACCACCAGCCTTATAGGCATCAACGCTCGCTACTATTTGGGCACAAGCAAGCTTGCCGGCAACTTCAACAGCAAAATGAGCACTATGGAAGTGTCGCTTTCGTGGATGTTCAGTATTGGTAAACTTTAATTAAAACGATAAAGAAAGAAATTATGAAAAAAATACTATTTGGGCTTGTAGCTCTTGCATTAGGAGCACTCACTTCGTGTACGAACGACGACATTGAAATCATTAGCGGTCAATCGACCACTTTCTCTGTTGATCCTTCGTTGTTGTTCTCCAGCTATACATATAAAGATACAAAACACGATATTGAAATCGCAGAACAATACAGAAAATTTAATTCTGTGGAGGAAGCTTATATTCACGTTCGTTCTTTGATTTATAACAAGGCAACTGGTGCTCTTGTCGACTCGATTAGTGTATTTGTTGAAAACACTAATCTGGTGACAAAGGAATTGAAATTACCTGCAGGCGACTACTGCGCAATAACAACATTGGCATTTGCTGCTGATGAGAATTATATGTTATGGAAAGTTAGTAACAGAGAAACCTTATCTGCTGCAAAACTATTCTGCATCTGGAGTCTCAAAGATGAATGGTGTATTGTATCTCAAGCAGTTAACTATTTCTCGGTATCTGGCGAAAGTGGAACCTCGGTTCGTGCTACTCCAAAACCATTAGGCTCTCTTGTGTATTATTATATGGAAAATTTCCAATATAAGGATAGCTCAACCACTACGATTTCTGACAATGGAATCAGAACAATTGGAATTTATGCTTTACGCAAAGGCGTTTCTTATAACTTAGACCCAGATGCTTCAAATAAAGTCAACTATGCAGAAGAGACAGGTACTTCTCAATGGTATTATTTGGCCAAATTGGAACCTGCAAACTTTAATGAGGACTGGACATTCTTTAAATCTAATCTTTATGGATATTATTTTGTTCTCGAAACTCAACAGAAGAATGTATTTGGCATAAAAAGAGAAGGAGAGAATGGATTTGCGCCGTATGGAGAACAAGATAGAACTTACGAGGCTGGAAAAATGTATTTAGCTTATTGGAATTACTTCGAAATTGGAAATCCTTATTTAGGTGAAGCTGATAACAACCATTGGTGATAAAACAGTAAAAAAATGGAAATACGTTGTGTTAGTTATGAAATAGACTAATAATGCAGTGTATTTGCCATGAAAATCAAATCCATAATAATCTTTTGAGATGAAGGTGTTACAAAATTGGGGTGTCATGGGAGAGAATATGTTTATACATTATAAAGATAATAATAGAAGTATAATCTTTACTTTTGTTTATTCGATTCTGAAACGCAATTGCGTAACACCTTCATTGTTTTTTTGCAGAAATGTTGTTTGGGTGATTCTCATAGTAACATTTCTTGCTTACGCACCAATTGCTTATTCCGAGACTATTGATGAAGCTGACGCAAAACTAATTGCCATGCCATTAATGCACAATGAAAATGTGACGCTGGCAAAACAGTCAAAGGGCTATTTTATATTCACCAATAGCGATAACAGCGGGTTTGTGATTGTGCGAAACCGTAGTGAAGTGGTAAATAAGATTATAGGGTATTCAACATCAAGTGGGTGGACGGATGATAATATGCCACCATATTTATTAAAGTGGCTCAACTCATTAGATTCTCTCGAAACTGTTGCAGCACCTATTCAAGTAATTGATAGAATGCCTGAAAGCACATCATCGGATAACGATAGGCAGAGTGTGCCGGTTCTTCTAACAAGTCGATGGCATCAAAGCAGCCCGTATAACGACCTGTGCCCGGTTATTGAAGACGGAAACATTAAGACTGTTGCAGGTTGCGTGGCAATAGCTGCTGCGCAAGTTGTTTATTACTGGAGAAAAGATAATCCGGCTGCTACTTCCGAAGCCACTCCGGTTTATCCGTATGGTTCGGCTCCTGTAACCTATTCAGTGCCGGCTGGGACCGAATATGAATGGGATTTGATGAGAGATTATTATACGCTTAATGAATCGGACGAAGAAAAAGCGGCTGTTGCACGACTTGCGTATATTATTGGTACATCGGCTTATTTGCAATATGGCTCAAGCACAGGAGGGCAGATTAATGATATAATAACTCCTTTTTCAAAACAGTTCAGATTGAATGCTGAACACGCATCAAAGAAGAAATTTTCACAAAGTGAATGGGAACAACTTCTCTACGACAATCTTTTAAATAAACGACCTATTGTTTACGCTGGAAACTCGAACGGCTCGGGACATGCTGTGGTTGTTGATGGATATGATGCCGATACAAATCTATTCCACTTTAATTTCGGGTGGGGTGGCAGTGGCGACGGCTATTACACCGTTGACGATGAAACCGGCATGAATGGATATAACAACTCACAGGGATGTGTATATAACATTTACCCTCTTCAAAGAAACTTTAGCATTACTATAAACGCCAATGATGCTCTTTATGCCAATGATGAGGTGAGCATCGACATCTCAATAAAGAATAACAGCACATTAAAGATTGAGAATCTTTATATGTTTGTGAGTAGTGTTGTTGGGTATCCTACCGATCCGTCTAAAGCTGTATGGTCACAAAATGAAATCATTGAGAATGATGGCACTGAGTATGCCTATTCTGCAAACATAATACCTGGTGTTTCTGGAGATAATTGCTTCATAATAATAACTGATGGAAACTTAAATGTGTTGACACAGAAAATAGTGTCGATTAATGCCGGAAGTGGAATTGAAGAAGTGACAATGGATGACAGTGGAGAGGAAACATATTATTCAATTAAAGGTGAAATATTGCCATACAAGCCTATTACAGGCGTCTACATCAAACGAAAGAATAATATCATTATAAAAGAGATATCGCATTAAAATATTATAAACATAATTATAGAAATAATCATGAAAAAGAGAATTAAGATGTTATTGTTATTGCTGGTGTGTGTAACAATCACTGCTTCTGCGAAGTTTGTGCAGGAGGTTGAGTTGAAGGATGGCACCATTCTTTCGGGCTATATCTACAGGCAGCAGCCAAACAAGTTTATAGTGTTCCATTCAAAAATGTCGCGTAAAGACCCTAAACAGAAATACAGGACTCGCGACAAGGACTATAGCATTCAATGGAGCGAGGTGAAGTGCATCCGCAGGGCGTCGTCCGACGAGGCATGGTGTCTCGACAAGGTGACGTTGCTCGACAACACCGTTTATGTTGGCAGTATTGAGGAGCAATCGTTTAGCTTGCCAAAAACAATCACCATCAAACTGAAGGAATCGGGCACGACGGTGAAGGTGAAATATTCGGAAGTGAGGATGATGGAAAAGGTGACCGATGGTGTTGACCACGATTTGTGGTTTGACCGTAAATACACCAATCAAATCCGCCTTGTTGACAAATCGAGCCGCGAAGGCCTCATCGTAAAACAGTATCGTGGACATCGCACTGAGGACAGTTACATTGAACTTCTGCATGAATCTGGATATAAGGAGCGTATCTATTTGCCCGATATTGTGGAATACGTTATCCAACCAAAATAAATGTTGTGTTTTTTTTATTGCGAGTGACAGAATTGTGCAACTCGTGCATCTCTGATAATAGCAGGGATGATTTAAAAACCTGCAAAACTAAACGAAAAGAAATTTATTAACAATCAAAAAAACTTGTATTATGATTACTAACGAAGATTATCAACTCGAAGAACTTGAGAATGCAGCAGTGAAAAAGAGTAGCAACGCCAAGCGTGCAGCAGCAGCCGTAGGTTTAATGGGTGCAGGTGGAGCAGTAGGTTATGCAGCAACAATCATTCCTGATGCTGCAACCGACGAGACTACAGAAACTCTTAGCGAAGAAGACCTCAGCGGCGTGGCAGAATCAGGAGCTAATCAGGTGCATCAACCGGAGGTTAAACAACAACCTCAACAATCTCAACAACAAACATCTGAAAATAATTCTGGTGGCGACCAGTCTGATGTGGATTTGGAGTTCACTAAAACTACGCATTTTGTTGACGAAAACGGCAATATCTTTATGTCGGTGGAAGATGGTGAACTAAATGGCACAAAAATCAGTTTGGTTGATACCGATGGTGACGGCATGGCTGAATATCTTGGTTATGACATTAACAATAATAACATAATTGAAGCCGACGAAATTATGGAACTCAATGGGGCTGACCAGATAGCTATGGGTAACAATTCGTCTACACCTGATATTGTAGTGATTGACACCACTCCGGATGAGGAGCCAATTGTTGAACCAGAGCATAATTATCCTATCGACATCAACGAAGAAAAGGGCGACGATATTAGTGGCATCGAGAATGATTTTGAAGATGAAAAAACAGGTGAATCGTATAAGGGTGACTATGCCGATAACAATGATAACTACAACAACAAGGCTGATGTGTATGCTTACGATGAATCGAACGAAAGCGACAATGATGACCTCTATGCCTACGACGAAGATGCTAAGGATGAGTCGGACTACGACGAATCGGAAGATGAAGATTATGCAATGAACGACGACAGCAACGATTCGTATGACGATTTCGGTGGCGACACTGTTGAATTGGCATAAAGTTATTAATCAATAGAGAAACAACATTAATGAATAATAATACAGAAGAATTATGGTAAAGAAAGAATGTCCAAATGGTCATATTTATGACCAAAGTATTTATGGCGATACTTGCCCGCTATGTCCATCACCAGCAAGAGGCGGCAACACTAATGCAACACCCGATATGACAATACCGGTGGGTGGCGGTGCAAGCACTAGAGTGGTTCAACCGTCGAATCCGACAATGAAACATGGCGGAACACCTCAAGGATTTCCAAACAATGGCAATGTCGACCCGATGGGAGAAACAAAGGTGAACCCAAACATCAAACAGCAGATTAGCGAGGCTCAACAACAGGCCCAGCAAGCTGGTGGCAATTCGCGTACGAGGATTCGCCACAATCCTGGAATGATGGGCGCTTCAGTGAAACCCGACGACAATGGCCGCAAACTGGTGGGCTTCCTGGTGACTTACAACCGCACCCCGATGGGCAAGGCGTTCAACATTTATGAAGGACGTAACTATATTGGTCGCGATGCTTCGTGCGACATTGCCATTCCCGACGACAATCTGATGAGCGGAAAGCATATGCTCATTCGCTATTTGAGCGGAAACAACAAGTTCAGCTTCAAGGACGAGATGTCGAGCAACGGCACCTACGTGAACAAGGAATTGCTTGATGAGGGCGAGTTGCACAACTATGACATCATTCGTGTTGGCAGCACCATTTTCATCTTCATTGCAATACCACAGATTTAAAATAACAAAACTTTTTCATAGCAGCAAATGGATAACTTTATCATAGCAAAAGCCACCGACGTGGGCGTAACACGTCAGGTTAACGAAGATAGCATGACCGTTTTTGATTCGCCCAATGGGCAAGTCCTGGCGGTGTGCGATGGAATGGGTGGCCAAGCTGCCGGCGACGTGGCAAGCAAACTTGCAGTCAACATTATTGAAAACATCCTAACCGACAACACTTTTGACTCGCCTGAGGATGCAATTCGACGTTCGATTGTGGCTGCCAACCAGGGCGTGCTCAACCGCACTGCTCAGAACCCAGAATTGGCGGGGATGGGCTCAACGTGCGTAATGATGATTATCAAAAACGGCAGAGTGCATTGCGGTTGGGTTGGCGATAGCCGAATCTATTATATTGCAAATCACACCATACGTCAGATTTCGCACGACCAGTCGTATGTGCAACAGTTGGTCGACAGTGGTCAGATTACGGCGATTCAGGCGGCTGTGCATCCGCAAAAGAACGAAATCACCAATTGTATCGGTCTGGAAGGTATGACTGAGCCTGACACCATTCCTGTGCCCATCTCTCCCGAGCCAGGCAGCGTGTTTCTACTTTGCTCCGATGGGCTAAGCAGCGTGGTTGAGGAGCACCAGATTGAGCGCGTTGTGAGCAATTCTTCGATATCGCTTCAGCAGAGGGCTGAACGCCTTGTGGAATTGGCTAACGAAGCTGGCGGTCCTGACAATATCACGGTGCAACTCGTTCAGTTTGGCTCAATGGAAGCCACTGGTGCTACTTCGGGCACTCTGTTTGAAACTCCTGCAGGTGTTAAAACTGGTGGTAAGCCTCGTTCGCTGCTCTCGATTGTGATTAGCGTTTGCGTAGCTCTGGTAGTATGTGCCGGCGGTGTATTTTGTTATGTACAGTTTATAAAACCGAATCAAGAACAGAAAGTTGAACAAAAGGTTACAAAAAAGCGTGCTATTAAATCGCCTACGGGTTCTTCTGTATCAACGGGAAACACTAATGGGGCCAGTAGCCCTGCAACCAATTCTTATGTTTTGGACAAAAAAACAGTAAATTCGACTGCAACTCAGGTGCAAAAAACAGTCAATAAGAGAGAGACTGCCGCCCAAAAAATTGCAAGAG
>JBJEKD010000008.1:36084-60504 GCA_051878455.1 Muribaculaceae bacterium
AAGAAGCTGAAAAAAAGGCAAAAGAAGAAGCTGAAAAAAAGGCAAAAGAAGAAGCTGAAAAAAAGGCAAAAGAAGAAGCCGATAAAAAGGCAAAAGAAGAAGCCGATAAAAAGGCTCAGGAGGAACTCCATAGGTTGATGGAGGAGGATAAATAGTAATAGGAGAAGGAATGAAAACAATATCGATATATCAAGTTGAAGAAAACCCGATAGGAACGGGAGGCATGGGTCGCGTGATGCGCGGTGTTGACCCGCAGGGCCGTGATATTGCTATAAAGGAGATTCTGCCAGAATTTGCTTCCGATTTGGAGATTCGCACGCGCACCGAGCGTGAGGTGGAGATATTGGAGATTCTCAACAACACCGAGGGCGTTGTGAAAGTGTACGACCGATTTCCTTTCAATTACAATTTTTATATTGTAATGGAGTTTATCGATGGCATGAATGTGGAGCAATATGTTCAGAAATTTGGATCGGTGCCTTATGAGCGAGCTGTGCGTTTGATGATAAAGATTCTCGATATCATGCAGTCGGTTCACGAAAAGGAGATAGTGCATCGCGACATGAAGCCGAGTAACATAATGATTCGCGACGACGAAAGAGTGTGCATTCTCGACTTCGGTATCGCTAAAGACCTGGGTAACAATAATGGCAACACTACAGTCTATGGCACGATATTGGGTTCTGACGGCTATATGAGTCCTGAGCAGGCCGAGGGCTTTTCGATTGACCATCGTGCCGACATTTATGCTTTAGGATGTGTGTTGTATTATATGCTCACCGGTCATCATGCTTTCAACACTTTGGCAACCGATTTTGAAATGCGTTCAGCCATTGCAAACAGTCCATTCCCTAAACTGTCGAAGAATAGCAAAAAGGCGTTTCCGGCTAAGATGCAGGATGTGCTCGACCGTGCAACTGACAAGAATATGATGAAGCGTTATCAGTCATGCCGCGAGTTTCGTAAGGACTTGGAAGCTTTGTTGCAGCCAACCATAGTTAGCAACAGTAAGATGGAGAGTATATTTGTTACAGTAGGTCGCGAGGGCTGCGATGTCTTGGTGGAGGATGTCACCAATAAGGTAAGCCGAAGCCACCTCGACGTCACTTATAAGCAATTTACAGGTGGTCGCTATTATGTGATAACCGATCATAGTTCGAATGGTACTATGGTTAATGGCCGACGTTTACACCGCGGGGAGTCGGAGCATATTCCTGTCGATGCAGTTGACCCGTATGTTTGCTTGGCTTGCGACCCTAACTTGATTCTGGATTGGAACGAGGTTAAAAACAAAATAGCTGAAAAAATCAAGGAAGGCCCTGTTGGAGAGACAATAGTGCCAGAATTGCCGAAAGTCGAGATAGAGACGGAGCCTATGGTTTCTAAAAACATCAACATCATTGATGCCTACAAGTTGTTTTTCACGCGTGCATTCGATTTCAAGGGCCGCTCGCGACGCAAAGAGTATTGGTATGTCACTCTTGTCAATTTCGTCCTTCAGATTCCAATCGTAATTGCATCTGTAATGACAGCCCTTTATGGCAGTGCACGAGATGTTGATACTATTGCAGGGATTTCTATGGTTTTCACGTTGATTTGCCTTATTCCGGGTATTTCGTTAACGGTTCGTCGTTTACACGACATCGGAAAGAGTTGGACAGCGTGTTTGTGGTGGCTTTTGGGATTAATTCCGATTGTGAATCTTGTTGCCATTCCTGTCTTGACGGTCATTTGGATTATTTGGATGACTAACGACTCCCAGAGTGGCGAAAACGAATGGGGACCATGCCCGAAATGAGAGGCGTTTCAAAATTAAATAAGAAACTAAAAAATCAAAGATAAATCATTTAATCTTATGGAAACGAAAATTGATAATAAGAATAATCATCTTCAACAGTCAGATGAAAAAGGAACTCAAGATGCTTGGGTAGAGATAATTGTTATGGTGGCTATGTTGGCCGTTGGCTTTTTCATCTTTGGATGGTTGTGGCTAGTTGCCGGAGCGACAGGAATTAAGGCCGCAACGAACAAGTCTTACAAAACATGGCAACGTGCATTATGCTTTGTGCTTGCACTGCTTTGCTTCGGCGGATATTTGATGGTTAAGATTGCGAGTGTAGGACATAGATACTAAAAGAAAACAGAAATGATACCGGTTGATCTTCTAAATTACCAATTGATACGTCTCCTCGGACGCGGAGGCATGGGTGAAGTGTATTTGGCTCGAAACAAGAACATTGAGCAGTATGTGGCAGTTAAAGCGCTGCACCCTAAATATGCCAACAATCCAATGGTGCGCAAACGCTTCAAGCAAGAAGCAGTGATGCTGAATTCGCTAAATCATCCCAACATTGTAAAGTTTTTGAACTTTGTTGAGAATGAGTATGGAGTATTCTTGATAATGGAATATGTAGAAGGGTGTACTCTAGAGGAGTTTGTCACCAAGAGGAACGGATTGGTGGTTGAGAAGAAGGCCTATCCGATGATGTCGGAAATCCTCAATGCGTTTTCCTATGCTCATGAGCGTGGCATAGTTCACTGCGACATTAAGCCGAGTAACATCTTCATCACCAACGATGGTCATATCAAGGTAATGGACTTTGGTATTGCTCAGATTTTGTCGGAGGTGAGTGGAACTCAAAGTGGGGGGTTGTCGATGGGGACGCCTGCTTATATGAGCCCAGAGCAGGTCTACGGGCAGAAATTAGACCAGCGTTCTGATATATATTCACTTGGTGTTTTGTTCCATCAGATGCTCACTGGACGTGCTCCTTACGATTCCACCACGATGTCGGAATTGGAGATTAAGGGTCTTGTGGTGAACGAGAATCTTCCGCGTATGAAGAATTATTATCCTTACATTTCGGAAGGCTTGCAAACAGTGGTCGACAAAGCCACAGCCAAAAGGCAAGAAGATCGTTACGAATCATGCGACCAAATGTTCAAGGAAGTGAAAAAAATTCTTGACCCCGAAAAGAAGTCGCGTATGCCAATTTATATGGCAGCTGGTGTGGCAGCATTTTGCATACTTGTGGGTTTGGGAATATGGGATTATTGCCGTACCAAGATTGACTACTACAAGGATTATGCAGAATATTGGGGCGTAGCAAAAGGCATAGGTTCGCTTAGTAGCCGCGAGGTATCGCACCGCGAAATGTCGTATCGAGTGGAGTCGTCGAAGTGGAAGGTGCGCCGCATCACATTGGTGAACTCCAAAGGCAAGCCGGTTAATCATCGCGACACGGAACACAATATCATACGTTTTTGCGACACGCGCTATTATTATAGCGATAACAGCAAAATCGACTATAAGAAGGTGTATGATGCCTACGGAAAACTATTGTATAAAATAGATTACGACGAAAATATGAAGGTTGCCATGTTTAAGAACGACGATGAACATGGCACGGCAAAGCGATTGTTGCTGAACACCACTAATCTCTATAATGTTAATGACCGTGAGCGTAGCACAATCACTCGGTATCTGCTCAGTTACAACAAAGATGGCCTGTTGGAGAAGGTTGAATATGCAAGTGGCGAAGACAATACGCCTGTGGGCGATTCCGACAATGTTTATGGCCAGGCTTATTCTTACGACGAAAAGGGAAGAATAATTGAGGTGCGTTTCCTTGGTCAGGATGGCAAAGTGCGAGGCAACAGAATTGGGCTTGCCATAAAGCAGTATGCTTTCGATAAAGACGACAATTGGACGGAAGTTAGATACTTGTCATCAACCGGAAACCCGTCGCACGACGGCAACAACTGCCCATTGGTGAAGATTGGTTACGATAAATGGGGCAATCGCACCAGCGAAAACTACCTTACCATTGACGGAAAGCCTTCGTATCGCACCGACTTTTCAGTTTGCGGATTTACTTACGAATTCGACGACGATGGCAATAGAGTGAAAACGAATACGGTTGATGGCAAGGGTAAACTGATGATTTGCAAATATGGTTTTGCTACTCAGCAGCAATCCTATAACGAGGATGGGTTTGTCATCAAGGAAGAGTATTTCGACAAAGAAGGCAAACGTGTTAGCATGGTAAACAACGATGGAAGTGCAAGCAGCATTGTGACGTATACTGTCGACGATAAAGGCCTTAGCCTTTCAACAGCTTACTACAATACACAAGAGCAGCCAATTGAGGACGCTAACGGAGTGCACAAGGTTGTGGTTGAATACGACTCGGTGGGCAACATGAAAAAAGCAGATTACCTGACCAAAGACCTAAAACCCGCTCATAATTCCGGATTTAATTGCGGCACACGTTGGCGTTACAACGACCAAATGCTTTGCCAAACGATGTCGTTCTACGACGAAAATGGCAACCTGACCTATGACAATAGTGGTGTTGCAATTTGCCAGTTCACCTACGATAAAACAGGAAACGTGTTGAAGTATGAATACCTCGACAAAGATGGCAAAACGTTGGTAAACAGCAATAACGGATTTGCAGTTACTGAGGTGGCTTATGATGAACTGGGCAATGTGAAGACCATACGCAACTACAACAGTTCGCTTAAGCCGTGTATGACCAGTTATGGCTACTTTGCAAAAGAATACGTCTACGACGAAAAGACCAATTTCAACACAGAGGAGAAATTTTATAATGCCAACAGCAGCCTGATTAAGATTAATCGCTACACCTACGATAGTAATGGGAACATAACTTCTTCGTGGACTGTTAACGGTTCGGGAACACTGCAAGGCAATGTGACGCATTGCGAATATGATAGCAATAACCGTGTTGTGAAAATGTATTACACGAATTTGTCGGGCAGGAGAGTTATCGGTTCCGACGAGAGTTATTGTGAAGTGAATTTTAAGTATGACGACCGTGGCAATGTAATCGAGCAGACTTATTTCGACATTGCCGGCAAGCCAGCTCACGACGGGCAAAAAGCCTATAAACGCATAAAACGGTTTGACGAACGCAACAATGTGATTTATGAAAAGAATCTTGGCAAGGATGGCAAGCCAATAAGTGGCAACGGTGTGAATCCCGAAGGAAAGTGTGTCTACGATGAACGGGGCAATATGATTGAAATTGTATGCCTTGACGGTTATGGCAATCCATTCACGTCTTCAGCTGGATTCTATAAATTGGAACGCACCTACAACGACAACAACCTCCTTGTATCGGAGCTTTACAGAGACACTAAAGGGAATCTGGTTACTCACAAAATTAATAATTATGCAAAGGTGACTTATACCTACGACTCAAAACGCAATAGAATAAAGGATATGTGTTTCAACGCTAAAGGTAATGTGATGTACTACATCACTTACACTTACAACAGTCAGAACTCATGTATTGAGGCATGTATGTATAATTCGGCGGGTGCTTTAGATGATTCGAGAATCGGATTCTCAAAAATCAAGATTACATATGCATCTGATGGTGTCACACCATCGAAGAAATCATACCACACCAGGTCGGGCATTCTTGCATGGCAGTACTATAACACTCGCACCGGTGAATGGGGCACTTTAAATTTTTAAAATAACAAAACAAAATATTAATATTAAAAATCTTATAAACAATGAAAATCTTACGTATCTTTTTGGTTATGGTAGGTATTAGCCTATCGATGAGTGTGATGGCACAAAACGCGTTGACAGATGATGCTGCTAAAGCACAAAAGGCGCTGATGGAATACTTGCGCTCAAAGAGTATTTCGCCAAGTATTGACACTCGCGACAATAGTGTATGTTTCAAATCGGAAGGCGTGTTCTATTGGGTGACATTCGAAGAAAGTGCTCCTGTTCTTTACACTATTCATCGTAAAGGTGTGAAGTTTGAAGAAGATCCGGCTTTCAAGCCATCGTGTGCAAGAATCGCTTGCAACGAAGTTAACCGCAAGCACAAAATCAAATGCTCTTACAACGACAAGCGCGTTGAGTTTGTGATGCAAACCTATGCCAAGGAACCATCTGATTTCCATGGAGGATTTGGTAAAATGATGGCAGCCTTCAAGGGTGTGGATGAGACATTCAAGAACACCTACGACAAAGCATTCGACAAATGGAAGAAAGATTCGATTGCCAACAACACCCCAATCACTCCTGAAGTAACTGATGGCGCAAGTCCGCTGATAGTAACCTATATATGTTTCGGGAATTTCGATGCTAAAGGTAACGTGATTAGCGATTATGACAAGGCTATTCGCAAGAGTCAATGTCAGTTCATCAAGGCAAGCCTCGACGTTGAATCGGAAGAAAAGGGTATCTTTAAGATTGCCATGAAGCTTTTCAATCCTGAAGGCAAAGCAATGGTGGCAACCAAAGGCTTTGAATATAGCGCTACATCGAACATTGAAATCAAGAAAACAGGCAAACCTATTCAATGTGAGCTTGGCTCGTATGGGTCGAGTGATAAAGATTTCTGGAAGGCAGGCGAATACAAAGTAGAAATCTACGATTATGAGAAAGGTGCTCTGCTTTACACCACATCATTCACAATTCTTTAATTATTTGTTATGAAAACGATGTTTAAAAAATGCCATTTCACAGCCTTGATTGCAATAGTTGTGATTGCTTGCACGAGTGTGTCGTGTGTAAAAAAGACTGATGATAAGGCAAAGTATATCAATGCGTTGTCGGAAATTGCATCGACCTACAACAATAAGATTTGTCCAAAAGACGAAGCTAATGGGACACGACTTGAAACGGTTACATTTAAAGACAACACTATGATTTATAGGATGAGTTTGTCGGACGAAGCAATTGCGACGATAGACTTAGAAGAATGCCGCAACAACATCATCCAAAATATGTCGGAGAAATTGAAGAAATATTTAGTGAAAGGCAACTGTAATTTGGAATACCGATATGTTTCGCCTAATGACTCTTCGTCAATTACAATTGTGCCTGACGAGTTGGGTTATGTTGAAGACGGAACGAAGTAAAATAAAGAGATGACAGCAATAACTACGAAATATCCTTTTGTTGGATGCATCGACACGCGCCAGGGAGGCCGTAAGGATAACCAGGATAATGCTGGTTTTGTCGATACGCCCTTAGGGCTATTGGTTGTAGTCTGCGACGGTATGGGAGGAGGTCCTGGAGGCAGGACCGCCTCTCTTATGGCCGTTGACACTATATTGAGTGTGGTTGCCGAAGTGTCGGAACACACCCACCGGAAAGATGCTTTGCGGTTCGCCATATCAAAAGCCAACGATATAATCTATTCGAAGGCAATGGAAACGCCAGAGCTGCGTGGTATGGGCACTACTGCGGCTGCCATTATTGTCAACGAAGATTCGGCTGTTATTGCTCATGTGGGTGACACTCGCGTGTACCAACTGCATAAAGGAACGATAGCCTTCCGCAGTGCCGACCATTCGGTGGTGGCCGGTTTGGTGAGAAAGGGACAGATTACCGAGGAAGAGGCGCGTAACCATCCACAATCAAACGTGATAACGCGCGCTTTAGGCATTAGGTCGGCTGTTGAGGTTGAATTCGACGAGGTGCCGTTTTGTCGTGGTGACAGGTTTGTGATATGTTCCGACGGCATTTGGGGTGCTATGCCACAGCCAGATTTGGTGAAAGCACTATCGCGAATAATGGGCATCAACGAGCTTACGGCGCTGATGGCCGACGAAGTGGATGCAATTGGTCGCGAAAAAGGTGGAAATCACGACAATTTAACCCTTGCTGTTGTGGATTCATCATTTGATTCTACACGAAAAAAAATTAAAACTGACGATTTGAAAGAGGTGCCGTCAACTTCAACCATGAAACGTAGCGACGAATTGTGGGTGAAATTGAAAAAAGGGGGCATTTGGTTTTTAGGGTTCGCTATTGCCATAGTTTTTGGTTTGTCGTTATTGAAAATGTCTAATAAAGAAGTCGTAACGCAAAAGAGAGTGGGTTCTACAACTACCACGGTTAATGGTAAGATTAAACCTCGTGCCACGTCAGACGATGATACAGGTCGTTATAATTGGACTAGTTCTCCAAAGGTGAAAAATATTGAGAAACCCAAGGAAATCAATCTCACAAAAGGACAACAGGAAATACTTGTTAAAAAGATTCTTAATGATCTTGATAGTCTTAAAAATATAAAGAAAAAGAAACAAAAGGGGTTAGCAGAAACTAAAAAATTTAATTTTGTGAATGGAATTATAAAGCCTGATGTTAAAAGATTAGGCAGAGAACTGAATAAAATAGATGAAACGAACAAAATAATCAAACTATTAGATGACAAAAAAACCATACAGTGTTCAAAGCAAGGGGAAACTACGAAGGAAGCTTTAAATCATATTGACTCAATCAAGGAAGAGATAAAAAAACTTAATATAACAAATAGCTAATGCAAAATGTAAATACGATGGACGACCATGCGGTTGTCGACGCTTTATTGTTGCGGAATCAAAAGATTACGCAACAATATTTGTATATAAAGTGTTACCCGCTGTTTAAGGCGGTGTATAACAATTATTATACTGATTGTGAGTCATGTATCGAGTTTATCAATGAGATTTACGTTCACCTGCTAACTCCCGACAAGGAAACAAATCTGTGCAAATTGCAGACCTTTCAGTTCAGCAGCACACTCACCACTTGGATTAAGACGGTTGCAGTGTATTATTGCTATGAACGTTATCGTAGAAAACAAAAAATCACATTTGTTTCAGAAGAAAATGAATCAGACGATTTTCGAAGTGATAGGTTTGACCAATATTCTGCATCTATGTATGTTGAAGAGCCAACCATGTGCATGGAAGATATGGAAGTGCTTCTGAATATGATGCCCAACAAACGATATAGCACAATAATTAGACTGCGTTATGTCGAGGGATTATCAAACGAGGAAACCGCCGCTGCCTTGCAGATGACTATGGACAATTTTTACAACAAACATTTACGCGCGAAAAAACAATTTATTGAAATAGTTAATAAAGAAAAACAATATGGGAAATTACTTTGAACCGGTTCTCACTGAAGAACAAATGGCAGCATATCTCGATGGAATGCTCACGGATGAAGAAAGTAGTATGGTTGAGGAACTGATTTCTTCGGTCCCTGAGTTGTCGGAGATTGAAGATGTAATTGCCAGTGTTGATGCTTCTTACATCATTGAGGTTGACAACGAAGTGCCCATTGAATGTATGGCCGACGACTTTGTTTTGCCCGAAATCGGTGTAGAGCATAGCAGTGTTGCCGACGATGCCGACAACTCACATCTCTATCTCGGTTCGTCAACCTACGAGGCGTCAGACTCTGATGATGACATGAAAGACGATGGTGATGATGACGACGGCGACGGTGACAGTGATGACGATTTAACTGGCTATATGGGTGGCGATGATTCTTCGGACGATGATATGGCTTGCGTCGTTGACGATTTTACTGTATAAAAATGGTGCCCTCTGAAGTCCTGTAAAGGTTGACACTTCAAAGATTTCAAAATCTAAAAATCGATGAAAAATATGAGAAAAGATTTATGTAAATTAGTTGTTTTTTGCTTGGGGGCTGCAATGCTTCTGAGTTCGTGCGGAAAATCGAAATTCGATGAGGCTGTTGAACTTTTGGGTTCGCTTCCGGTGTTTTTCGACAACGAACGCCTAAACCAAACTGTAACGTATGAAGACGACGTGATAACGTTATCATTATCATATCAACCTCAAACGTCGCAGTGGGCAAATGATGTGATTGGTGATGATTGGGTTGCAGAAGTGTTTTTGCAAAAGTTGCTGGGCAACAATATTGCAGCATACACCATCGGAAGCGTGCTGAGCACAGAAGATAGTTCGCCAATTGATGAGTTCCTATCTTTGGCAAAAAAGAAGAATGTTAAGTTTGTTGTGAAGAATGGCTCAAATGAGGTTACTCTTTCTCCCGATGAAGTAAGCAATATTCTTGAAGACGACAGCAACAAGAATTTGGTTGCTCCATATTTTGCTAAACAGATTGAGAAACTTGCCAACGATTTAAATTCACAGTTGCAAGATGCCGGAATATATATGGCAAACGCAAAAATGCTGAAATCGCCTACGGGAGTTACCTCTATTTGCATCTACATTAATTGTTTGAAAAAATATTCGCCAAGCAAAATCAATCCTGTGGTTGAGGAATCGTTGGAAGTTTACCCTACAATTCCAATATATTGTCATCTCAATGACATGAATCTCGCAATCCAGTATCATTTAGTGGATAGCAAAAGCGAATTAACCAACAATCTGTTTGTTGACTATCTTAGTTCTAATTCAGACTACTATTCAATTAAAGATAAAATATTCTTTGTATCGGCGGAAAAACTTTCCAAAATATGGGAATCGTTTAAAGAGCGTGCCGAAAAGGCTGAAAATAAATAAGCAACCACAATGGTCGCAATACTTAATGGTTTAAAAATATGAAACGAGTTTTATTTATCATTGCTGCATTTGCAGTCATTGTAGGGCTGTCGGCATGCAAAAATCAAAAAATTGCCAAACTAAGAGATTCTGTTGAAAAAACCAATAGAGAGTGTCCGATTGATATGGGCATGTTTGGCGAAGTGACAAGCATTAGTTACGATGAAGACCTTCAGGAAGTTGAATTCACCTATCGAGTGAATGAACAAATGGTCAGTATCGAGTCGGTCAGGAGCAATGAGCACATTTCCAAACAGCAAATAAAGTTGGCTTTGTCGCAAGACAAATCGAAAGAGTTGCTGCAATTGATGGTTGATGCTGGCACAAGCCTGAACATTGTTTACAATGGTGCCACAACAGGCGATGAATTCTCTATGACGATTTCAGTTGACGACCTCAAGGAAATGTGCAACAGCAAAATGTCGCAGTCGGAAAAATACAAAGCTATTTTAGAGTGTCAGATTGCAATTGAGAACTCACGTTGCCCAATGGATATCGACGAGTTGACCATATTCACCAAGGTGTACGACGACGGTGATAATATAATTTACCTATATGACATTGATGACACAAAATGCAATTTTGCTGACTTGAAAGAGAACGCCAAAGAGATAAGAAGTAACATTGAAGGAAGCTTTAGCGACCCTACTTTGAAAAAGATTTTAGGAATGATTGCAGCCTTACGCAAGGGTGTTATATTCCGCTATGTGGGCAGAGCCTACGGCGATAGCTTCGATGTTATGTTCAAATCTGCAGAATTGCCTGTTCTGGCACCGCCATACAATGCTCAATGAACTGAAAAACAATGATATAAATTATTTACAGATAATGAAAAGAATAATTGGTTTTGCAGCATTTGCCTTGCTATGTGTCGGCAACATGTTTGCACAGGACAGAGTGATAACAAAGGAAGGCGATGTGTTTGATGCCTTTCGCTTAGACATTGGCGGTAATTACATCTACTATACCAATGAAGACAAAGATGATGCCGCTGTGCAGAAGATTGCCAAAAGCGAGGTGCTGATGATTAAGAAGAAAGACGGCACAAAAATAACTGTTTCGGAATTTACGCCTACTACCCAGTCAAGTCAGCCGGCACAAACGTCAAATAGTGGACATGCCGGCATTATACAGGTGAAGCTCGAAGACTTGTCGCTGGAGGCAAAGGCTGATAATGATGCCTTGTTGTTTAAATATAACGCACCGGTGGAAATCGTTGTGGAAGAAAAAATGAAGAAACATATTGGGAAAGGTGCCCCGTTTTCAATATTGGGAATATATGGTATAAAGGCCAATTCTATTCTTTCAAATGATGATTTGCAAATAAAGCTTATTCAGGGAAGTCTCAAAAATGAGAAAAACAAGAACTCGAGTAAATGGTCGGAAGATTATTATGCTGCAAATAGCGCTGTGGCTGTAAGCATTCGTAACAAAACAGATAAGACGTTATATGTTAATTTGGAAAATACGCTCTTTTCTATATTGGGACAGACTACGTGTTTTTATGAGGCGTATTCAGCTAATACTTCCACACAGGATTATTCGCAAAAGGTAATTGCTATTCCTTCATATTCGTCAATTAGCTTGCCTCCGATTTTTTTGTTTGGGAATGAAGAAAAAGTTTTGACCAAAGGGTTTTATTTGAAAAAAAAATCTGTTTTAGGGGGATTGGTCCCATATATAAATTTTTCCAAAAATTCAGATAGTAAACAAATTAAATTCGGAGAAAGCTGTCAATACTCTGAAGATGCTTCACCATTACAAATGTCGTGTGCCATTTCATATAGTGATACAAAAGATTGCGCGGTTTTAAAAACCATGACTTCATATTTTTACCTCAGAGAAATTATTTGTAACACATGTTTTAGTGGCATGTTTGGTGCGTATATAGATGTTGATGCAACAGGTCGACTATTGAATATGTTCTTAGTATCGACGAAAAAAGATACCGAAATCGGTGAGTTTCCAATAAACTGAATGTTATGGCCGTGTGGAACAGAGTGATTTTTGCAGTGCTTTTGGCAGTTTTGTTGCCAATAGAAGTTTCTGCTGATACGAAGCTTGGTGGTTATTCCTGGGCATCCGACTCAATTGTTGAGGGAACGGAGAAGTTGGTGATTAAATTCGATTTCTATAACGAAAGCGATATGAAAATGACCTTTGTGACCAATAACACCATCCCTAATTTTGGCAGATGCAAATCGAGCATTTCGGTGAAAGGAACCTATGTGCAAGAAGGTGCATTGTTCCATTCGGAGATTGACAACAGCACAATGGTTGTAAAAATTGATGAATTAAAAATTTTCAACCTAAAGACAGATGCAAAAACTCAAGCAATGGTTGAAACGCAAATGAAAAGCATAATTAAAGCTCAAGCCGTTAAAATGTTTGCTGATTTCACAAGCGTGAGTTTGGTTTATGTTCATGGTTTAACTCCAAAGGAATTCTCGCTGATTTGGGGCGATGTGAATGACTTTTTGGAAATCCGGTTCACTCAGCAGGGCGAAATTGCCGGTAATCCATAACTTGCCAAGACGATTACACAATGTGTGATGGAGATGTAAAAAGGGAACTATCAATACAAACCGAATCATAGAATATTATGAACAAAGAAAACTTACCCTCTGTTGGAAATGGCACATTGCCTATCCACACCATTTTGCATGGCAAGTCGTTTTGCTATCGCATTGAGCGGGTGATTGGACAGGGCGCTTATGGCATCACCTATCTGGCAAGGGTGGTTGCAGCTACATCTTCTGCCGGTTGGCAATGCGACATGGTGGCAATAAAGGAACTTTTCGTGAAAGCTGAGAATGGTCGCGAAGGAGAGAATGTAACGATAGGCAAGTCTGCTGACAGGGTTGTTCGTTTCCGTAAGCAATTTGAGCTTGAGGTTGCAAAATTGCAGAAACTTCAGCATCCAAACATCATTAAGGTGTTGGAAAGTTTCGAAGCTAACAACACAGCATATTATTCTATGGAGTATCTGGATGGAACAAGCCTCGACGAATTGATAAGTAAGCGCTTAAGATTGTCGGAAGCAGAAACCATTCGTTATGCTCGTGATATAGCAGCGGCATTGTCGTATATGCACGAACAAAGGATTCTGCATCTCGACATTAAGCCAAAAAACATAATGATTCATAACGGCAAAGCCGTGCTTATCGATTTTGGGCTGAGCGAGCAGTATGATAGTGATGGCAACCCGATGTCGGGCAATCCTATTGGTGGAGGCACTCCTGGCTTTGCTCCAATTGAGCAGGGGGATAGGCAGTATGGCAACAAGTTCCCTATAACTATCGACGTATATGCTTTTGGCGGAACAATGTTCAAAATGCTGACGGGAGAAAGACCTCCTGAGGCTTTTGAAATTATGAAAGAATGTTGTTTCCCTGAATGGAAATTAAGAGGAGTTTGTTCACAACAGTTGCTATCTGTTGTAAAGAAGTGTATGGGTCCGTTAGCCAATGACAGGTATCAGAGCATCAAAGAAGTGTTAACAGACATCAATAAGATTATCCCTAACAATAATGTTGCCGCAAGTCTGCAAGGTAACAAAGGACATTACACTAAAATTGAAGGAGAGGCAGAATATGGCACGTGGCGAAAAGTGAGAGTGCCGGTTACTGAGTCTATCAATTTCCCTGAGCAAATCATAATCAGATTGTGGGATAATAGTTCTAAGGGCATTTCTTATGAGCTTCGTTTATCTGATGGCAGTGAGGCTATGTGCCATGTGAGAATTTGGCAAAAAGGGAGTTTAACAAACGACTATGCTTTTGACCGTATTGAAGGCATACCATCCGACGTGAGAAACTATATCATTGAACATGGCTTTTTGAGTACTGTACACTGGGAGAACGAGGAAGCGACCTCCCCGTTAGATAAGAATTTTGGTTATGATGTGTCAATTAAGTTAATCTCAAGTGATGGCACAGAATTTTGTCGTAGCGTAAAGAGGGCTCACAAGAGTTATCATGGCATACTATTGGGAGAAATTGAAGGCATGGTTAAAAATACTTGCTTATCAACGGCATTGCAAATGAGCAACAATTGCAAACACCATGAGCAAGAAGTTTCGCTTCAGCCCATCGTTATGATGAAAGGAATAGATAGAATAGAAGTTTCTTTTTTCCAACGATTTAGAAGGGGAACATATATTGTAAGCATCGATAAAACTCATATAATGTTGAACCCTTTCTGGCGTGAGCAAATTGCTTTAGCGAAAATAAGAAATAAAAATACAAAAGCAACTCGGTTCACAAGATTTCCAATCAGTGAAGGCTTTTTCGATAGAATTCTATCGTTTATAGGCAATCAGAAAAGTGTGCCTAACGGCAGGAAAATGGGAAAATTTGAGTGTTCCGAATCGCCTGCAATCTTCAGTATAAGATTGTTTTCAGGAGGTGCAATTCAGGCTACTTATGTGAGTCAATCGTTGGGAGGAGAGCAATTTGGGAACTTATATGGCGATGCAGACATGTTAAACAAGGAGTTCATAAAACTGATTCCTGATTTCGATGCTATGCTAAAAATAGCAGAACAAAATGCACGCGACGATGAATTTGTTAAACCCAAAAATGAACAAACAGTTAAGGTTGATGACAACACCACCAGTGAGGAATCGTCGTCGAGAATGGGCTTATGGAGTATAATTTTGTTCATATTGTTTTCTTTGGGGCTTTTTCTTTTAGCATTACCGGTTTATTATTTCACCACCAAGTCCGACAGCTATTGTTTTGGATTGTATCTGTCAATTGGCATTGCTGAAATTGCATTAGTCCCCGTTTGGTTAGAAGTCAGAAAAGATGAAAATATCTCGAACATCGGATTATTGGGCGTCTTATTTTTCTTTGGGGGACTAATAACATATCTTGTGCTATGGATATGCCAAATGTGCTCATGGTGGTTATGAAAAGGACATCAGCCGTGGTGGACGCGCTATGTGACAAGATTACGGCTTTTAGGTAACTATAAATAAAGGATTCGTAAAAAATATAGCAATATGCAGTTGAAGAATGGAACAATTCTGCAAGGAGGAAAATACAGAATACGCCGTTTGATAGGCGCTGGCGGTTTTGGCTGCACCTATGAAGCGTGGCACACGCTATTAGACTCGCGTGTGGCGCTTAAAGAGTTTTTTGTGAGCGATTTCTGCAACCGTGATGATGTGACGGGGTATGTGGAAATTGTCACGCAGTCACGGCTTTGGCTTGTGGACAAACTCAAAAAGAAGTTTGTTGACGAAGCCCGAATTCTTTTTAAAATGAAGCATCCTGGCATTGTGCGTGTTATTGATGTTTTTGAGGAAAATGGCACTGCTTATTATGCTATGGAATATATTCAAGGAATGTCGCTTGAAGATTTGGTAAGGCAGCGTGGCACTTTAACTGAATATGATGCATTGAACTACATCTGCCAGGTGGCAGAGGCCTTAAAGTATGTGCATAGTTTGAATTGCCTCCATCTTGACATAAAGCCGGGAAACATCATGCTTAATGCCGAGGGTAAAGCGATTTTGATAGACTTTGGTGCATCGAAGCATTATGATGCTGAAACAGGCGAAAACACTTCCACCCTTTTGGGAATCAACACTAATGGTTATGCTCCTGTAGAGCAGGTCAACCAGTGTTTCACCACGTTCAGCCCGGCTACCGACATCTATGCCCTTGGCGCAACGCTCTACAGAATGCTTACGGGTATGACGCCTGTGGCATCTACCATGCTTTATGCCCAAGAAGCAACGCTTGCCCCGTTGCCATCGTATATCTCCGCTTCAATGCGTAAAGCCGTGACTGCTGCCATGCAACCTATGCGCAGAAACCGCCCACAAACTGTTGATGAGTGGATGAAGCTCTTGCCCAAGAAAGGGGACTGCCGGAAAGTGGCCGATGTTACAACCATTGTTGACAGTGCCGAAAAGTCGACAACGCAGAATAAATTTGAAATAATCACATCAACGCTAAAGGTAGTAGCCCGCAAACGGTGGAAAGAATTGTTGGTAGTTTTTGTTTCGATAGTATTAGGCAGTATAGGTTTGGCAACCTTTTATTCAAACACCCCGGAAGAACTGGCAGTAAAGGCTACTGAATGTTACGAGATGGGTCATAATACAGAGGCAGCTTTTTGGAATCTATTAGCCACATGTAGAGGCTATAATAAAGAGAATAACAGTGAGAAGCGAAAGTTAATAATAGCACCCGACACAGCAAAATCCTGCCTCGGAGATGTTGGGGTTAGTTCTTGCGCAAATTCCAACGATAGAGTTGTTTCACCAAGAAACACTGATGGGGCCAGTAACTCTGCAACCAATTCTCATGATCTGGACAAAAAAACATTAAATTCGACTGCAACTTCCGCGCAAAAAACAGTCAATAATAGAGAGACTACCGCCAAAAAAATTGCAAGAGAAGAAGCTGAAAAAAAGGCAAAAGAAGAAGCCGATAAAAAGGCTCAGGAGGAACTCCAGAGGTTGATGGAGGAGGATAGATAGTAATAGGAGAGGGAATAACAATGATTTGCAAAATAGGCACTATCGGTGTTGTCTTATAAATTCAAATTTATTAAAAATAACAGAAATTATGGAATATGTAAAATGCCCTTTCTGTGGAAAGGAAACACTTGTGGCGTTTTCGAAATGCCGCCATTGTGGGCAAAAGTTACCCACGCGAGAAGAAATTGCTGAAAAAACTGTAATCCGGCAAAAAAAGAGAGCTGGTTTCACCACCTTTTGGTTATGGTTAGGTGTGGTGGTGAACTCCCTTTTAACAATAGCCTATTTTGCCACTATTTTTACGCAAAAAGGCTTATGGTCGGCTTATGACCCGATGTCATCGCGAATCTACGGATTTGTTACAAGTGGAGTGCTTGTGTTGGGATATTTGGCATTGATAAAGTGGAAGAGATTCGGCTTTTTCATCCTTATATTTATGGGCGTTCTGTCGTTAATGATGAATATGTTTGACGGAGGTCAGGTATCATTCGCCACTTTCTCTCCAATCACGTCGCTGCTAGTGTTGTATGTTGTTCTGCAGATAAAAAAGAATGGCAAATCATGCTGGGAGCAATTGGATTAAGAACAATCAATCAGCCCAAATCAGTCATTATATCGCCAAAGGGTGTTTTTCAACACACACTGATTTATTCGACTCGGGTTCAACAAAATTAATTCGTGGGTTTTTCTAACGTGTGCCACCAGGAGTGAAGCAATTCACTTTTGGTGGCGTTTTTTGTAGAGTTGGTAGCTGTTGATTACGTTGTGCCAGATGCTGTAGTAGCCGCCGGCGAGGGCTGTGACGGGGTCGAGGAAGGTGTAGCCGAGCCAAATGGCAAACACGGTGTTTTTCTGTCCGCACGCTTGCCCGGCGCTGATGCGCTCGCCTTCGCGCTCGCCCATGCGTTTGCCGTAGGCGAATTGCACAAGGCATGCCACCAGCGACACTATTGCCATTCCCACTTGACACCACAGGTTCACCGTGCTGTGTACAAGCGATTTTGCCGACACTGCTATGGCGAGCGCCAGCGACACTGCCCACAGATAGAATGCAAGGTCTTTAGGCTTAAGAATGAGGGCGTGCAGCCGTGGCATGAATTGGCGTATGATACATGCCAAAAACAGTGGGCAGATGAGCAGCGGAAACACTTTCACAAGTATTGTGATTAGTGCCGGCCAGAAGGTCATTCCGCCAATGGAATGGACGTGTGGCAGCACCACCGGCACGGCGAGTGCCGTAATGAGGTTGATGATGATGGTGTAACTCACCAATGTGGCTTGGTTGCCGCCGAGGCGTGCCGTCACCACTGCTGCTGCCGTTGCCGTTGGGCAGATGAAGCACAGCATGGCACATTCAATCACCACTTTCAGATTATAGTCGATGCCGAGGCAAGTCACGGCTGCAAGAATCACGAATACGCTCACTTGAAACAGGCTCAGCCACAGGTGCCATCGGCGCAGCGCAAATTCTTTTATTCTCACTTTGCAGAAACTCACCAGCAGCATACAAAAGATGAGTATTGGCTGAACCCATGCAATGATGTTGCCCACCGATGCGTTGTATTTTTCGTGTCCGGGCACGTTCACCCACGCAAAATAGGCAAGTGCTCCCGAAATCATCGAAATGGGCAGTGTCCAGTTTTTAATGAAACTAACTATTGCAGATAATGTTTTCGGCATAGTGTAATAAAGTTTGTTTGTGATGTTTGCGACCCGTTCGGGCATCTCTCGCGAGGTGGCGGAGGGCTTGCGTGATTTCTGCCTGCAAAGTTAATGAAAATTCGTCGGAAGTTGTCACTCTTGCTTTGCCAGAAAATGCTTGTCGGCGTTGTTGGTTGTGGCGGCTGAGATATGCGCTATTGGTTTCCTCACTTAGCGGTACCCAACATATTGGCTTACTCGCAAAAAGGTGAGGACATTTGCGGTAATCCAACATATTGGCTTACTCGCGAAAGTGAGAGGACATTTGCGGTAATCCAACATATTGGCTTACTCGCGAAAGTGAGAGGACATTTGCGGTAACCCAACATATTGGCTTACTCGCGAAAGTGAGAGGTTATTTGCGGTAACCCAACATATTGGCTTACTCGCGAATATTTCTTATATTTGCAATACAAATTCACCATAGAAAACAATGATAAATTTCACGCCAATAGCACGAACCATATTCAAGCGCCGACTCGAAGAGATTTCGCGGTATGTGAATTATGCCGAGGCGGTGCAGCGCGAGCAACTCACCTATTTGCTCGAGAGCACCAGTTACACCGAGTATGGGCAGAAATATAGGTTCGCGCATATTCAAGGATATAATCAATTCAAAAACACGGTGCCGCTTGCCGTGTATGAGGATTTAAAACCTCACATTATGCGCATGGTTCGTGGCGAGAAAAACATACTTTGGCCCGGACGAGTGACTAATTTTGCGCAATCGTCGGGCACAAGCGACGGCAAAAGCAAATACATACCCATCACTCGCGAATCGTTCCGACGCAATCATTACAAGGGTTCGAGCGATGTGGTGACACTTTATCTTAACATGAATCCGTCGAGCCGATTGTTTTCCGGCAAGGCTTTCATTTTGGGAGGCAGTTTTGCCAACGAAGTGAACAATGTGCCGGCGGGTACGCGTATTGGCGATTTGTCGGCAAATCTGATTGAGAATATCAATCCGATTGTCAACTTGTTTCGTGTGCCAGGCAAGCAGGTGGCGCTGATGGAGGACTGGGCAGAGAAACTGCCGGCGTTGGTGGCAGCGAGCAAGAATCAGAACATCACCAACCTGTCGGGCGTGCCGTCGTGGTTTCTCACGGTGCTTCGCGAGGTGATGAAGGCTAAGGGGGCTACGAACATCCACGACGTGTGGCCCAACTTGGAGGTGTTTTTCCATGGCGGCATCAGTTTCGACCCTTATCGTGAGCAATATCGTGCAATCACCGACCCGCAAAAGATGCATTTTGTGGAAACCTATAACGCCAGCGAAGGCTTTTTTGCCACACAATCGTCGGCCGACAGCAATGCAATGCTTCTGCTTCTCGACGTGGGCGTGTTCTACGAGTTTATCCCTATTGAGCAGGACGACAGCGACAATCCAATCACGTTCCCTGTCTGGGAGTTGGAGCAAGGCCGAACGTATGCGTTGGTCATTAGCAGTTGCAACGGGCTGTGGCGCTATCGCATAGGCGACACGGTGCGCGTAGAGAGCACCTCGCCGCTGAAAATACGCATTGCCGGACGCACTCGCAGTTTCATAAATGCTTTTGGCGAAGAGTTGATGGTGCACAATGCCAATGCTGCAATCACGGCGGCTTGCCAAGCCACCGGCGCAGAGATTGCCGACTACACAGCCGCGCCGGTGTTTACCACCGAAACAAGCAAGGGCTGCCATGAATGGCTTGTGGAGTTTACGCATCAGCCCGACAACTTGCAGCATTTTGCACAGGTGCTCGATAACTGCCTGAAACAGGAAAACTCTGATTACGAAGCGAAGCGTTACAACGACATCTTTTTGGCTCCGCCGCAAATCACCGAGGCAAAGCCCGGCTTGTTTGACCATTGGCTTGAACTCACCGGCAAGCGTGGCGGGCAGCGCAAAGTGCCTCGCTTGAGCAACGACCGAAAACTCATTGAAAACCTATTGAAACTAAATAAATAAACAATAATGAAACGTATTTTTAGCATTGCCTGTTGCATAATTGTTGCCGTCACTATGGCAGCAAAGCAACCCAAGTACATTTTCTATTTCATTGGCGACGGTATGGGTTTAAGCCCGGTGCTGTGTGCCGAAACCTACAATCGCACGGTTCTCAACTCCAACGAACCATTGCTGATGCTGCAATTCCCGGTGGTTTCGTATGCTACATCCTATTCTCACAGCAGCACCATCACCGATTCGGCTGCTGCCGGAACAGCCCTTGCCACCGGACACAAAACGAATAACTCATCGCTTGGCGTCGACCCCGACGGCAAACCAGTGGTGAGCATTGCCAAAGAGTTGCACGACCGCGGCTACGGCGTAGCCATTGCCACATCGGTCGACCCCGATGATGCCACTCCGGGCGCATTTTATGCCCATGTGTCGAGTCGACGTATGTTCTACGAAATTGCTAACGACATGGCTCGCAGCGGCTACGACATGTTTGTGGGTGCCCGTTTGCGTGGCAAGACCCCGGAAGGCGGTAAAGACGTGAAGACTGTCCTCGCCGATGCCGGCTACACAGTGGTTAACGGCCAAGCCGGATACGAAGCCAACAAAGACAAGAAAAAATTGGTGTTGCTCAACACCACCGAGACAATCGACCATATTGGCTATGCCATCGACAGCATTTCAGCCAACTTGTCATTGCCATTCATCACCAGCGCTTGCCTCGAGCATCAACTCAACGTGTCGCCAGAGAAGTTTTTCATAATGGTTGAGGGCGGACTTATCGACCACTCTCTCCATGCCAACGATGCCGGCACTTCGGTGAAGGAAACCATCAACTTCAATCAGGCAATCCGTGTGGCTTATGATTTCTATCTTAAGCACAAGGACGAAACGCTTATCGTGGTAACTGCCGACCACAACACCGGTGGTATGGCTGCTGCAGTGAACGGCGGTCCGGGTTCGCATAAGATGCACAATTTCGATTACCAACGCGCGTCGATTGAGCAGATGCAGGACGATTGCCGCAAGATGTTTGATGACGGAAAGCAGCCAACGTGGGAAGATATGAAGCAGTACCTCACAGCCAAATTCGGACTTTACGGGGCTATTGAGGTGAACGACAAACTCGACAAAGAACTGCAAGAGTCGTTCAACAACACATTTGTGGCACGCAACACAGCCGATAAGAAAACACTCTATGCTTCATTCAGCCAATTTGTGGGTAAAACATTCAACGTGCTCGACCGCCTCACCGGAATTGGCTGGACCACTTACGGCCACACTGGCGATTTTGTTCCGGTGTTTGCCATAGGTGTGGGAAGCGAAATATTTCAGGGATTTCAAGACAATACCGATATACCTAACAAGATGCGCCGCTTGTGTGGCATCCCCGAGCACAGCAGTAAATAATTGTTGCAAAAACTCATAAATAAACATCAAAGTAATCATGCTAAAAAACACTCTATTATTTGCATTGGTTCTGTTTGCCACGATGAATGTCGCGGCGCAGAAAACCTATCAACTTGCTTCGCCCGATGGCAAAGTGACGGTTAACATAACCACTAAGGGCAGCCTTGCCTACGACATTAACGTCGACGGCAAGCAAGTGCTTGCGCCTTCGGCGTTAAGCATGGCTCTCAGCACAAACGAAGTTTGGGGCAGCGATGTGAAAGTGAAAAAGGCGCGTCGCTCCACAATCAACGAAACCGTGCCATCGCTAGTGTATCGCCAAACTCAAATGACCAACCATTGCAACGTGTTGACGCTGCAATGTGCCGGCAACTACGACGTGGAATTTCGTGCTTACGACAACGGCGTTGCTTATCGCTTTGTGAGCCACGTAGCAAAGCCGTTTGAGGTGATGCGCGAAGGCGTTGAATACAACTTGACGGACGATTGCGTTTGCGTCGCACCCTATGTCGACGGGTTTAAAGAAAACAATCCAGAGGCACAATTTAAAACCTCGTTTGAGAACGTCTACACCACATCGCCTGTGAGCCAACTTGATAGCCGCCGCTATTGCTTTCTGCCGTTGGTGGTTGAAGCAGCACCCGGCGTGAAACTTTGCCTCACTGAAAGCCATCTCGAGAATTATCCCGGCTTATTTCTTCAAGCAAGCAGCGGAAATGCTCTGAAAGGAATCAACGCTCCTTATCCAAAAGAGATGAAGCAAGGCGGACACAACAACTTGCAAATGCTGGTGCAAACGCGTGAAAACTATATTGCCAAAGTGAGTGCTCCGCGCAGTTTCCCGTGGCGTGTGGCAATGATTAGCCGAAACGATGCCGAATTGGCTGAAAACAATCTTTCGTATCTGCTTGCTGCGCCCAACCGCATTGGCGACACCTCGTGGATTCGTCCGGGCAAAGTGGCTTGGGACTGGTGGTGCAATTGGAACATTGGCGGAGTGGATTTTGAAGCAGGTGTAAACACCGCTACCTATAAGCACTTTATTGACTTTGCTGCCGAACACGGCATTGAATATGTGATACTCGACGAAGGTTGGGCTGTGAATCTCAAAGCCGACCTTATGCAAGTGGTGCCTGAAATTGACCTCAAAGGCATTGTTGATTATGCTGCTGCAAAAAACGTGGGCATAATTCTTTGGGCAGGGTATAAAGCGTTCGACCGCGATATGGAGAACGTGTGCCGCCACTATGCCGCTATGGGCGTGAAAGGTTTTAAAGTTGATTTCATGGACCGCGACGACCAGATTATCACCGATTTCTATTTCCGTGCAGCCGAAACGTGCGCGCGCTATCATCTGTTGGTTGACTTCCACGGTGCTTTCAAGCCTGCGGGCATGAACCGCACTTTCCCCAATGCCATCAACTTTGAGGGCGTTTACGGACTTGAACAACTCAAGTGGATACCGGCATCTCACGACCGTATGACTTACGATTGCCAGATTCCGTTCATCCGCCAAACCGCAGGCCCGATGGATTATACACAAGGAGCGATGATTAACACCGTGAAAGGTGCTTACACGCCAAACTATAGCAGCCCGATGAGTCAAGGCACCCGTTGCCACCAGTTGGGATTGTATATGGTGCTTGAGTCGCCATTGAGCATGCTCTGCGACAGCCCGACCAACTATCGTTTGTTGGGCGGCAAGTGCACCGATTTCATTGCAAAAGTGCCAACCACTTGGGACGAAACCCGAGTGCTCGCCGGTGAAATTGGCAAATATGTTGTTACAGCCCGTCGCAAAGGCAACACCTGGTATGTTGGCGGCATCACAAACTGGGACGCTCGCGATGTTAAGGTCGACACCTCGGTGCTCGGCAGTGGCAGTTGGACGATGGAATCGTTCACCGACGGCGTGAACGCACACCGTCGTGCCGACGATTACCGCCATACAACCGGCAAATCGATTCCTGCCGGCGAAACCATCGACGTGCACATGGCACCCGGCGGCGGCTTCGCCTTAGTGCTCACAGCCAAATAACCAACGCCACATCGCGCCTTAATACATCACGTCACCAAAGCGGAGAACCCTCCTCTTTGGTGACGTATTGTTAACAGCAAGCCTCATCGGCATATAACTTCAACCAAACACCCCGTTTTCAATCACGATTCATTTCAAGCCACTTACGCTTTCCAAACTGAAACAGCCTCAGAATTTATGTGCACACTCTCACACAACAACTTCAACATTGACACCGAAGAAAAAACAGCTCACTCTTGCGCCCCTAATCGAGGAGCAACCAGAAGCTGCCGTCAGACAATGCGCACCACAATCTTGAGCCTTCGGACTATTTTTGTTGCCAGTGATGTGCAAAAAAATTATCACCAAAGCTGCCGTTGTAAAGGGAGTGGCTGCTTTGGTGATAGTTGCAATTCTAACCTATTTATAATTTAAATAACAAATCTATCCTTGTTGGTTGGTGAGAGAGATAGCGGAAGAAGTTTGGGGAAAATA
>JBJEKD010000009.1:0-59845 GCA_051878455.1 Muribaculaceae bacterium
TGGCAACGCGTCCTAATTATTTTCCTCTTAACGGAAAGTATTAATCAGCACCACCACGCGAGGCGGTGATATTACATTATATTGCTGTCCGATAAAAATTTTTTAGCGTGGTTGGTGATTGGGCGAGTGATAAAACCACCCATCCCCCAACCCCAAAACAAGACAACGATGTGTCATGTAGGGGCGTATAGCAATACGCCCGGAACACGATGATATGATTGTGCAGAGGGATATTGTAGGGGCATATCGAATACGTCCAACACAAAAAAAACGAAACAACAACGTGCATGATACCCTCCACATTTTGCATTACAACACATTAACCCTGGCGCACCGACTCCGGGCGTATCGCGATACGCCCCTACAAGTGATAAGAAAGACTACTTCAGTCGTTGCCAAGTGAAGTTGCTCTCGCGCATGCGATAGCCGCGGAGGGCATAAAAGGCATTGACAATGGGGCGCAGATAGATGTAGAAAGGGATGCCCACGTGCAACTTGGGCGCTTTGAGGCGGCGCGCATTGCCACGGAACAGGCAAATGAGCGTAATCCACAGCGCCAGCAGCAGCACCGCTACGGCACCTGCCACCCACACATTGCCCCACGCGAGCACCACCGCAGCCCCTAATGCAGCAACATTAGCGTATTGGCACAAGGAGATGAGCGACGATGAGATGAAAGGCCAGCGACGCAAACGCTTAGCCGTGAAATCGTGACGCAACTTGAGTTCGCTGTGCACCGCACCATAATTATCGTGATAAGCCGTCATCATTGCTCCCGGAGAGAGTTCAACTCGGCAATTCTCGGCACAGGCAATTTCGCTCACAAACAAGTCGTCGTCGCCATAATGCAACATTAGCGAGCGGTGGAAACCGTTATTGGCGAAAAATACACTACGGCGGTATGCCAAATTATCGTTAGTGCCACGGAAAGGGTATCCGTTGATGTCGCTCGAGAGATATTGCACCGAATCGGTAACATTGTCGTAGACGCGATAGTTATGTCCAAATCTGTGGTCTTTTTTATATCGCGGACGCGAATAACCTATCACCACATCGGTGTCGACAGTGAAATTGCGGCACATCAGCATAAGCCAATCAGGACCCGCCGGGCAGCAATTAGCATTAGTGACTACAATCAACTCGTTGCGGGCGGCTTTAATGCCCAGCATGATAGCCAACTTGCGACGCGACACGTTTCGGCTTCCTTCGGGGATGAATGTTTGGCGAAGGTTATCGTAGTTAGCAATCATTTCCGAGATGACATCGGCACTATTGTCAACACTCGAATCGTTAACCACAATCACCTCGTATTTAGGATAATTCTGATTGAGCAAATACGGCAGGAAACGCTCCAAACAAGCGCCATCGTTATGGGCATAAACCACCACAGTGGCAGGAGCAAGGCTTTCCGACACTTCGCTGCCCGATGCAGCCACACAACGGCGCACCGCACTAAAGCGGCGAGCATGCCACACCACTATAAACACAGTCATAAGCAACGAAAATGCCAGTAGTCCGTAAATCCACGGACTTAATATGATAGAAAAACTAATCATCACATTTGTAATTATTCACACCAGGCGACAACAGCCGCCCGTTTTTCAAAGTGCAAATTTAATCATACTTCGCTACATATCCACCCTTTCAACAAAAAAAGTTGTTAACAAAGGAACTTCCCCACATATTAATTATTAAACATTTCTAACGTAAAGTCAAAGTCCATACATCTCCAACACCTTTCCATACAAAGTTAATTCACCATCTATTTTTCGCTCAGGCAAATTCCCTTTGTAAGAAAGTTTGTTCAAGAAAGCCCCCTCGTCAATCATTTTAGCATTTTCACCCTTGGCAATGAGATGCCAATTATTGAGCAACTGGCAGTATGAGCCATCAGTCCTTGGAAGACTGTCAATCTTAACCTTCACTTGCGGAATGTGATTATACATCGCCAACAACCAACAATCCCAAAATAGATATGTCAACTCAGTGTTATACCGGCTCCAATATTCCTCCAAAAAATGATATAGATTATTAACTATCATATCGCCTTTCTTTGCATAAAAAAACCATATAGTCCATTTAAAGCCCAAATCATATTTAAACGACTCAAAGACGCCGTTCAAAGAATAAAATGAATATGATAACGCACATTCCGGAATTTGATTTAACATGAAATTGGTAGCATCAATCCAAAAACCGCCATGCTCGCGAAGCAGAGCCACCCTTAAAACATCCGAAAAATGAGCCATACCAATTTCGCCATTTTCCAATCGACACAAAACACAAGTCGGCACAGATGCGTAATCCAGATAGTTGTTTTTGTCGAGTACAACCACCTTTCTATCAAAGCACCATTTTCTAATCGAAGCAATACAAGCCTTCACAATAGGAGGAGCCGACTGTTCGCCTTGATACCAAAACACAAAAACATATCCATCATCGTCAATTTCGTGCTTAATATCTTTATCATATTTCACAGTATATTTAAACCTTTTCCATAGCCATTCCGAAAGGAATCGATGCTTCCAATAGGTATATGCACAAAACAACTTTGACAAATGGAGAAAACTTAACACTCTGCTAAACGAGGCAATTAGAAAAACTCCTATGCCAAATTGCTTTAGATGTCTACTAAGACTAATCATTACAATGAAAAATTATGAATTTAACATAAAAATCTAATATATAACGGAAGAATATTCATTAATATTGCAAAAATCTAAATAACCACAAAAGAGTTGTCACTATTATTCATGGACTCAACCCGTCATTGTAATTATTTCCAAGCATTTGATTATCATATTGAATGTATCACACCATCAATCATACCATTTTAATACAATAAAAAATACATCACATTCGTTAATGTTTTAGAAATAATATATACACAAATAATTATGTTAACAAGATTATTGATTCTTTTTACTACTACACTATTCTTTGCCTCATGTTCAACGAGCAAGGACAACCTTACATATTTCTCCAACCTTGGCAATCAAACCAGCGGGTCCATACCTTCTGGCAACTATGAACTAAAAATTATCCCTGACGACGAACTGATTATTACAGTGACCTCGCTTGTTCCCGAAGCAACAGCGCAATTCAACACTCCGCTGACAAATATTGCCACCCGAAGCGCCACAACGCCTTCGCAGCAGGGCTCGCTTATGACCTACGTTGTCGACCATGACGGCTACATTATGATGCCTGTGCTTGGCAAAATCAAAGTTGCGGGACTAACAACATCAGAGATTTCTGATGTAATCACAAAAGAAGTGAGCAAATCAGTCACCGACCCTTATGTGCGAGTACAACTGATGAATTTCCGCGTGAATGTGCTTGGAGAAGTTCATTCCCCCGGACCCAAAACAACCAACAAGAAAAGGTATTCAATAATCGATGCCATCACCGATGCTGGCGACCTAACCGTTTACGGTCGTCGCGACAATGTGCTTCTCATTCGTGAGGAAAACGGACAACGCATCTATCACCGCATCAACCTCAACGACACAGAAATTCTTTCATCGCCATATTTCTATCTGCAACAAAACGATGTGGTGTATATTGAACCCAATGACGTGAAAAAGGCAAACTCCAAATTCAATCAGGATAACAGCTACAAGTTGAGCGTGATTTCTACCATAGTGAGCGCTGCCAGCGTGATTGCTTCTCTTGCCATTGTGCTTATTGCAAAATAAGAGCATTCAACAAAGTCGTAAATGCTAAGTATTCGCAAAACATACTTCTGGATACATCTGTATATGTTATTTATACAGATATTAGCTCCAGCATTATTTAAATCGGCCGATGAATTGGGTGTGTTGTTCATGCTCATACTCATCGGTCTCGACATGGCATTCAACCGCCAAGTCTCACGCTACAAAGGTATGTTTATTGTAGCTGGCATACTCTCTTTTTATGCACTCTATTCGCTGTTCTTCTTAGAATTTAATACCGGCAAAGCCATTTTGGTTGACTTTGTGATTGAATCGAAGCCTTTCGTGCCATTCTTCATAAGCTTTGCAATAGCGCCTCGCTACACTCACAAAGAGTGTCAAATCATGAAAGCATCTGCGCTGCTATTAGCATTTGTCCTATTGATGATTTTTGTCACGGGACTAACTCATGCCATATTGTACCATGTCGCTTATCTTGGTTCAACTGCATTTATTTGTTTCCTTACTTACATCTTTTGCAGCATAGGAAGCGATGGCACAATCAAGCACCGTGACATGATTTTGGCATGCACAATACTTGCCATTGGACTTTGCTGTACACGCTCGAAATACTTTGGCGAAGCTGTTATGGCATTGTTCTTATTGTTCTTCTATCGTCCTGGAATGTTCAAGCAAATCAAAATGAAACAGATTGTAATTATCTGCCTTGTATTTGCAGCCGTACTGGCAGTTTCATGGCAGAAAATCAACTATTATTTTATTGTAGGCAATGGCGACACATTCGACCCCGAGGTTATGGAATCATTTGCCCGTCCTGCCCTTATTGGTGGAGCATTCCTTATACTAAGCGACTTTCCACTGCTTGGCACCGGCTTGGCTTCTTATGCCACATTTGCTTCAAGTCCATCAGTTAATTACTCTGCTATTTATGGGCTATATGACCTTGACAAGGTTTATGGGCTATCAGAGCAATTTTCTGCTTTTATTTGTGATATATTTTACGCCTCATTTGCGCAATTCGGACTTGTTGGCATCGGACTATTCATCTTCTTTTTCGTGTGGATTTATCAGCGACTTCGCCTTGTACTGCACGATGAAAGTCACATAATGTTTGCAATCGGTGTGCTTATAATTGCATACGTCATGATTGAAAACGTGGGTAGTACATTGTTTTCGCAATCCGGTGGACTATATTCGATGATGATGCTTGGAGCAATAATAGGCAAATATCGCCAGTGCACCAAAGAACAACGCGAACTCATACTTCAACAAGATTATAAATAACAAAACAAACAATATCTGATATGGAAGAAAAAGACACCATAAACCTTCGGAAATACATCGCAGCAGCAAAGCGAGGTTGGTATTGGTATGCAGCATCGTTAGTACTATTCCTCTCACTTGCTATCTTCTATCACTTCAACCGCATGGACCAATACATGACCCATGCCGAAATCCTTATTGAAGACGACGAGGATTCGGGAAGTGCTGCATCAAAATCAGCTGGCGGCATGGCATCTCTCATGCGCACATTCTCAATCGGCGGTGTGGGGGCAGCGTCGGTCGATAACGAACTATTAATTTTCCAGTCGCACAACATTCTTGTACGTCTTGTTCAAGAGTTAAACCTCAACTTTACCTACATTGAAAAGGACGGTTTTAAGAAAATGAATCTTTACACCGAGACGCCAGTTCTGCTCACAGCCAAACGCGAAATGCTCGACACTCTAAGCATAGGTATGCTGTTTGATGTAGAGCTGCACCCTAATGGCAAAGCCGATGTAGAGGTAAAGAAAGGCTTTTTCAAAAAGGTAATAGCCCAAAGCAAAGGCATCACTTTGCCGGCAACAATACAAACTCCTTATGGCGATTTCCAATTGCTAAAATCAAAGCACTATAACGTGACTGACGACCGCCACATTAGAATTAATGCTTGTGGCACAGAACTTGCTGCATACGGGTTTATCGACCTGCTTGACATCGACTATTCGTCGAAGAAAGGCGACGGCATATATCTGGAATTGAAAGCCACCAATAAGCAGCAAGGCAAAGATATGCTCAACGGCATGATGAACATATACAACGAAATTCGCCTAAAGCGCAAAAACGACCAAGCCGAGCAAAAGCTTGCATTTTACGACAAAATGATTGAAGACATCACTTCGTCGCTCAGTCAGTCGGAACAAAAGATGCAAGATTTCCAGACACAAAACAATGTGATTATGCCAGAAACCGAGGCATCATATTTCTTTGGCACTGACAAAGAATCGGAAAAGGAAATCATCAAACTTAACGACCAAATTACCGCTTACAACGTCATCTTGTCGATGCTAAACGACCCGGCTAAAAAATATGAACTTCTGCCAACCGGCGGCGACGAAACTGCAACTCCAACTATCAACCGTTACAACGACTTAATTCTCCACAAACGCTATCTCGAACGCTCCGCCACACCTGACAACATCAACCTACGCCAAACTCTCGAACAGATTGAAACAATGCGCAGCTTGGTGTCGGAAAACATAGCATTAGTGAAACGCAACACCGAGAAAACAATTCAATCGCTTAGCGGAATCAAATCGTCAAGCAAAGCACGACTCAGCAAAGCGCCATCATACCAACGCGAGTACGTCAACCTTTATCGCGACAAGGAATTGAAAAACGACCTATACGTGTTCTTGCTTGAACGCCGTTACAACAGCGCTATGACACTATCGTCGAATTTCCCAAGAGGGTTCATCATCGACCCCGCCTATTGCGACATCAAACCGCTCTTGAAAAAGAGCCTTATTGCAGGTGCAGCCTGTCTGTTCTTAGGATTATTATTACCCACAGTGCTCGTTTGCATTCTTGCCAACCGAAAACACGAAGAGGCCGCACTCGCCAACAACGAAGAAGAATAATTATTACTTAGATATAGTCACCAACTCGTAGCTTGTGCTACGACCGCCCATAACCGATTTGCGGAGAATACCTTTCCTCAGCAAATCGGTTATGTCGCGTAATGCAGTATCCTGCGAACAGTGATTTATCTTATACCATTTCGAAGAATTCAGTTTTCCTTCAAAACCATCAAGCATCATATTAATAATCTTTCTTTGTCGCGGATTTAACTCAATGCTGCCATACTCATCCCAAAAACGTATTTTATCGACTACTCGTTTAGTGTCACTCAATGCATTTTCAAGCGCTTGCTTTAGTGCCGACAAAAACCAAAATATCCATTCAATGATATCAAGTCCGCCATTTTGCGCATTTCCGAGATTGTTGTAGTAATCATTCCTGCGTTTCAAGAAAAGTGACGAAAGACTATAATATCGTCGGCTTGTCCCATCAGCACGCGACAACAACAATTCGGTAATGGTGCGACATATACGCCCATTACCATCATCAAACGGATGAATGGTAACAAACCACAAATGTGCTACAGCAGCTTTCACAAGGGGATCGATGACCAATGCATCATCGTTCACCCACGCCAAAAATTCTTTCATCATTCGTGGCACTTCGGCACTCTCGGGCGCCTCATAATGCACTTTCTCGTGGCCCATACTCCCAGAAACCACCTGCATAGGGCTATCACCTCTGCGCCATTGTGCGACACCAATCTTATACATTCCACTATATCCGTTAGGAAACAATGCCGCATGCCATCCAAACAAACGAGATTCATTAATCGCAAACTCGTAGTTGATTGTGGCATCAAGCATAACACTCACCACCCCTTCAGTGTAATGATCACTCTTTGCAAGTCCGGCATATTCTAATCCCAAATGCCTAGCAAGCGACGAGCGCACGCTATCACGATTCAGTCGTTCGCCTTCAATCTCAGCAGAATGTATCATCTCTTGCGACATTGCCTCGAGCAGCGTTGCATTCTGTTGCTCCATTCCAAACATTGAAACACATCCCAGCAACGTACCTCGAAGCTGATTTACTTCCGACAGCAAATTCACCAATTTACCATCATCCCACCTCATTTTGGGCCAATCTTCGTTTTGCCAGATATATTTTGCCGCCATAATATCAGATATTTTGCAACAAATATATATATTCTCCGCATTATTTGCAACAATTTAAGGCGAAAACAAGCATTATTCACCGCATTTTTGCGGAGAATAATCACGCTATTCACCGCATCTTATGTTCCACTAACGCAAAAGACAATAGTTTTAGGCGCTCAATCCTCGCCCATTATCTCCTCCACAACACGATAAACACGCTCACCCATAACCTGTTCGTTCAAATCGTTACGAACATGCTCAGCATTCATCAATCCCATATACATCAATTCGCCTTTGTCCTTGCTCATCATCTCGGCAAGACATCGCTTCATATCTGCCACATCGTAAGGCTTCGGAGTCAACACTCCGCTGATACCATTCACATAGTCGTGTGAACTGGTGGTATCGGTCACCACTAAAGGTTTGCGCAGTGCCATACTCTGCAAGAAACTCATTTGCCCGTATGAATAGAGGTATTCGGGCAACGGAATAGCCACAAAGGCACTATCAAGAATAAATCGCACCAAATCGGCTATCGGCATCTTCTCATGAAAAACAATTCTGCTATTATGGCTATATTCTTTGGAAAGCGAAGAGTCGCCAACAATATGAAGTTCATATTTACTATTGTCTAATTCATCGAACGCCTTGCAAAGCGTAGCAAAATCGCGTTTTGCATAACCGAATGACACAATCCGATAATTGAAATGGATTTCCAGACCGTGGTCGAAATAGTTGAAATCGGCACCAAAAGGAATGAAAGTGACTTTTTCAAAAAGTTTAGGGTAATATTTGCGATAAAACTCAAGTTGCCGTGACGAATGCACAACAATAGCAGGCATACGACGCAAAGCGAACCGTATAAGCGGCGTTTCAGAATGATTGATTCGTGAACCATTCAATCCTCCTATATCAAACATTAAATGTTTGGGCTTATGCTTGACAAATGATGTCAGCAATTCATACATCAACCCACTTTGAGCGCCATGCGAAATCACTAAATCATAATTGTTGCGCCTCATGAAAGCTTTAAAAGGTTGATGTATATAGAACTTTATCTTTTTTTCTATCTTTCGCAGCCACGTATTTGCGCCTATGTCAAGAACATCGACTTGCGTATTCTTCGGAAAATATTTAAAAAACCAATATGGCTGTCCCTCAACATATTTGTCGGGAGACTGAATCGAATCATCGTCTTCAGCAAGTCGCGTCACATTCCAGTTAGGTACAAATAATATCTTCATTGCACTTCCTTTCGTTGTAGTTTATTCATCAACATTTGCTTGATAAACGCAGGGCAACACGCCACCATAGCCATTAATGATATAGCAAAATAGATGGCAACATATAACTTATTGTCGGTAGCATAATACACCACACCGCTAAGTATCAGCAGCCCAACCATCATCAAAGAACGTGCATCAATGCGCAAAAGCATATATCGACGTGTATCAATCATCTTATACAAAAGAACGAACAAATAAGTGACATTGATACTCGCCAATATACCATAGAGCCCCCACCAAATGGTGAACAGATAGTTTGTCACCAACGAAATCACCAAAGCAATAATCAGGCAAGGTAACTGACGTGAAGTGTTCTTTGAACACTGATAACCCATATCATAGAAATACACCAAACATAAAAAACTTGTTGACAAACATTGCGGAAGGACAAGCCAGACACTTTCTTGATACTCTGCTCCCACAATATAATTATATACAATACGAACACCGAAAGATATTGCAACAACCATCACAACTAGCAACCAAATGAAAGCATTCAACACTTTTGTGTAAAACACATCACGGTCAGTATCGCCATATTGTCTAATAGCTGTTTCCTGCCATGCTTGCACAAAAATTAAACCAATCGTATCAAGTATAGCAGCAAATTTTACAGCCACAGCATATAAGCCATTATCATGAAGTCCAAGAAAATGCTCAATAAAAAACCTGTTTGCACAAGAAATAATAATAACTATCAGATTTACCGCCATCAACGGCAAACTATATAGATATATTTCTCGTCCGATATCTCCCAAATCAGCATTGAAACGGACATAACGGCTAAACATCCCAAGCCGCCACTCGGCATATAACATCGCAATCACGCGTGCTGCAATATTACCAATAAAAACACCCTCAATGCCCATATCAGTCCACGCCACAAGAGGTACACTTATAGCAAAAATGAAAAATGACGACAGGATACCACAACCGGCAAACAATTTGTTATGACCCAATCCACGCAACATTTGCTGTACGACCTCAAACAAAGCAAACACAACGGCAAACACCAGAGTGTACCACATAAACCGGACATCGACCAACAAATAAGCAATAACGCCCAAAACCATACACATCGCAGCACCACGAAGCAACGAAACCATTGAAAAGGTAACAACACGTGTGCGCTCATCATCGGTCTGAGCGTCAAGCAAAAAGCGGAATGCACCATCACGCAACTGAAACGAAATAATTGGCACTGCAAACATTACCACCACAAAGCAAATATCATAATAGCCAAACTCGCTTGGTGAAATAAAGAAACTATAAATCGGGACCAACAAAAACGTCATGAGCCGAGAACCAATGCTGCCAACAGCATAGATTCCCAGATTTCTTAACATTTGAATCGCCCTATTCTGTGTTTTAATTTCTGCCAAGAATATCGTATTTTTCAATTCATTAATTTTAACGAAAATCCAAGCCGTTTTATTGCAAAACTTACACAATAATTAACCTTTCATAAAGTTTAATTATTAGGAAAGAACTTGAAATGATATATGTCGAAACGAATACTGTTAGTAAACAAATTCTACTATAATCGTGGTGGTGACTGCGTTGCTACCATCAACCTTGAATATCTACTCCGAGCAAACGGATATGAAGTGGCTGTTTTTGCAATGAATTATCCCGACAACTTCGATTCACCATACTCGAAATATTTTGCTCCCGAAATCAGTTTTTCCGGTGGCGGACTGACAGGCAAACTCAAAGCATTCCAACGCACTTTAGGTATCGGTGACATTCGCTCTTCATTCGCCCGAATACTCCGTGATTTCTGCCCCGACGTGGTTCACCTGGGCAACATCCACAGTTACCTTTCACCCGTGATTACACAAATGGCTCACCAAGCCGGATGCCGTGTTGTGTGGACTATGCACGACTACAAACTTCTGTGCCCATCATACTCATGCCTACGCGATGGAGAGCCTTGCGAACTCTGTTTCAACGACAAATCGCAAGTGCTCAAACAACGCTGCATGAAAGGCTCGCTCGCGGCAAGCGCCTTAGCCTATATCGAAGCCCTCAAATGGGACCGCCACACTCTTGAAAACTGCACCGACGCTTTTATCTGTCCGAGCCAATTCATGGCGCAGAAAATGGCTCAAGGAGGCTTTTCGCCAAGCAAGTTACATGTGGTGAGCAACTTCATCGACCCAGTGAAACTGCAAACATTCACAACCACTGAACAAACCATACGCAAGAAACAACTATGTTACGTGGGACGCTTGTCGCAAGAAAAAGGCGTGGCAACTATGATTGAAGCGGCTTCACGCCTACCCTACCCACTGCTAATTGCAGGAGATGGACCACTCACACCGCAACTCAAAGAAAAATATGCTTCATGCAGCAACATCCGGTTCTTGGGTCGACTCAATGCTGACGAAGTGAGCAAACTGCTATGCTCCAGTTACGCATCGATATTGCCCTCGGAATGGCATGAAAACAATCCGCTCGGCGTGATAGAATCGCTTTGCGCCGGCACACCCGTGATTGGCGCCCGAAATGGCGGCATCCCCGAACTAATATCGTCCACCTCGGGGGTAGTATTCACCCCTCGTGATGTAACCAACTTGCAAAGCGCCATCGAGCACACTCTTGAAACCGATTGGAACAATAATGCCATTCAGGCCGAAGCCATCAACCGATTTTCGCCCGAGCGACATTTAAACCAACTCTCAGCAATTTACAACAAATAGTGTCAATTTGCAATATTTCACCCTTCACTGCCGTTAATATTTAAAAGATTACACGACGATTTAGAAATGGAAACCATATATCCCACTGATGCATCGATAATTCTCACCTACCGGTGCCCTATGCGCTGCAAAATGTGCAACATTTGGAATAATCCCACCGATAGGGCTCAAGAAATTAAACCCGAGGAACTGGAATGTCTTCCAAAACTAAAATTCATTAACCTCACTGGTGGAGAACCATTTATCCGGGAAGACTTAGAGGAAATTGTGCGTATTTGCTACACCAAATCGCCCCGCATTGTCATTTCCACTTCAGGGTGGTTTGAAGACCGCGTGATTGCTTTGGCTGAAAAGTTCCCAAAAATCGGCATTCGCATTTCAATTGAAGGGTTGAGCCAAAAAAACGACGAACTTCGCGGACGCGAAGGTGGCTTCGACAAAGGATTGCGCACGTTGTTGCGACTTAAAGAAATGGGACTAAAAGACATCGGCTTTGGATGTACAGTGTCGAACAACAATTCCAGCGATATGCTCTCGCTCTATCAGTTGTCGAAATCACTTGGAATGGAGTTTGCCACTGCTGCTTTCCACAACTCATATTATTTTCACAAAGACGACAACGTAATCACCAATCGCAAGCAAGTTTGCGCCGATTTTGAGACCCTAATCAATTGGCAACTCAAAGAGAATCATCCCAAAAGTTGGTTCCGTGCATTTTTCAATATGGGACTCATCAACTATATCGACGGCGGTCGACGCCCCTTGCCATGCGAGGCAGGCACAATGAATTTCTTCATCGACCCTTACGGCGAGGTGTATCCTTGCAACGGACTTGAAAGTAAATATTGGAAAGAATCGATGGGAAACATACGCAATTCTCGCGATTTTATGGAAATTTGGACAAGTCCACAAGCCGAAAAGGTTCGCTCTATGGTACGCAAATGCCCTAAAAATTGTTGGATGGTGGGCACCGCTTCGCCTGTGATGCACAAATATGTGAAACATCCTGCCATTTGGGCACTGAAAAACAAATTGCGCTCAATGCAAGGCAAACGGGCTTGCATCGACTGCAAAGTCTACGACGTTGGTCAAGACCCCAAACAAGGCGACTTACGCAAAACTTTTTGACGAAAGTATCCACAAGCAACCATCTAGCACCATGAAAATAGTAGTAATTGGCACTCGGGGTATTCCAAACATACAAGGCGGAGTGGAAACACACTGCCAACAGTTATACCCACGCATTGCTGCTATGGGGCACGATGTCACCGTCATTCGGCGCAGTTGCTACATCACTCCCAACAACAAAATCAACACCTATCGCGGTGTGAAACTCATTGACTTATATGCCCCACGCATAAAAAGCATTGAGGCTATCGTGCACACTTTCCTCGGTGCCATCAAAGCCCGGCAACTAAATGCCGACATCGTTCACATACATGCCGATGGACCAAGCATTATGGCTCCTTTTTGCCGCATTATGGGGCTTAAAGTGGTAATGACTAATCATGGTCCGGAATACAACCGAAAGAAATGGGGCAAACTGGCAAAGATAGTGCTCAAAACCGGCGAATATCTTGGCACTAAATTCAGCAATCAAGTGATTGTAATTGCCAAGTTTATCAACGATATTTTAGTGGACAAATATCATCGCACCGATGCCAACCTAATATTTAATGGCGTGGAAACTCCTTCCAAATCAACTTCAACGAATTATATCGAGCAACTGGGGCTTCAACCGCAAAAATATGTGCTGGCTGTAGGACGATTTGTTGAAGAAAAAGCTTTCCACGACCTTATTGAGGCGTTTGCTAGCATCGGAAAAACTGATTATAAACTTGTTTTAGCAGGCGACGCCGATCACGAAGATGACTATTCAATCAAACTGAAAAAACTTGCAAAAGCGCATGGAGTGATTCTTACAGGCTTCATCCGTGGCGAAAAGCTCAATCAAATTTACTCTCACGCTGCTTTGTTTTGTCTGCCTTCTTACCACGAAGGGCTACCCATTTCGCTGCTTGAAGCCATGAGTTATAACCTTGATGTGGCAGTTAGCGACATTGAAGCCAATAAACTAAGTTGCCTTAACGAGGGCGATTTCTTTAAAACCGGCAACACCAAACAATTATCTGACTTGTTGACTAAAAAACTAAGTTCGCCCCAGATTAACCGCATCTACGATTTGTCGGCATATAATTGGGACCATATTGCCAATCAAGTGATTGAGGTTTACAAAAAAACTCTCAGAGAGTGATTGGCTTCTCCGAGAGTTCTTTATGTGCAATTATATATTATTTTTGAAAAATTGGTCGAACAACCATTCCTGCGATAGGCACCGTAAAACCTTACACATTGAAGCGGAAGTGCATAATATCGCCATCCTGCACCACATATTCCTTACCTTCTACGCCCATTTTGCCTGCCTCTTTCACAGCCGCTTCGCTGCCATAAGAAACATAATCGTCGTATTTTATCACCTCGGCACGAATAAATCCACGCTCAAAGTCGGAGTGAATAACGCCTGCACATTGAGGAGCCTTGCTTCCCTTCTTAAACGTCCAAGCGCGCACCTCGTCTGCTCCGGCAGTTAGGAATGTCTGCAAATCGAGCAACGCATAAGCCGACTTAATAAGTCGGTTAACGCCCGATTCTTCCAAGCCAATTTCGTTTAGGAACATCTGACGCTCCTCATAGGTGTCGAACTCGGCAATCTCCGATTCGGTTTTAGCAGCAAGAATCAAAATTTCGGCATTTTCATCTTTCACTGCCTCGCGAACAGCGTCAACATATTTGTTGCCGTTCACGGCACTGTTGTCGTCAACGTTGCACACATAGAGCACAGGCTTGTTGGTGAGCAAAAACAGGTCGTGGGCAATTCGTTCCTCATCCTTGTTGTCGAGTGTAACGGTGCGAGCAGCCTTGCCTTGCTCAAGTGCTTCTTTGTAACGCTTATACACCTCCCAAGCCTGTTTGGCTTGCTTGTCGCCACCGGTTTGAGCCTGTTTAGCAACCTTGTTGATGCGTGCTTCAATGGTTTCAAGGTCTTTCAACTGAAGTTCATAGTCGATAATTTCCTTATCGCGCACCGGGTCAACGTCGCCGTTAACATGCGTGATGTTTTCGTCGTCGAAGCAACGCAGCACATGAATGATGGCATCTGTTTCACGAATATTTGCCAAAAACTTGTTACCCAAGCCTTCGCCCTTCGATGCTCCTTGCACCAGTCCGGCAATGTCGACAATCTCCACCGTGGTGGGAATGACACGCTGAGGCTTACATATCTCTGCCAACTTATTGAGCCGCTCATCGGGCACGGTGATTACGCCCACATTAGGCTCAATGGTGCAAAAAGGGAAATTAGCCGACTGCGCTTTTGCATTCGACAAACAATTAAAAAGCGTTGACTTGCCCACATTTGGGAGTCCAACAATACCGCATTGTAGTGCCATTTATTTCTTTTATAAAAATTTGTTTTAATAATCCATCTGTTCGTTGCGAGTCACTCCGACATCGCAATTCAGTTTGCAAAGATACTACAAAATTTGCGATTTATCACTTCTCCGCCAGCAATATTGATGCAGAGGCAGCCTCGAAAGCGCCACCTCATATAAAGCCGTAGCGATAGGCGAATAATCGTTTATTCCAAGTGTTTTCCGTTCTCCCAACATATTTCAGCCCTATTTTTGCCGTTTTTCCAATATGTTATATCCATAAATCAACAAGCAAACTCCTAAAAAACATGTAATTGCATACTTTTTTAAGTCAAAAGTATGCAATTACACTATTTCAATCGAGTGGCAAGTTTGTTGCTTTCAACCACCACACGGGAATGGGATGTTCGGGATTTATCTTTTTGCCGGCACATCAACGGTGTCAATCACCTTGCCGGTACGGTCGAGCAAAGTAAGTCCGATTTTGTGTCGGTTCACCTTCATGAGCATGGCTCCCACGGTTTTCCCGCCTTCGGTCCAACGGCACTTAATCAAGTGCTTGTTGTGCTTCAACTCCGGTTTCATATCCTGACCGCGCTCGTCGTCGGAAGATGGTGTTTGCACATACACTGTGCCTCTAACAGCTCCATTGGAAAGTTCACCGTTATAAACGGCATCGGTGCGCACATATATATGATTGTTCCCTGCCAAAGCAAGGTCAACACCAAGTTCGTCGAACACCTTGCACCAACGGTCATATTGGCTGATACGACCATCGCCTCCGTAGAACCACTGGTAATGTTCACACACAATCACATAGCGAGGAGCGTTGCTCGAACGGCGTGCATCAGTCACCACTTGTCGCACCCACGTCTGTGCGGCTTGCAATCCCTCATCGCTGCGCATACTCTCGCTGTTGAGCATCACAAACATGGCATCTCCATAGCGGAAATGATAGCAAACGCCCATCTCGCCGCGATAGCCATTCTCGGGATAATAATTGGCTTGATTGAAAAACTCGTTGCTGAGCCTGCGATAGTTTCGCGCCATATAGTCGTGATTGCCCACACAGCCAGCCCACATCATTCGGCTGAACGCCGGTTCGCTATACAGTTTTTCCCAAAACGACCAACTGGCGCCCCAAGCAGTGATGTCGCCAAGGTGTAAAGTCCAATCAATTCCGCCACCATATTGTGTCACGGTTTCAATCATTTTCATTGCCTCATCTTGGCGATGCTGCAACGGTGTATAGGCATGAAAATCCGAAATCACGCAGCATTGCCATTCCGTTGCGCCAGCCGTTAAAAAGTGGTGCTCGGGGCACGCCTCGTTGCCTGCAGGGTCGTAAATCACATAGCGGTAGCGGGTGTTAGGTTTCAGATTTTTGAGTGTTGCTCCGCATTTGGTCATCACCACATGTTCCACCATATCGGTGCCGTCGGCTGCCTTTGAGTTCACATTATCGAATGTGGTGCAACGGAACTCCGTTTCGGGGCGAATCGCAATGGCTTCGCCGGCTACGTCAACAGGCGAATATTTCAAATAATAGCCACTCGAAGGAGCCGCCCAACTGATGCGCATACTCTGCGAAGCGTCCTCTCCGGGACATGTTACCACCGTGCTAACTTGCTGCGCTGCCGCCGTCAACCAGGCAAGCACAAGCAGCATTGCTGTTAATTGTTGCTTCATAAACATTTATATCTTAACTTAATTATTTCACACTCACAGGAGTTTTGTTCACCAAAATTTGTTATGCTCAGGCGAATATTCCATCCCCACCGCCTTAAGTTTTTCCTCAAGCCACAAGCGGCTGATGTTCAAATCGTCGCACAACTCATCAAGCGACCCGTAGCAATCGCGAAGTTTCATATTGATGAAACTCATAAGCATCATCGGGTCGTTAGGCAAATTCTCATTCATATCGTTGTCACTTTTGTTGTATGCATGTTTCTTATCACAAAAATACTTTTTATCTTTTAAATAATCACTACCTTTGTCACACAAAAAAGAATAATAATTGGTTCACGCATTGTAATGGCAAACGAGCAAAAGTTTCACCGATTTGAGCGCAAAGTGGCTGTCGACGAACTGCCGCCGCGATTCACCTATCCTTTTTGCTACACGCCACACCCCTTATGCGTTGAGGCTGCCAAACTCGTTGAAAAGCACATAGCCACATGCATGCACTTGCTACCCGAACTCAACGAAGGCAAAATGTTGGGTGTGCTGGTGGTGCAGAACCCGCAAGGCGAAATCGGTTTTCTGGCAGCGTTTTCAGGCAACCTTGCCCATAGCACGTCGCTACCCTATTTTGTGCCTGCCGTTTACAATCTGCTCAACCCAAACGGCGAGTTTGCTCGCGGCGAGGCTGAAATCACGCAAATCAATCACCGCATCGCTGCTTTAGAGGCTGATGAGCATCTGGCTGCGCTGCGCTCACAATACGCCATCGAGCGAAACGCCATCGAAGCAGATTTGGAACGGTTTGCCTGCCAAGTGCGCGACGAAAAAGCCGAACGCGACGCATTGAGGGCACAAGGCAATCTCACCGAGGAACAAAAACGCGAAATGACTGCTCGCAGCCAATACATGAAAGCCGAACTAAAGCGACGTCGACACGCTGCCGCCCAAGCGATAGCCACGCTGCCGCAAGCAAGCGAAATTGCCGACGCCGAACATAACATAGCAGCCCTGAAGCAACTGCGGCGCACCCGTTCCACGCATTTGCAAGCACGTCTGTTTCAGTTGTTTGTGATGCGCAATGCCCGTGGCGAAAGCAGCGACCTTGAACACATCTTCAAGCCCACATCGCAAGGCGTGCCACCGGCCGGTGCCGGTGAATGTGCAGCCCCTCGGCTTATGCAATATGCCTTCACCCACAATCTCACGCCTCGCTGCATGGCTGAGTTTTGGTGGGGCAAATCGCCATCTGCCGAAATTCGTCACCACGGAACTTTCTATCCTGCATGCCGAAGCAAATGCCTGCCCATCCTATCTTTCATGATGCAGGGAATGAACGTCGACCCTAACCCGCACGAGCAAAACGAGGAACTTAAAATCAGCATAGTTCACGACGACCCGTGGATTTCGGTTATCGACAAGCCTTCGGGACTTGCCACCGTGCCGGGAAACATCAACGCCGACTCTCTTCTCCAGCAATACCAACAAATGCACCCCGAAGCACAAGGCCCAATTATTGTGCACCGCCTCGATATGCACACATCGGGTTTGCTGCTTGTTGCCAAAAACAAGGACATTCACAAGCAACTGCAACAATCATTTGCCCGACACGAAATCACGAAAGTATATGAGGCTCTGCTGCATGGCACAGTGCATCAACAGCAAGGCACCATAACGCTGCCATTAGCACCCGACCCCGACGACCGTCCGCGCCAGATTGTCGACGAAGAAAACGGCAAAGCGGCAACCACGTTATACCATGTTGTCGACACACACGATGGCATAACACGCATCAATTTCCAGCCTCTCACCGGACGCACCCACCAACTGCGCGTGCATGCTGCCCACAGCAAGGGGCTGAACACTCCTATTCTTGGCGACCAACTTTATGGCAGCCATTCCACCAATGCCCCACGCCTTTGCCTTCATGCAAAAAGTCTGCAATTCACACACCCCGTAACCCATGAGGCTATGGTATTCACATCTCCTGCGCCATTCTGACAATAAAAAACCTTTACGAAAGCAGGCAATGTGATAAATAACTATAATGTGTGCAATTTATGCCATTTTTCGGAGAAAAATCCTTATCTTTACATTCGTGGATTGAAGAACTGCGCATCGGCAATGCCGGTGTGGGTTAAACAACTGTGAAAAGTGAACAAATCGGCAATTAATTGTGTAGAAATATATGACTGCCGATTTAGTTAAATATATTATTTTTTAATTCCTAAAAAATTTTAAGTCATGGATGTAAAAGAAAAAGTATTAGCAACAATGAAACAAGCAGGCGAACCTCTTAATGCAGGCAAAATTGCCGAACTTTCAGGTCTCGACCGCAAAGAAGTGGACAAGGCTATGAAGCAACTTAAAGAAGAAGGTGCTATCGTATCGCCTGTTCGCTGCAAATGGGCTCCTGCCAATTAAATAATCTTTCACACGGCTATTAATTGAGCAAAGCGATAGAATGAAAAGAACAGTACTTATAACCGGTGCCACAAGCGGCATCGGTGAAGCCTGTGCACGAAAATTTGCTGAAGGCGGCTACAACCTGATTCTAACAGCGAGACGCGCCGACAAACTCGATGCCATCAAACTCGAACTTGAAGCCAAAGGCACAAAAGTGAAAACTTTGGCATTTGATGTCCGCGATGCTGAAGCAGCAAAGGCAGCCGTCGATTCGCTCGATGCAGAGTGGCGAACGATTGACGTGCTAATCAACAATGCCGGACTTGCTTTAGGTTTAGACAAAGAGTACGAAGGCAACATTGAGGAATGGAGCACAATGATTGACACCAACATCAAAGGCTTGTTGACCATGACACGGCTCATTGTTCCGGAGATGGTGAAACGCAACAAAGGGCACGTCATCAACGTAGGAAGCGTGGCAGGCGACGCAGCCTATGCAGGCGGCAACGTGTATTGCGCCACCAAAGCAGCCGTGAAAGCCATCACCGACGGTTTGCGAATCGATGTGGCAGAATCGGCTGTGCGCGTCACCAATCTGAAGCCCGGACTTGTTGAAACCCACTTCAGCAACGTGCGTTTTCGTGGCGACGACCAACGTGCCGCCAACGTCTACAAAGGCATCAAGCCCCTCACTGGCGACGACATTGCCGACGTGGCATTCTATGCAGCCAGCGCTCCTGAGCATGTGCAGATAGCCGAGGTGTTAATCCTCGCCACACACCAAGCAAACGGAAGTGTGATACATCGCAATTTATAGACTATCGACATTTGCAATTACAACACAAATGCACTGTTGATTTTTTAGAGGTTAAGAATTGCGATATTCCAGAATTATTGTGTAACTTTATGCGACTCAATAAAATTAAACTCTGAATTAACCAAAATATATTAAACTAAATACCTTTTTTACAATGGCAGAAAACAGACTTGTGGGTGATTACCCTGTAATTGGTATCCGTCCAACCATCGACGGACGCCGTGGCGTGCTTAAAGTGCGCGAATCGCTTGAAGAACAAACGATGAACATGGCTCGTGCAGCAGCCAAACTTTTTGAAGAAAACATCCGCTACTCAAACGGCGAACCGGTGAAAGTGATTATTGCCGACACCACCATTGGCCGCGTGGGTGAAAGCGCTGCTTGCGCCGAGAAGTTCAAGAAAGCGGGCGTCGACATCACGCTCACCGTCACTCCATGCTGGTGCTATGGTGCCGAAACTATGGACATGGACCCTCTCACCATCAAAGGCGTGTGGGGCTTTAACGGAACAGAACGTCCGGGTGCCGTATATTTGGCATCGGTGCTTGCTACACATGCACAAAAAGGCCGCCCGGCATTTGGCATTTACGGTCACGACGTGCAAGATGCCGACGACACTTCGATTCCTGCCGACGTGCGCGAAAAACTGTTGCGCTTTGGTCGCGCTGCTGTGGCAGCCGCTTCAATGCGTGGCAAATCGTGGTTGCAAATCGGCTCTATCTGTATGGGTATCGGCGGTTCAATCATCGACCCTCAATTCATTGAAGAATACTTGGGCATGCGCGTTGAAAGCGTCGACGAAGTGGAAATCATCCGCCGCATGACCGAAGGCATCTACAACGAAGAAGAATATCAAAAGGCTCTTGCTTGGACAAAAGCCAACTGCCGCGAAGGCTTCGACAAGAATCCTGTTGAACTGCAACGCACTCGCGAGCAAAAAGAAGAGGCTTGGGAATTTGTTGTTAAGATGATGGTTATCATCAAAGACCTCATGTGCGGCAACAAGAACCTGCCTAAGGGCTGTGAGGAAGAAATGGTGGGTCACAACGCCATTGCTGCCGGTTTCCAAGGTCAACGCCAATGGACCGACTTCTATCCTAACGGCGACTTTGCCGAAGCACTCTGCAACTCGTCGTTCGACTGGAACGGTGCTCGCGAACCATACATCCTCGCCACCGAAAACGACGTGCTCAACGGTCTTGGCATGCTGTTCATGAAGTTGCTCACCAACCGCGCTCAAATCTTTGCCGACGTGCGCACCTATTGGAGCCCAGATGCCGTTAAGCGTGCTACCGGCTACGAACTCGAAGGCGTTGCCAAAGAATCGCAAGGTTTCTTGCACCTCATCAACAGTGGTGCTGCCTGCCTCGACGCTTGCGGCGAAGTGACCGACGCTGAAGGCAAGCATGTGATGAAGCCATGGTATGAAGTCACCGAAGAAGACCAGAAGAAGATGCTCGAAGCCACCGAGTGGTGTCAAGCCGACTATGGCTACTTCCGTGGTGGCGGCTATTCGTCGCGTTACATCACCCGCGCCGAAATGCCTGTAACCATGATTCGCTTGAACCTGGTGAAAGGTCTTGGTCCGTGCCTGCAAATTGCCGAAGGTTGGACAGTGAACCTGCCCGACGAAGTTTCCGACAAGTTGTGGAAACGCACCGACTACACTTGGCCTTGCACTTGGTTTGCTCCTCGCCTCACCGGCAAGGGCGCATTCAAGAGCGCATACGACGTGATGAACAACTGGGGTGCTAACCACGGTGCCATCAGTTACGGACACATCGGTGCCGACCTCATCACTCTTTGCTCTATCCTACGCATTCCAGTGTCGATGCACAACGTGCCTGAAGACGACATCTTCCGCCCAGCAGCATGGAACGCATTCGGCATGGACAAAGAAGGTCAGGATTATCGCGCTTGCGCTGCATTCGGACCAATGTATAAATAACAAAATAACATTCATCAACAACTAATTGTTTGCAGAAACAATCCGGGTGGAAACCGCCTCTGCGATTCACACCCGGAGTTTCTGTCAAATAGTGAAAAAACCATTATTATACTACAATGAAAATAACTGAACAACAAATCAACGAATTCGTGGAAATGGCTCACAAGGTGGGCAGATATGGATTAACCGTATGCAGCAGCGGCAACCTTTCGTGGCGCATAGGCGACGAAGTGCTGGTGAGCGGAACAGGTTCATGGGTTCCCGAAATACGCAAAGAACAAGTGTCGGTAGTGCGATTCAGCGACGGTGAAATTCTCAACGGCGTTAAGCCTTCAATGGAAAGCGTGTTCCACCTTGGCGTGCTTCGCGAACGTCCCGACCAAACAGTGGTGCTCCACTTCCAATCGCCTTATGCAACTGCAATCTCTTGCATGAAGGTTCGTCCAAAGAGCATCAACGTAACAGCCGAAGTGCCTTATCACGTTGGCGTTGAAATTCCCGAAATACCTTACTACCGTCCCGGTTCGCCCGAATTGGCTGAAGCCGTGATTGCTGCGCTGAAGGAACACAACTCAGCATTCATGCTCAAGCACGGACAAGTGGTGTGCGGCAAGGACTTCAATCAAGCACTCGAGCGTGCAACCTTCATGGAAATGGCTTCGCGCTTGGCTGTTCTCAACGGCGACAACCTCGAAACATTCACCGATGCCGAAGTTGAGGAAGTTGAAGTGAAATTCTTAGGCAAGAAGAAATAATCAGTCAACCGTGTGAAAGATAATGTTTTTCACGCTCCTGCACACACAAACTAATCTTCTTACAACCTGAGTTTATGGCCAAAAACACATCCCCACTGGTCGAGAAGAAATACCTCTTGACCTTTATACTTATTACGTCGCTATTTGCACTATGGGGCTTTGCCAACGACATCACCAACCCCATGGTGGCTGCTTTCCAAACCGTAATGGAAATCTCGGCTACAAAGGCCTCAATGGTGCAATTTGCGTTTTATGGCGGATATGCCACTATGGCAATACCCGCAGCCATCTTTGTGCACCGCTATTCCTATAAGAGCGGCATCATGCTGGGACTCACGCTCTATGCCGTGGGCGCATTCATGTTTATCCCTGCAGCCTCATTCCAGGAATTTTCATTCTTCTGCGTGTCGCTCTATGTGCTCACGTTTGGTTTGGCATTCCTCGAAACCACATCCAATCCCTTCATCTTGTCGTTAGGCAGCAAAGAAACCTCCACACGCCGCCTCAACCTGTCGCAAGCATTCAACCCAATGGGCTCGCTCATGGGTATGTTTGTGGCATCGAACGTGGTGCTTGCCTCGCTGCAAAGCGATGCTCCTGAGGTGCGCGAAGTGGGATTCTCAAACCTCGATGAAGCAACAAAGGCAGCCATGCGTTTGCACGACCTCGAAGTGATTCGCAACCCTTATGTGATTTTGGGATGCGTGGTGATGGTGATGCTCATTGTGATAGGCATCTTTGTGAAACGCAATGCCGGAAAAGAATCTGAGAAGGCAAACGAACCTAAGACCACCTTCACCGAATCGGTGAAACGCATTTTCAAAAACAGCATCTATCGTGAAGGTGTGATTACCCAGGTTTTCTATGTGGCAGCACAAATCATGACGTGGACTTTTATCATACAATATGCCGACCGTCTTGGCATCAACAAAGCCACAGCCCAACTCTACAACATTGGTGCTATGGGCATGTTCCTGTTTGGCCGCTTCATCAGCACATTCCTGATGAAATATGTCAACTCGCGTAGATTGCTTATGATATTTGCCATTTGTGCAATGACAACCAATGCCGGCACAATACTCATCGACGGCATTGCCGGGCTCTACTGCCTGGTGGCAACATCGGTGTTCATGTCGCTCATGTTCCCAACCATCTATGGCATTGCGCTCGAAAGCGTCGACCACGCCGACCACACCTTTGGTGCAGCATTCCTGGTGCTCGCCATTGTTGGCGGTGCTATCATGCCTCCGATGCAAGGCACAATCATCGACCTTGGCACCGTTGGTTCAATGCCGGCTGTCAACGTCTCGTTCATTCTGCCATTCATTTGCTTTGCCGTGATTGCCACCTACGGCTATCGTTCGTATCGAGCAAGTAAACTTTAGAATTTCCTTAACGGAATATAAATAGCAATTGGCTGCTGCCTAACGCGTTGTTCAACGCCGAAAGCAACAGCCAATTGTTGTTTTATTGTTTTATCCGCATCAGTTGGCGGAACCACTCATTAACCCTTATGCCGAAGCATCAATTTGGAACACGGCGATACGAAAGCCAACTGCGGAAATATGGGTCCTCGCTCAACACCAAATTATGCCCGTCGAATTCGTAGTAATAATAATACTCGTCTGCTCCGCCGAAATCAATGCAGATGCTGCCATCGCCTGCCCATCCATAACTCCACAGGAATGGAACATCCGAAACCCAAAATCCACGGTAATCGTAATAGCCGTAGACGCCGGTGCCGTCGGGATAGAAAGCATATTTGTCAACATCAATGTCGGGCACATAACCATATTCGTCACTCTCAAGTTCCCAAACTCCAACAACGCTTCCATAGCGGAAATCTTCTTCGTCGCAGGAACTGAATCCTAATGTCATCACGCTCAAAAATGCTATCATGAGCAATACTCTAACTCTTTTCATAGTAATCGCCTAATTTTTATTTATTAATTCTATTGATTTCTCCCCGATTTTATCGCCCAAAGATAGCAATTAATTATGCAAACTGCCTCTATGCCGCGAAAATTTAATATTTTTAAATAGTTTTTGCCCGTTAAAGCCGATGAAAAATAAACAAATCATTGCTATCTTTGAGTGCTGCAACAAATCATTTTAAATCATTGCCTATGAAACGTGCATTATTTTCAGCAATCACTTTTGCCTGCATCATTTTTGCAATGGCTCAACCCTCGCAACGTCTCGTGAGCGTAACCGTAACGCCAAGCGGAGCCATAAGCAAAGCACATATTAATTCAGTGCCTGATGCTTACTATTTTGACTTGGGAAAAACTGTTAAGTTTAACGTGGAAGTGAAATCATCGGGCATTCCGCTCGACGACGTTAAGGCTTCCTATACCATTTGCTACGACAAAATGCAGCCCCACGCAAGCGGCGAAGTTGCATTGAAAAACGGCTGTGCCACTGTGAAAGGCGGAACGATGAACACTCCGGGCTTTCTGCGCTGCTCTGCACAGGTTGTAATTGACGGAGAAAAATACTCGGGCTCGTGTGCCGTGGCTTTTGCCCCCGAGAAAATCAAACCGGCAGTGACGATGCCAGCCGACTTTGAGCAATGGTGGAATGGCGAACTGCAATCTCTCGAAAAGATTGAGCCCAAAGCCTCGCTAAAGCGTCTTGACGAGCGGTGCACCGAAAAGGTGGATGTTTATCAAGTGAAAATAGCATCACTGAAGCCCATTTACGGCATTCTTGCCGTGCCCAAAGCCCCCGGTAAATACCCGGCAGTGATGCGAGTGCCCGGCGCCGGTATCCACAGAATCGGCGGTTATCTCGACCCTGCCGAAAATGGCTTCATCACCCTCGACCTCGGTATTCATTCGCTGCCTTTCGATGCCGATGCCGAAGTCTACACCGCTTTGAGCGAAGGTGCATTGTTCGACTATACTTCCATTGGCATCGCTTCGCGCGAATCATACTATTATCGCAAAGTGTATCTCGGCTGTGTGAGCGCAGCCAAATATCTCACGTCGTTGCCTCAATACGACGGCAAAAACCTGTTTGTTGTGGGAGGCAGTCAAGGCGGTGCATTAAGCATTGTCACGGCGGCTCTGTTCCCTAAAGTGACTGCTATAATGAGTTTCTTCCCGGCTCTTTGCGACCAGCAAGCCTATCTCGACGGGCGCGCCGGCGGATGGCCTCACTACTTCCTGTTTCACCGAAACGATGCCTCGGTGAAGCAAGCCGTTGAAACAATTCAATACTACGATGTGGTGAACTTTGCACGGATTCTCACTGTGCCGGTGTTTATGTCGTTTGGCTACAACGACCTCACCTGTGCACCAACAAGCACCTATGCCTGCTGGAACAGCATTGCCGCTGAACAGAAATCGCTGTTAATTGTGCCCGAAACAGGTCATTGGCGCTACTCCTATCAATGGAAAACCGGATGGGACTGGATGATGCAATTCCGAAAATGAGCCATTAAGGCGTCAGCGGCGCTTATGCTCAAATCCAAGCGTTTTGCCGCGTGGATTAACACCTGCCGGACTAATGTTTGCTGGCATCGAGCCACCCTCGTAATAACCGCCGCCGTTGACGTTCACACTCAATGAGTGGAACAACTGATACAGCAATCCGCCGAGGTCGAAGCCAAGTTTCTGCCCGTTTAGATTATAGAAAGGTCGAAAAATGGGCAGCGTGGCGCTCTGCCCAGTTGCCGGGTCGCGATAGGTTTGCGCGCCCACGTCAACACCCCACTTGTCGTTGTCGGTTTTCAACGTCATATATCCGCCATAGAGCAGCGATGCCCGGTTGGTGCTGTTTCGGCTGAAGAATGGCGACGATTCGTATAGCCCGAATGCGCTCACCGAGATGTTCCGGTTAAGAGTGTACATCAACGAGCCATTGAAACTGAATGTGTTGTAGGCGTTCCAGGGCACCGCGTATTTCTGAAAAGTGGCTCCGGTTGACACCTGCCAGTGTTCGCCAAAATTCTGCGTCACGGCAGCGCCAGCCCAACGCACCGACCCCTGCAAGGGCATAGTGGACATACCGCTGTAGCCACTCACATAGCCGTCGTACCAATGCAGAAGTTCGCCCTCGCGCGTGAAATCGTTGGCAAACATATTGCGCTGCCAAATCATATCGCTGCTCGAACCCGTCACTGCATATCGGTTAGGCATTGCCACATCAGGGAATCGATAATCAAGCGAATCGATGTAGCGGTCAACGTCGAGCCGAGGCGATTTCGCATTGTTTATCGGGGAAAGTTTAGGCGTCAAGGCAGGAGCATCGAGCCCCGCATTTTTCTGCAAATTATAGCCTTCAGCAGTTGAACGGCTGCCATAGACCCGTTGCCTAATTACGTCAAGTTTCACCGAATCAGGCAACAATCCTCCGCCCTGCCCGTCCATTGCCACAATGCGCTCTTGCGACACGACATGCTGAACAAGCACAAAAGCATATAATATTATGCAAACAACCGTTCTCATAGCCATATCTCGCACAAGCCTGTTTGCACTTCGCCACAACACGAGCAACGTGCATCGCCTATGCTATGCAACAAAGGTAGTGAAATATGGCAAGCAACAATCATAAATTATATTAAACCTCAGATATTGCCGAATTAAATTTTGTTATGCCCTGATTCAATAAAGCATCCAATCGTTAGGGGTGATAGTGACCGTGTGCAAAGTGTCGGTGCCAGCCACATACATATACTTGTAGTAGATACCCATTTCTTTGCGTTCGGGTTTAGTGGCAGCATCGGCAATCGAATTTACGATTTCGCCCTTCATCGACTCCTCGATTGAGATGAAATCGAAACTGCGGTAACTGTCATCGCACATCACAGTGTAGAGCACCGTGTCGTCGCCCACAGCCTCGACACTGACGATGCTGGCACCGCCGCCCATATCCATCGGGCAAACTGCATTTTCGGCTTTCACGGTGGCATTCACCACACGTCCGCGTGGCATTGCGTCGCAAAACTCGGCAGCAGTCATGGTCACGCTGTTCACAGCATTGCCCGAAGCATCAACGGCTTCGATGCGTATGCCCATGCCGTCCTGCCTCATTGCCTCACGCAACGATTCAAGTTTTGGCTCTTTGGTTGAATAACTGTTGACGTTAACCATAAGATATTCGGCATCGGTGAACACCTGTGCCATATATTCGTCGGTGATGATGCACTTTGCCACATACACCGAATCGGCTACGCTAATCGAAGTGACGTTCATCCCTGCCATCAATTCAAACGGAGTAGCAGTTTTTTCAGCAGCACCCTCGGCACTTTGCTTGGGAGCACATGCACTCACAAGCACTGCCATTACACACCACAAAAGCATCGACGCAAAATGTTTGGTTTTCATCTCTTTCAAATAAAAATTTTGTGTTAAGTTAAAAAAGTATTCCTAATTATTCTTCTCAACGGCAACAAGCCGTTTCTTTCCGCAAAAGAAAGTGAAAGCCCGAAAAGCCTAATCGCCAACACCGGTGGTGCGTTGAGCCGAGGCTAAAACTTGTTTTTGCAGGTCTTTTGCAAAAATACTGAAAATTTCTATTGCGAGAAGTGATGAATAACAAAATTTTCAAATTTGAGCAAAAATGCTGATTAGCATGTGATATATTTTTTTATCTTTGTACCTATCGAAACAAACAACTATCAAAATAACTAAAACATAAAAACGATATGAAAAAAGTAATCAGCACCACAAATGCCCCTGCGGCAATCGGTCCTTACAGCCAAGCAATTGAAGTGAACGGAATGTTGTTTATTTCCGGACAAATTCCAATCGACCCGGCAACCGGCGAAATCGTTGCCGGCGGCATCACCGAACAAGCCACACAATCGTTCAATAACATTCGCGCCATTCTCACCGAGGCTGGCTACACCTTCGACAACGTGGTGAAAACCACCGTATTCCTCAGCGATATGGCTGACTTCGCTGCCATGAATGCTGTTTACGCACAGAATTTCAGCGGCGATTTCCCTGCACGCAGCGCAGTGGCTGTGAAAACATTGCCTAAGAACGTGCTTGTGGAGGTTGAGACCATTGCTGCAAAGTGATTTCCTTTGCCTGACAACAGGTTGTAATACCCCCCTAATTTCACATCATCATTCACGATATGGAAAGAGAATTATCGCTCAATGAGGTGTATCGCGCATCGCATGTGCTGAAAAGCATTATTCGTCGCACCGACCTCATTGCAGCACCAACGATACGCAAGGGCTGCGACATTTTCATCAAACCGGAAAACCTGCAAATCACAGGCTCGTTTAAGGTGCGCGGAGCAAGTTACATGATTTCGCAACTCAGCGATGAAGAAAAGAGCCGTGGCGTGATTGCATGTTCGGCAGGCAACCATGCCCAGGGCGTGGCTCTTGCCGCTGCCAAATGCGGCATCAAGTCAACAATATGCCTTCCTGCCGGTGCCCCTATATCGAAGGTTGAAGCCACTCGCAGTTACGGTGCCGAAATCTGCTTGGTGCCGGGCGTCTACGACGATGCCTACAATCGTGCGCTGCAACTAAAAGACGAAAAAGGCATGACTTTCGTGCACCCGTTCGACGACCCTCTGGTGATTGCCGGTCAAGGAACAATCGCACTTGAAATACTCGACGACATGCCTAAAGTCGACTGCATCATCGTGCCTGTTGGCGGCGGCGGCCTCATCAGCGGCGTGGCTTACACTGCCAAGCAACTCAATCCCAACATCAAAGTCTACGGCGTGCAAGCCGAAGGCGCACCAAGCATGGTGCAAAGCATTGAGCACGGTACCATAGAACGCCTCAAAAGCGTATCCACCATTGCCGACGGTATTGCCGTGAAAGAACCCGGAACACACACGTTCGACTATTGCCGACGCTATGTCGACAAGATTGTTACCGTGAGCGAGGACGAGATTTCGGCTGCAATTCTGCATTTGCTCGAGAAGCACAAACTGATTGCCGAAGGTGCCGGCGCAGTGTCGGTGGCAGCGGCAATGTTTGGCAAAGTGCCTGTCGACGGGCTGCGCACAGTGTGCTTGGTGAGCGGCGGTAACATCGACGTCACTTTCTTGAGCCGCATCATCAGCCGAGGATTGATGAAGAGCGGTCGCGAATGTACTATGGTGCTCGAACTCACCGACAAGCCCGGTCAACTCTACGAGGTTACTCGCGTGATTGCAGCCACCGGTGCCAACGTCACTGCCGTGCTGCACGAACGCACTGCTTCGGCGGCTAACGTGAACTCTTGCTTCCTGCGCGTATCAATGGAAACCCGCAACGACGAGCACATCCAGCAAATACGCAATGCCTTGCTTGAACAAGGAATACGCACTGTGGAATAACGGCTAACTTGCCGGAACACCACAGCCGCTTCTTTTATAGCAAAAAACTTGTCAGGTGACCCAATCCGTTTGAATCACGGTTTTGAGTCACCTGACTTTTTCAGTATGATTTCACACCGCAATAACCCGGTGTGTGTTCACATCTTTTATTTCACAGCCACCTTAGTGGTGCAATCGCCAACGGTTACGACATAAATGCCAGGCAGCATATCCGATGCAACAGCCACGCCATTAACAGCAGCCACCTTGCGAATCAAAGCGCCATTAGTGCCATAAACAAGCATTTCGCTGCCATCGCAATTAGTGGCCACAATCTTGTTGCCGTCAACCACACTGATTGCTGTGGCATCGGCACTCACTGCGTTGATGCCTGTTGTGGTGATGTCGAATGCTTCGGTGTAAAGCAACAGATTCGGGAATGCGTCGTTGGCAAGAACGCCCACCACATTGTCAATCATCGAGTAGAACGAAGTGACACCGTTTTCTACACTATATTCATCGTCAACATAGAGTTCCTCGCCAGTGAGTTCGTCGTTATCGTCGAAATACGGAGTGTCGACAAACCAACGATAAACGGTTTCAACGCCTTCAATAACGGCTTCCGACGAGAAGTCAACCTTGCCTTCAACCAAATTAACTGGCAACGCTGCTTGGTCTTTATAAGTGTAGAGCGCATAACCCATATCCACAGGCAAAGTGCTGAAACGGAACTTATTGTTATCGATTAACAACACGCGCAATTCGTCGAGCATGCTCACATCAAGAGTTTCGAGTTGATTGTGGTCGAGCGAAATCTGTTCCATTGCAGGCACACCCGAAAGGTCGATTGAGGTGAGTTGGTTGGTGCTCAACGCCAACTGCCACATATTTTTGTTGTTAAGATTCACCGATGTGAGTTGGTTGGCATTCATACCCAAGAGGAACAATCTCGGATAGAGCGAAGCATCAAATTCGGTGAACTGGTTGCTGTTGAGTGTGAGATACTTCAACGACGATGAGAAAGCCGTGAGGTCGATGCTCGAGAAATTGTTGTTGTCGAGGTTAATCTCCTCCAAAGCAGCATTAGGCATAGTGATGCTGCTCAAACCAGCACCTCTAACCGTAAGGGCTGTGAGTTCGGTCATCTGCGAGAAGTCGGCACTGCTCATAAGCACATTTGAGATGCTGAACACTGTGATTCCGCTATTTTCGTTGTAAGAATAAACGCGGGCTGTGCATCCTGCATACGATGTAACATCAAACGTCGTAGCCGATGTGCCAACAATGTATTGTTCAAGTTCAACGCCATCACCTTTCCAGTCGATGCAAACCAATGTGCTCGGATCTTTTGCAATCATAATCAGCGTACCGGTTGAATTGCTCGGTGTGGTGAATGTGCCGAACACGTGCGTTGGCATTGCAGCAGCCTCAATCAAAGTGGTTTTCATTGTGAGTCCGTCGAATGCCGAATTGGTCATCTCAACATACACCTTTTTGCCGATTATCGGTTCAAGGAAGCGAATCTTGCCGTCCTCAATAGTGTAGTCGGTGTCCTTCACTGCCTCATCGCCGTCTTCAAACTTAACCACATACACCGTGTTGCCACCAAAATTGTGAGCAGCAAGGTCGCAGCCCGGACCGATTACCGGAATCACCACATCGTCCTGCGGAGCGAAAGTGTAGGTTTCAACGCCGTCGAATGTTGGCAAAGTGGCAAATGTGAGAGCATTACCTTCAACATGAACGCGCTTGAACGAATATTCGCTTGGAAGCACAATCGACGAAATGTTGTTGTCCGACAAATCGAGGTCGGTCATCAAAGTGCAATAACTGAGGTTGATTGTGGTCAACTCGTTACCTTTCAGGCTCAACCATTCCATCATATCGGCATCCTTCATGTTGAGTTCAGTGAGTTTGTTCTTGCTCAGGTCGAGATGATGAATGGTGTAGGTGTCGTTGAGTGTAACTGCTGTGAGTTCGTTGTTGCTCAAATCAATGTTGGTGAGGAGGGTCTTCTGGTAACCATCGTTTGCGCCACGAATGTTGAGCGTGTTGAAGTGGTTGCCACGCAAAATCAACTTGCTCAAACTGCGGCACCAACCCAGGTCGATGCTGTAGAGTCCGGCATTTTCAATCATCAAAGTTTTGGCAGCACGCAAGTTGCTGAGGTCGATGCTGTTCAGAGTGATGCCGCTGATGCCGAACGAGCCCACCATTTCGCCTTCAGGCACATACACTGTAACCTTGCCCAACGCAGAATTTACGCAATTCACGTTCGGTCCGGAAGGCAGTTCGCTGCTTGTTGTGGCAGTAAATTCCTGTTTTTCGCCGTCGCCAAAGTCAACATAGAATTTCTTCGGATTGGCTTCGGTGGCACCGAGGATACCGATGCTCATTGTGATTTCCACGCCGTCGGAACTGATTGGTGCAACGAACGACAATGCCACATCGTCTTTGCCGAAGTTGGCTTCGCTCTTAACTATAAACTTGTCGGTGCGTAAAGGCATCGATGTGAGTGCGCTTTCAGGGAATGCGTCGCAAGCAAAAGCCACATACACACTGTCGGTGGTTTCTTTAAGCAAAGTCACCTTGCCGGCATCGAAAGTATAATAAGATTCGTCGAGTTCAACCTTATAATTCGGGTCGCTTTCGCTGGTCATATACATTGCCATAGTGGTGGTGTAGCCTTCGCGAAGCACCTTTTCGCTGAAGTCAAGCACCGTTCCCTCTTTATGGCTGCGCTCAATAGGCATATTGCGCTGCATATAATCATATTGATTCCAACTCTCGTTTGGCAACGGCAATGTTGCAAAGTTGAAATAATTATTGCGAAGCATCACGTTGTTGAGATTGACATTATTTTCGAGGTTGATTTCGGTGAGCAAGTTGTTGTTGAGATAAATGTCTTGCAGATATACGTTATTGCTCACGTCAATCGAAGTGAAATTGTTGCCGCTTGCAAACAGATAAACCAAATTAGGACTGTTTTTCAAATCAAGCGAATTCATCTTCACATCGCTGTTGACAGTGCCCGAAAGGTGGTCGCAGAACAACTGATTGAGATAAGGGTTGTGCGAAAGGTCGATTTCAGCAATTCGGGTGTCGCTGATGTTGAGAATGGTGAGTTTTTCGTTGTTGCTCAAGTCGAGGCTTGCCACTGAAGTAGCGTCGATTGAAATCTTTTGCAAGTCGAGGCATTGAGTGGGGTCAAGCGAAGTAAGGGCTTTATTGCTCCAAGCGTCGAAAGTCACCAGACTTGGATAATCGGTCAAAGTGAACTCGCTGGTCATATTGTCAATCTGACCAATGTCGAGAATAAGCAGATTAGGTTTGCTGCCAATCACAAGCGGACTCTTGTTGAAAGTGTTGTCGTTGAGATAGAGTGCGCTCAATTCGGTGAACGAAGTGAGGTCGAGGCTCTCCAGTTCGTTGTGGCTGAGGTCGAGAATACGCAAATTGTTGAGTTTCGGCATCTCGATTGAACGAATGTAGCAGCCGCTGGCATAGAGAACGTCGATATTCGAAGGGTCGTCGGCATAGATGCGAATCATACCGTCCTTCGACACATTACACGAAACAAACGTGCCGCTCCAACTGCCCTCCTCGTCGAGTTGGGCAACTTCGAGTTCGTGTTCTTCCTTGCCATAGCCAAAATCCACGTCGATATAGCCACCTTCTTCAATACCGCCGATGAGAATCGACACCACATTGCTCTCGCCGTTAGTGTCGTAACTCGAGGTCTTGATTGTGATTACCGGCTCATCGTCGCCGTCCTGAGCCATAACAGCAGAGGCACAACCGATTGCCAGAACAGCCATCAGGGCGCGAAGCCAAAATTTTTGAAATGTTTTCATTATCTATTTCAGTTTATTTAATTAATATCATTGAAAAGAAACATTAGTGAGCCAATCATCACTTCACAACGATGCACTTTGAATATCTGCCGTTGACATTAACAATATAGCATCCTGGAGTGAGACCATCCACATTGATAGTGTCCTCGTTGCCCTCAACGCTTTGGTACATCACTCTTGCACCCATAGTGTTGTAAACCGATGTGGTCATGTTCTTTGCATCGGCAAGGAACACCTTGAACGAGCGTTCGCCGTCCTGGGCAATCACCAGTTTCGTGTCGTCGGCATTGATGCTGCCAATGCCCGATTCTTTGCGCAAAAGCACTTCCTTCAGACCCTCGTAGGCATCAAATTTGCCTGCACCCACTTTCACTTGGTCGGGTTCGAGAGCGGTGTACTCGTCTTTATACGCAGTTTTTGCGATGATGTCTCTCACATCATCAACGGTGAGTGTAGGGTCGGCTTCAAGCCACATGGCAATGGCACCCGCAACGTGAGGCGATGCCATCGACGTACCCATAGCCCAGCCATAAGAGTCCTTGCGGGTGGTTTCGGGCACTTGCGCCGATGTAGCAGCCACGTCGGCGTAGCCAGCGGTTTCGTAATAGTGGTTCATCGACGAAATAATCACAGCACCCGGAGCCAGAACGTGAGGCAGATTGCGGCCGTCGACGAGTGTGCCGTAAGATGAGAATGTGGTCACCTCGTTCACCGGAGTGTTGTAAGAAGAATGATATACATTACCGTCGAGTGCACCCCACAGGCTGCTTGAATTATACGAACCTACCACAATGAGGCTGTTGCCCGTAGCAAGGTCGCTGATTGAGCCGTTGTTCATACCATCGTCCCAATCTTCGATGCCATTGTTGCTGAAATACGAAAATGTTCCGTCGCTATAAGCATCGATGCGCTGGCCTTCAACGCCATTAACAATAAATCCCACTTTATACTGACCGTCGGCATTTGCTTCGGTGTTAATGAGCGTATAATCAACAATGGCATAAAAACGGTTGCTGTATTCGTCGTAACTCCAGCCTAATCCAATGAAACCACTAAAATATCGGCCAAGTATTTCGTCAATCATGTCGGTCGACGCCTCCTGATAGTCGGCCGACGACACCCAATATTTACCTGTACCTTCGGTGGTTTCGTCGATTGTCATTGAAAAGTTTCTAGCAATTTTGCCGCGAGCGGTGTTGTAAATCACACATTTAATTTCAGTGAAGGGCGTATTGTCGTTGCTATAGATTTCAGTGGAACCTGCACGAGCATAAGCTGTGCCCGTCGAGAATTCAGCATTGTAACCTTCAATGAAAGTTTTCAGTTCGGTGTCGGTGCTGGTGAAAGTTTTGTTGCAAGCGATGTTCATATCGCCCTCATTACCTGCCGACACGCAGATGATAGCGTTGTCACGCTTGGCACATTCGTCGAAGAATTGGTTGATAACGCCAGTGCCATCGTGTGCGCCAGTGTTGCTACCTAACGACAAGTTTATCACACAAGGTTTTTTCGCTTCTTCAGCAGCATATTGCAGAATATAGTCGACTCCCATGGCGATTATCAAATCCATAAGGTCGCCGCAAGCCGCAGCGATGTCACTTTCGTAAGCCACGCCATAATACGGGTTAGCCATCGACGAGATGTCGGCAAGACCGGTTGTGGTGTTTGCCTCTGCCACATTCAGTTCTCCGCGATAGCCACCAGCCATGATACCAAGCGTGTGGGTGCCGTGATACGACGTTTTGTCGTCGGTTGAGAACTTGCTTATGTTCGACGAATCGTAAAATTTAGGGTCAGTCACATCATCAATAGAGGTGGCATTTTCATTCACTTTAAGATAAGCGAGGAAATTGATGCGCGGATTGCCGTCGGCATCCATGAAATTGATATGATTAGGGTCGAGGCCGGCATCCACAATTCCCGAAACCACATTTTTGCCAGTGTAAGCCTGCGGAAGACCAAGTCCCTGATGAACCTTGTCGACACCAGTCATGGCGCGTGCATTCTTCATCTTATTGCTCACTGGGCGTGCCAACTGCATACAACGCACGCTCTTCATTTGCGACACTTTTTCGACTTGTTCAACAGGCACCGCAACAAAGGCGAAACCATAACTGCAACGCAGCACTGTCACGCCTTCTGCCTCCAAATCCTCTTCGGTGTAACCATCGCTCAAGCGAATCACTGCCAGCATATAGTTTGACGGCACCCCGTAAGCACTTTTGAGCACCTTCATTTGCTGATTGAACTTGCTGTCGGACGATTTGCTCATCTCCAAACGCTTTGCACGCAATTGCGCCATGCTTCGCAAGTCGAGTTTTGCCTGTGCCTCGGCGGGAAGCACGGCAAAAGCCATAGCCAATAGAAGTAAAAATTTCTTCATTTCTTGAATTTGTTAGAATGATGAAAACATGTAGTAGAAATCAAAATAGATAACTGTGATACAGGTTGTGGCCAACTAAAACAAAACGAAGCCAGCAGTTGGCTCTCCTTCCGAGAGCCACTGCCGACGTCGTTATTCATTACTATAATGAAATATTGGTCACCGTTGCTTAATAGTGATTACTTTGCCAACTGAATAATCTATCATCTCACAACAATCTTCTTGCCGTTCATGATGTAGATGCCGGCTGGCAGAGTGTTAAGGCTTGCAGCATCAGCAGCCTTGAGAACAAGCACACCTTGTGTGTTGTAGACATTGCCTCTTTCAGCATCGGCTTCGATGGTGCTGATACCAGAGTATTTAGCAGAAATAGCCACGTTAGTATCAGCAGTGATTACAATTGTGAAAGAGCCATCTGCTGCTGCCGAAACGGCTTCGCCGTTAGCAGTTACTGTCAATTCGGTGTTGTTGCCTGGTGCAACGGTTAGCTCTGTGCCGGTGAGGGCTGTGAAACTGCCGTTGGCATCAACATCAGTAATGCAGTCGGCAACTATCGAGATTTCAGTTTGTGGGTCTGCGTTGGTAGTGAGCGTCACATTATGGGTAGAAGGTGCGCTCTTAACGAAGAACTTCACAACATCGCCATCGTTGAGACTAACAGAGAACGATGTTCCGCCTGTGTAGTCGGGAGATAATTCTTCACCATTGCGATACAGTTTGGCAACCGACGAGCCGTAAGCCTGAATTATGAATGGGCAGTCACCATCGTAGAATTCCACTGTGTTGTAGCCAGTGCTAACCGATATGCTGCTGCGGTCGGCACGGTACACATTCAAGCCATATTGAGCAGCCGAGATGTCGTCGATATAAATCACTGCCTTCTTGTTGCGCTCAATCTTGCCGCTGACAACAGTCACTTCAAGACCTTCAGTTGCGTTGATGGTGTAGTAGCCATAATAGTCGGCGTTGTAAGTTGTCTCATTGTTGTCGGTTACAGAAGTGATGTAGCAGCCAGAGGTAGCAACAATCTGCAAGGTAGGGTTATTTTCAGGCACTTCAACAGTGTTTTCGCCAGCAACAAGACCACTCACGGTGTTACCTAAATAGTAGTAACCCTTGTAAACTGTGATGTGCTCAGGGTCGGTGACATTGAGTTTTATGTTCACATTGCCATACTTGTGGGCAGATACTTGGAAGGTTGTAGGAGCGGTGATATAACTGCTGAACGAACCATAAGCAGCCGATTGAGCAGTGCCGTTCACCTTCAGTTCGTCGAGTTTATAATCGGTGGTGTTAAAGTAAATGCTAATCTGTTGACCGCATTTCACTGTGAAGTATTCTTCGTTGAAGTTAGTCACTTCAGTGCCATCAACTGTAACACGGCTGATAATGCCCTTGGCGTCTTCGTCGCTATAAACAAACTTCACTGCTTCGTTTTCGTCAGGCAGAACAGCAGTAATGTCAATCACACTGCCGTTGGATGGCGATACATAGTAGTAGTATCCGGTAGCGTCTACCGATTCGCCGTCGAGTGTAACCTTATAAAGAGGCTTGTAAGAACTTGAACTGATGCGCAATGGCAATTCGCTTTCAGTGCTGAATTCCACAGTGTTTTTGCCGTTGGTCAATTCAACAGAGGAATCGTTGCTGCGTACAACAGTCACTAACGAAGCATCGTCAACATTGATGGTGCAATTAGCGTCGCGAACGGTTGCACCACTTTCAACGGTCACTTCAAGACCTTCGCTGACGTTGATGGTGTAGCAGTTGTTGTAATCAAGTGTGTAAGTTGTACCTTTGTTGTCGGAGATTGATGTGATGTAGCAACCAGTATTGGCCTTGAGTTGCAACAAAGTGTTCGATGCTGACACATCAATGGTGTTTTCACCAGAAACCAACCCACTTACGATGTTGCCTTGATAACTGTAACCCTTATAGAGAGTGATGTGTGAAGGGTCGGTGATAGTGAGTTTCAGTTGCAGCATCGCATATTTGGTTGCATTCAAAACAAAGTTGGTTGTTCCAGTTACATACATTTGATATGTGCTATAAACGTATTGAGTGGAGCCATTCACCGAGAATGAGTTGATGCTATAGTCACTGGTGTTGAATGTGATTTCGATTAACGAACCGCATTTAACAGTGAAATCCTCATCATTGTAGTTATTCACTTCAACGCCGTCGACTGTCACCTTAGTGATTGCACCTTTGGCTTCTTCGCTGTTGTATTGGAAGACTACGCTTTCGTTTTGGTCAGGGAAATCGGCTTTCACTTCAATTACGTCGCCAGTCTGAGGGTTGATGCGCCAATATGAGCCGCTTGCTTCTTGCACCTCGTTGTTGACCAACACCTGATAGAGCGGTTGCGATTGTCTCGACTGGATGGTGAAAGGAATTTCGTATGTGGTGCTGAATTTCACGGTGTTGTCGCCGTTCTCCAATTCAACTACAGTGTTGTTGTAGCGTTGCAGCAACACCTTTGAAGCATTGTCAACCTTCACGGTGCACGATGCGTCGCGTATTTGGTCGGCATTAACCGAAGTCACTGTGTAGGTTTCGCCATCGTCAGAGCCATTATAGATGTAACATTCTGTCATGTTCGAGATAGACATCTCGCCACCTGTTGATTTCTTCACCACTTTGGTGATAAAGTTACCACTTTTTGCTTTGATGTAGATACTTGAATACTGGGAAACGGTGATTGTATTATCGCCTTCATTCTCAAATTCATAGTCGGTGGAGTTATACGAATAATACACGCGGCTAATGTCATCGACATTCACGATGATGGTTTCTGCATTCGCTGCTATACCCAAAACGCTAAGCATAAACAGCAAAATTACTGAGTAGATTTTTCTCATAAACAATTTATTTAAAGATTAAGTTTAATTCACCTGAGCCTTTGGTCCGACATATCTAACTACGTCGGCAAAACAATGACAAACCATTTTGTTTGATTCTCACGAATGTATCTAATCATTTTGCTTTGTAACAATTATCTGTCACGCGACTGGAATTTGGTCAAAACACAACCTTTTTACAATCTTTATTGTTCCAAAACTCCGCAAAGTTACTCATAAAAATTTAAATCTATGCAAAAAATATACATAAAATTTTTACGCTTTATAAGAAAAGCATACACCAAAATAACAATTTACTACAATTCACTCCACTTTCAAACCAATTTATAAGATAATCGCCAAAACTTAGCCTCTTACAGTGTAAATTGTTAAATATAATTAACACTCAATCGGCATAAAGGCTACCTCACAGCCCAATGCTTACTGGGGTTCGTCGACATTGTTCGGAGCGGAATCGCTTCCCGAGGCTTTTACATCAGCATTATGCGAATCAACGTAGAACAAATATTGTTTATAGTAGGAAATCAGCAACGCTGTGAGCGGAAGAGCAATAATCAAGCCCACAAATCCCAGCAAAGTGCCCCACACCGAAAGCGACAACAAGATGAACACCGGATTGATGCTCATATTCTTGCCCATAATTCGCGGAGTGAGCACAAGGTCTTGTATGGCTTGAACCACGCAATACACTATCACCGTGTAGGCACACATTGCCCAAAAATTGCCACCACATGCCACAGCATCGACCAAGCAAAGAAATATGGCTATCGGTATTGATATTAACTGCAAATACGGAACCAAGTTGAGCAGCCCGATGAACATGCCCAACACCACAGCCATTGGCAATCCTATTATATAAAAGCCAATCGAAAACAGCACTCCCACAATGAAAGCGATGAGCGCTTGCGAACGGAAATACATGCTCATGCAGCGCTTCACGTCGCCTATCACACGAAACACGCCCCCGCGATAGCGCATCGGCACTGCCGAATGTACTCCTTTAACAATCTTGTCGTAATCAATAAGGATAAAAATCAAATACAGCACCGACACCATCCACGAACAAATATTGGCTATCACGCCAGCCGTCACGCCAAGAAAACTCCATGTGCGTTGAAACACGTTGCCTATGAGTTTCATCCATTGCTCCTTGCTGAGCAGGTTGGCTATGCGTTCAGTGTCGATATATTGAACAACAAAATCGTGTATCTCGCGAGGCATATACTGCACATCGAGCCTGCGTGTGGTGTATTCGCCCAAAAGTATCACCATGCTGCTCACCTCATCATACACATAGGGGAGCAACAGCCACAGCATGCCGCCAAGCACCACCGTAACAAGCACAAGCGTGAATATTGCCGGAACAACATAACCTTTGCAACGCAGCAACTTGCGATTGAACTCCATCACCGGATGCAACATATATGCCACCAGGCACGCCACAAAAAACGGCAACAGCACTCCGCTGAGATAGTCAATCAAATAAACCACCACAACCACACAAATGGCTGCGAACACTATGCGCACCACGCGGTCGAAATCGTATTTTCGTCTTGCTTCAGTCATATCTTTTTTTATGCCCTTTCTTGTTATTATAACGCCTTGTTACATGCCTCTTGGCAAAAATACAATATTTTTTACACACTTTACCACAAAATTCGCTATATTTACATTTTCAAAAATAACAAACCTCGTTGATTTGTTATCATTAAACATAATGTAAAGACAATTAGACTATGAAATGTTTCGCATCCACCCTGGGCAAATGCCTTGTTGCCATTGCCGCTTTGCTGATTTTCACAGCATCATCGTCGTGCTCCGACGAAAAATACGGTATCTACCTCTACACTTTCAACTTCGAGAGAACTGAATCGCCCACGGCGCTCGAACAGCAATCAATTCTCGATGCCTACCGCAAGGCCGTTGGCTTTACCGGCTACGAAGCATCGCTCTCGGGCGAAGAGGATACCTGCAACAACAAGGTGCTCGAAGCATGTGCCGAGGCTGAAGCCGAAGTATTTCAAATGCAACTCAGCGGCGGATATGTGTTGCGTGTGGTGAACCAAGCCACCTACAAGACAATCTATAGCCGCGGATTCGGGTTGCTGCAAGGCGAGGACGGCACTGTTGACAAATAACCCCTCGAGAGAGAAACCAGTGCAAGGAACGCACCCCATCACAATGCACTGTGCCGATTAGAAACTCGTTTCACTACTAACCATAAAAATTGCCCCCAAAAAGTTTTTGAACAAAACTCTTGGGGGCAATTCGTTATGTGCAACGCCCTTTCGAGCAAGGTTAATCATCAATAGTCCCAGACGAGCGAGAAATCATCAACCCAAAGCGTTGTGCCGTCGCCACCGGTGAAGTAGTCGCCATATTTGCTTGCCGAAGCCACAATGAGGATGTACTTTGGCTTGCGGTTAGTGGCGCGATATTCGAGCGTAACCTCAAAATCCTCCCAGTCGGTTATGCTTTTGGCTGTTTCCACGGTTCCGTAGGCAATCACATGCTCATCGTAGCGGTCGAAGAGTTGCCTATTGCTCGGGTTGGTGCGAATTTCATACTGTTCGTCCCAATCGGTGAGCGCAACATAAACCACGCAAGTGTCGGGTTGTCCTTTGAGGTGAGTATATTCGCTCGACGAGTGCGAGATGTTCACCACGTTGCATTTCCAATGGCCTCGCAGTTTGGTTGGGCGACCGGTGAACGGACGTCCGAAGTGCAGAATACCGTTGGTGCCGTCGGTTCGCACATAGTCGCCGGTGAAAAGGTTTCCGGCAGCCAACTTGCCCACAACGCCAATGCCCACAAACTTGGTGTTAAGTTCGGCGCAATAGCCTCTGCCGTTCCACGAGTCGGTGGAAGGCACGCTGTTACTGCTGCCCAAAGTGGTGGCACCTTTGTTTCCGGTGTCCCAATAGGCTGTGCCGTTTTCTTCCCACGGGCAATACACTTTGCCGTTGAGCCACCACGAGTCGAAATCGAGGTTCGGAATGGTGTATTCCGAATCGGTGGTCACTTCGGTGATGCCGCTTTTGAGGTCGCCGCTTGTAGCACGGCATTCGTAACTGGTGTTCGGCTTCAACCCTTTCAGGCATGCCGAAAACGAACCGCCATCGTGAGTGATTTGCGATTGTGGCACCTCAATCCATGCGCTGCTGCCCGATTCGCGATATTCAAAACCGTTGGTCTTGCCCGCCTCGGCACTGCCGTAGAGCCAAATCACGCGAGTCCAAGCATCGGCGCTGCTCAATTGCACGTCCTCATCGCTACGCTCAACATAAATGGTCCATTCTTCAACCGAATTATAGTAGTTCACTTTCACCTTCACGGGCGAAGTGAAGTCGTAGGTCTGATTATTTAAGTCAGGGGTCATGGTCGACACTTCAGCTGGACCAAGTTTCACCGAATTGACCTGCACCGTGCTCAAATCGGCACTCTTGGGCACATAAGCCACAACACGCTTGGCAGGAACGTCGATAATCGAACTGCCCACCTGTGCAGAAAGAGTGAAATAGCGTTCGATGGTTTGCTCGGCAACGATTACCCAAGTGTAGTCCTGATAGAGCGACAGCACCACGCTGTAAGGCTCGCTGCTGAGGTTTATCCCGCCTTTAATGTCGTTTGATATAGACGCACCCTCGGTGATGGTGTAGTTGGTAATCATCACCTGCTTCAAGTTGGCTTGTTCATCAAGACGCAGCGTAACCATCTGATTTTTCGCATCGATTACAGCCGTAGCCGCCTGATGTTCAGCCTCGATTGAAGTGAAAGCCGCCTGAATGAGCGGATACGGAATATCGTTTTTCAAACAGCCCGATGCAAGCAGCAGCACTGCCGCCGCAGCCATAATCCGACAAAATATGTTGTTGAAAATCTTCATAGTTCGTTGCAAATTATTATAAGAAAATGGCAATGCCAAGTTTCAGGTTCAGCAGATTGATTTTGAAATTGGCACCGCTCGACGAGCGCGACCCTTCGTCAACTCCGTTGGTAACCTGTTTGTCGCTCCTATAATACCATCCAAAGATGCCAAACGACACGTTGAATGCCACTTTCTCCTGAATGAAAACGCACAAACCGGGCGAAAAATCAAGACGCAACTCATTGGTTTTGGTTTCGGTGAGTTTCGGCTCGTCGTCGTAAAGACGCTGAAACTTACCGCTTCCGCTGCCATACTTCAAAGCCACTTCATTGAACACGGCAAAGCGACGGCTGTTGTCGAGACCGATGTAGTTGCGGCGGAACAATTCAACCGATGTGCTGTTGGTGTAATACTTCACGTCGCGCACATCAAAATTGATGTCGTCGTCGAAATCCACCGAAAAGTTGTTGAGGTTGAACTCGTTTCGAGAAAAGCCCAGACGCACACCCAAACATTTATTGTGATTATAGAAATAGCACAAATAGGGTTTAAACGAATAGGTGGTTCCGTCGAAATCCATGTCGGTGATATAACTTAGCACTTGCAAGTCTTCAGAACTCACACTGCCATACGATGCTTGCAGACCGCAAGAGAATTGCCCTTTCGGCACAAACAGGTGAGTGTAAAGACCGCGATGATAACGCCCATAGTTGCGCTCGGGAATAATCACGCTGATGGTGTCATTACCCACTATCACTTTCTTGTTCAAATAGTCGTCTTCTTCCAAGTCGGCAGCCAACTCTCCCGCGATGCTGTCGTTGACAGTCACATTATTCTTGACGTGGAGCATTGCGTCGGCTCCTCTCGCCGACATTGGCAAAGCCAATGCAACAGCGAGCACGCTAAAGCACAATATGTCTTTCAATTTCATCATAAGTAGAATGCCACCCCGAGGGATATTGAGAATAAATTAATCTTGAAATTCGCGCTCTTGCTCTTAGCGTTAGCCACCTGAATCTGGTTGCTGGTTTGACGCATTTTAGAATAACCTAATTCAATCACACCAACATTCAATTCCACAGCCGAATAGTTGCTCAAAAACACGCACAAACCCGGCGACACGCCCACGCCAAAGGAGTGAGTGCGCATAAACGAACCCGAGAAATCAACGCCCGAGCCGCTTGCCAACTTCGATTCGCTCAAGCCGTAGCGAAATGTCACCTCGTTTAAAATGCCAAAACGCTTCGACTTGCCAAGGCTCATATATTGGCGCAACAAGGCTGTGCTGTGATAACTTTGCGTGATTGCATACAGGTTGTCGACGCTGAACGAATCTTCGCTCGAGAGCACAAAATCGGCGCTGTTCATCTTGGTGCGTGTGCGATTATACACAAAACGGCCGCCTATGCCCAAATCGTCCTGGAACATATAGCAAAGCGTAGGGCTCACCTTAAACGAATAGTTGTCGCCATCGATGTTTTCAATCACCAAATACTGATAGTTGTCGAACTTGCTTTGCCCGTAGTTGGCACTCAGTCCCACAATCCATTGTCCTTTAGGAACAAACACCGTTTGCTCAATATTACGACTAAAATGTTCCTGTCCTTGGGCAGGAAGTGCGCCCAAGAACAAGAACAATACTATTAATAGCCTAATTTGCTTCGTCATTCGTAAGTTAATTGGAAATTATCAAGCCACATTTCTGAGCCGCCACCGCCGCAGAAATAGTCGCCATATTTACTTGCCGAGCAAGTCACCATGATTGCCGACGGCTTTTTGTTGCTTCGATAGTTGAGCACAATCTCAAACTGCTGGAAACTGGTTTCCTCGGTTAAAACCAGTTCACCATAAGCGATAATGTGCTCCGAATTGGAGTCAAACAACTGTTTCTCTTTTGTCTTGATGATTTTTGGCCACGACTCGCCGCTCGTGCTGTCGGTTTCCTTCGAATCATCCCAAAGGACAATGAAAATATGACCTTTGTCCATGCCGTTGGCTCCGGTGACGGCATCAACATTATAGTTGATGGTTACCGGCGAATACTTCACATAACCGGTGAGGCTCACTGGTCGCGAAGAGAATGGTCGTCCCCAACCAATCACGCCGTCGGTGCCGTCGGTGCGGATGTATTTGCCCACAAACACGTTGCCGGCAGCAAACTTACCAAGAGAACCGATACCCACAAACTGCGACTTGAGGTCGATTGAATAGGAGCCATCGCTCACGTTTTCGGTTGACCTTACAGTCACGTTCTGACCCAATGTTGACGAGCCATGGTTACCTGAATCCCAGAACATCTCACCGCCTGAAGGATAAATCAGGTAAGGCGCGCTCGACACCTGCCATTCTTCAAAACTGTTATTAGGCAACTGAGCGGCAGCCTCGGTGGTAAAGGTCATCACGTCGGCAATGGTGTAGCCATCGCAAATGGCTTGATACTCATAGGTGGTGCCGGCAGTAAGGCCTGTCAACTCGGCGCTCATGGTGGTGCCGCTCACTGTGGCGTCAACAGTGGTCCAATCGGAGCTGCCTGCCATGCGATAACGCATCTGCAAGCCGGTGAGGTCGCTCTTGAGCACGGTTCCATAGATTGTTGCACGCGAAGTGTAAACGTCGTCAACATTGATTTCCACTGTGCCCACCGACGCGTCAGTGATTTGCAGGTGCATGCTATAGGTGCGCACCTTGTTCATCACATCGGTTGCAGTGAAGTTGATGTAATAGTCGCCAAGACTAAGTTTGTTGAGCATCTCCTTTGCAAAGGTGATTTTTGCAACGGCGTTATCCTCGTCGGCATTATAGTCGTAGGAATAAGTCAAACCGGCGCTTTCAAGCGTAGCGCGATAGTTGTCGGTCATCGAGAAAATCTCAAATTCATCGTCGGGCAAACCGAGCAGCGAAGTGAACACGCTATTCTCAGCCTTAACATCAACGCTCTTCAGTGCGCAAGCCGATGTGCAGTAAACAGCCACGTTGCTGGCGAACGCTTCGGGTTGCGACACCACAGGGGCGTTGACGTCGAGTCCGCCATTGAGCATAAACTTAGGTGCAGCAGTGATTACAACCTCTTTGGTTACAATCTCTTCCTCAGCCACTTCGATGGTGATTAATGCGCCACCGTATTCGGTTGGGGTGTTGCTATAGTTCATATTGATGGTGTACTGGTGAGTTGGCTTAACATTCTCGATAGTGCCGGTTTTTTCGTAAGACGAGCCGTTGAACTGCGTACCGGTTATTTTCCAGTTGAGCGATGTTTCGCCGTCGTCGAGCATAAAATAGCCCTTCGTGCCAGCCATATCGCTTGTGAACTCAAGTTCGCCGCCCTGATTGCTCACAACAATCTTATAATCGCTGAGTGCTTCGGCGATGTTGCCAAAATCAACCACAACCACCGAGTTGGCAATGCGGCAGCGCACACTCACCTGAGTTTCGTTGCCGGCACTGATGGTGAAATCAGATGCGCCCTTGAAATAGCGGTCGGTGAACGAGGCTGGCACACTATCGCCGGCAGCCGCCGTGATGCGATAGTTGCCGCTTGCCAAGTATAATTGCGAAGGCACATTGTTTGTGCCGCGATACTTGCGTATCAAGCCTTTAGTGTTGTAGATATAAACGATGCAGTTTTCGGCAAGAGCAGCCTCGTTGCTTGCACGAGTAGCCACGTTGGCTTCTGCGTCGAGAACAATGCTGAAGTTTGCAGCACCCTCACCCTCGGTGAAGAGTTTGTCGTCAGAGCATGATGTCAATACTCCGGCAACCATGCACAGTGCCATTATTGTATTAAAAAACTTTTTCATACCCTGTTGTTATTATTTAGTTTCAAACTTGATTGTTGTTTTGCTCACAAGACCGGCATTATCGGTAACGGTGAGTTCAAAATCATGTTTTGCAGCACCATAGATGCCGAGCAATGCCATAAATTCGGTGATATTGAACTCTACAGCGGTTTGATTGAGAACCGGGTCGTAATTATACACTGTACCATTGATGGTCATAGTGCCGCCTTCGGCAACCGGGAATCCGAGTCCAACAAGACCTTCAGTGAAGTCGGTACCGTCAGGAGCCTTACCGGTAGCAAGGTCGAATTGAGTGCCCAAGCCCACACCTTCGAGGATGTCGGAAGTGAGTGTACCCGAATTGATGTTCACAAACAGGCTCTTAATACCGTTTGGCGCGCTTATGTTCACAATAGCCGACTTCTTGCCGCTGCCAAATTCCGATGCGTCGTTGTAGTTATCGAGGTCGATGTTGTCGCTCTGGAACGATGGAGCAGGCTTAACGTCGCTAAATTCAGCCTGAGTCACCTTGATGGTCTTGCTCAAATTGCCCATGGTGACTTTCACGTTTGCTGTGCGGCTTGTCGAGGCTTCGTTGGCGGTAGCGTTGATGGTGAAGCCTTCGCTTGTGATGTTGCTAATTGTACACCAACTATCATCGCTGCTTTCAACAGTCCATGCCGACGACGACTTCACAGTCACCGCTTGCGAACTTGCAACGCAAGCAAAAGTCACGTTAGAAACCGAAGTGGTAAGATAATCGAATGGTTCGATAATCTCGTCGGTGATGTCGATATTACGAGTCTCATTCACCACTGTCACAGTGGCATCTATAGTAAAATTTGCGCTTGTAAGCGAGCCCGATTCATCGCTGGGGTTCGGGGTTTCTTTATAACTGAAAGTGATGATGAAGTGCTTGCGTGGAGCCACATCAGTCATAATCTTGTGGTCCTCGTTGATATACACGCCATCAACGGTGCCTTTGAACGAAGCCACCAGCGTGGTGTTGGTTTCGTAGTAGCGGAAATAGCCCGAACGGGTTTCTTTTGCGCCAAAATCGAGGGTGTTCTTTTCAGCCACCTCCACGGTTACAATCACGTCGTCGCTCATCACATTCTTCAATGCTTCGCTGTATTCCACACTCACACGCACGTTTTCGAGTGTGCAAGTCACGGGATTGAGTTCAGTAACCTTGTTCTTAGCAATCGAGAAGTTTTGCTTTGCATAGTAGTAAGGAGCATCGAACTCTGCCTCCTTCACTTCGGCATTATACACTTCCAACGCATAGTCGCCCACAGGAAGTGTAATCACTTCAGGCATCTGGCTGAAAATCCACGAGTTCTTCAACAAACCGCTCTTGGCATCAAGGATGCGCACGGTGAAACCGCTCACGTCAACCGACGCCTTAGTCACTACATTCTCCGAGGCATCAACATCGATGCCGAGAGTCGACATCTTCAGTTGCCCTTCTTCGGCGTTACCGCCGCTATAAGTTGGGTCGTCGCAACTGGCAAAAGTGAATGCTGCCAGTGCCATCAACATTATTATGTTATATATTTTTTTCATTGTCAGGGGTGATGATTAATAAGTGAGTGATAAATCGTCGATTAGCAGTATGCTACCCATGTGAGCGCTCCAATCGCCCATCGGTTTAGGGAAGGTGATGCTCCTTGCCTTGTCAAAGTCGCTGTCGGAGAACGATGTACGATAAGTAGACTTGAAGCTTACGCTAATTGAAGTGGCTTTCTTTGTGAGGTCGCTGTAGTTGAACGCAATGGTGGCTTGACGGTATGCGGCATCGGTCACCGAGGTATCGTCAGATACGAGGGAGCCTTCGGCAATCACAGTGTCGTTGCTCTTAAGTTCAACGGTCACAACAAAGTGGTCGGTGTTCTTTGGCTGATATTTATACCAGAACGACAACGACTTTGGACGCGAACTGAATGTGTGGCCATACACTACATCAGCCTCAGCACTGCCTTTATAGGTATATGAACCAATAAATAATTCGCCGGCAAAAGCGCCTTTTGTGTAAATTACAGCGCTAGTGCTTGCATATCCACCGCCGTGGCCCGAGGTGTAGATAAGAGCTGCGCGCGAACCGCCATGAACTTCGGTTGTGGTGTAGCTAACACACGGGCTGAATGCCACTTCTGACCAAATTCCAAAAATCTTATTCCCGTCCATCGAGCGCTTGCTGTTGGTTGCCCACCAGATGTCGGTTTCACCCTCGGAATATGGCATAAACTCATAAGCCGAGTTCACTGTTGAGTTTTGCACCGTGCTCCAACTTTCCATATCGCTGTTTGGAATTTGGGCGGCAGTTTCGGTGGAGAACGAAACGATGTTGCTTGCTATGTTAGGAGTGCCGGCTACCGAAATCTTGGCTTGATAAACCGTTCCTGTTTTCAAGTTGGTGAGGCTGATGTTTTGTCCGTCAACCGTGATGTTGCTTGGGCTTACTGCTGCAAATGTTTTACCGCCATCCGACGACAGATAAACCGAAAGCACCTTGTTCAAATCGGCGTAGTTTTCGTTGCTCGACGAATAAGTGAGGGCGGCATTATAAGCCCACACGTCGTAGTCGTTCACGGCAAGCGTGAGCGAAGGAATGTTGTGAGCCACAGTCAGACCATCGACGGTCTTCACGCCGTTTCGATAGATGGCGCGAACCTGAATGTCGTCGGCAATCAACGGAACAGTGAAAGTTACGCTATATTTATTGTCGCCAAGAGCAGTTACGCTCTTGATTTCCGAATCCACCCATGTGCCGTTGGCCTTTTGACATTGAATAAGCACATTTTCGGCAAAATCAACACCGCTGTAAGTCACCTCGCAAGTCACTTCGGTGACAGCCGGTTCGATGGTAACACTCGAAGGAATGGTGAGAATTACCGACGGAGCCGATACGGAGAATGTAACCGGTTCGGTGACACGAGTGAGAATATCCTTTGCAACAAGGGTGAACGAGTGGGTGCTGCTGCCGTTGTAGACACGCAGTGCAGGAAGCACTTCAGAGAAATCAACCATCGCCATAGTGCACGCCGATGTGCCCCACAAGCCCGACACTTTCAAGCCATATTTCATCAGCAACGCCTTTTGCGCCGAAGTGGCTTTGGTGAGGTCGAGTTCGGCAGGCCAACCTTGCGCGAGCAGATATTCCGATTGGGTGGTGAGAGTGACTTCGCTGAAGCCTGCCATTGCAGCCAGATGCACCTTCGGGCTATTGGCAATCACATCGCCTTCAATCATGCTGATGGTTTCGCCCGAAGTGAAATTGTCGGCAGTGATTGCCGGCTCCTCGGCGTTGAACAGTTCATCGCCAAGAGTGATTGACACTTCGCCACCGTCCTCTACGGTTTCGTCGAACGTAATCACCAGCACGGCATCGCCCACTTCACCGCCATTAACATCGAAAGTAATGCGATAGTGAGTTTTTGGCTGAGCATTAGCGATTGACGCCGGCTCGATGGTCACCGTGTTGCCTTCGCGGTTAGTGAGCGTGATGCTCATAACAATGTTACCCGGCTTCACGTATGCGGCACGGGTTTCGGTGCTTTCAAAAGTGATATAGTCGCCGCCACCCGAATGGATAATGGTTTCATAGTCGGTGAAATAAGCCTTAAATGCATCGGTGTAGTCGATGCTAACCATCGTGTTGCACAGCGTGGCTTTAACTTCCGGCTCGCTCACTTCGCCGTCGTAGATTGTAAATTCAGTTGAACCATAGTAGTATGGCTTGTCGAAACCTTCATCGTTGATGTTGCCATAATACATTTCAAGATTGTACTTGCCCACCGGAAATTTCTCGGTTTGCGACATTGCGCTCACCTTGCTCCAGGTCTTGTCGACCGAGCCGTCGGTGCGCGAGAGATGCACATAAAAGTCGTTCACATCGGGCTGCACCACCGATGGCACAGACGCCGATTTCGTAGCAGTTCTCGAATCCTTCACTGTGTAATCTGCCGTGAAGGTGGGTTTGAATTTGCCATATCCTTCCTCCATCTTAGGCTCATCGCCCGAGCATGAAGTCAGCAGTATTGCAATCACCACTGTAACCCAAAATAAACTTTGCTTCATTACTTTTTTAAATATATTTTTTAGTATTAAATTAATTCTCGAATCTAAAATCAACACGATGTTATATTCGCAAAAATCTCAAAACAAACCACATGCTGTCTTTCCTCACGAAATCTTTTGGTTTACATCTATCTATTTAGACTTTACAAAGATAGAAATTTTCGTTCAAAACTTTTCTGTTTAAGGTGCAAAATGTGCACATAAAATATCAAAATAGATAAATTTGCACATTTTTCAACACTTTTCAACACGCCATTTTTCACAATCTCACATTCGCCCTCATGCTTTACCGCAACATAACGATAACACCGAAACAGAAATAATTGCTACGACTGTTACAATTATTTTTCATTTTATTCGTTCAAATAATAAAGGTATTTTAATAAAATATTATGATTTTTTTCTACCTTTGCCTATGTTTAACATCATTGTAATATTAATGGCTATGCCGACTGCCCTATTTAAGGCAATCGTTGCATGATTGCGACTTTACTACACTTTGTTCAACACACTAAAGCATAACGGACTTTTCTATGAATGAAATATTCAACTTTCTCAAGCCACTAAGCGACCGCACAACTCCGCGTTGGATAATCTTGGTTATCGACATGCTAATTGTCACGCTCAGTCTCACCTTGGTTTATTTGTCCGATACGCTTCACATCTCCAGCGATTCAGTGTTCGACACCCTGCGCAACTATTGCGTGGTTGTGGGTGTGTTTCTTATCGTGAGTTTCTTCAGCAAAAGTTATGCTTACATCATACGATTAACCGCGCTCAACGACCTCTTTCGCACGCTCACGCTTTGCGTGGTGTCGATGATTGTGCTCACCATTGTGAACGTTATTGCCCAGCAAGCCAGCGGCACGCCCTGGTTCAGCATGTGGGGGCTGGCACTGGTGGTGCTCACCTCGTTCTGCCTGATGACCGCCGAAAGGCTCACAATAAAATATCTCTACTTCCGCCTGCAAAACTTCCGCAGCGGACGCCGTAAAGCCATGATTGTGGGCACCAATCTCCACTCCGTGTTCATTGCCAATATGCTGCAAAGCGAGATTAACGGCAAATACATGCCCGTGGCTTTGCTCTCGTTCAACGAAAACAACATCAACAAATCATATCGCAACAACTTTCCGGTGTATTCGTTCAACCCCGACACTTTTGAAAAACTTGTCGAAGATTTGAACATTTCAACGCTCATTGTCGACAATTCCGATTTGTCAATCCTCAGCAGCGACGTTGCCACACCTATTCTTAACACCGGCATAAAAGTGCTTCTCTTCAACCAAATCGACCTTCTGAACCTTGAAGACCTGTCGGGCGACAAAAATCAAGAGAAAAACTTGTCGTCGCACATGAAGGAAGTGAACATCGAAGATTTGCTGGGACGCGCTCCAATCATCACCGACAACACCCTCGTGCGCAAGAACATCCACAACGAGGTGATTATGATTACCGGCGCCTGCGGCTCGATTGGTAGCGAAATAGTGCGTCAAGTGGCTGCCTATAACGCCAAAACCATTATTTGCGTCGACCAAGCCGAAACGCCTATGCACGAACTCTCGCTGGAGATGAAGGACCAATTCCCCGAAATCGACTTGGTAACTTATATGGCCGACGTTACCGACCACGACCACATGGAACGTGCATTCATGCGCTATCGCCCAAAGATAGTGATTCACGCTGCGGCTTACAAGCATGTGCCAATGATGGAAATCAACCCCACGGTGGCTATTGTGAACAACGTGCTCGGCTCGAAAACCGTTGCCGACCTGTCAGTGAAATACGGTGTATATAAATTCGTGATGGTGTCGACCGACAAGGCTGTGAACCCCACAAACGTGATGGGGGCAACCAAACGTCTTGCCGAAATCTACACCCAATCGCTGTTTTTCCAAATTCAAAAACAAGGCAAACACACGCAATTCATCACCACACGCTTTGGCAACGTGCTTGGCTCTAACGGCTCGGTGATTCCTCTTTTCCGCAGCCAGATTGCCAAAGGCGGCCCTGTGACCATCACCCACCGCGAAATAATTCGCTATTTCATGACCATCCCCGAAGCCTGCTCGCTTGTGCTCGAAGCCGGCTGTATGGGCAACGGCGGTGAAATCTACATCTTCGACATGGGCAAACCAGTGAAGATTCTCGACCTCGCCACCAAGATGATTTCGCTTGCCGGATTCCGTCCCGGAAAGGATATCAAGATTGTGGAAACAGGCTTGCGTCCCGGCGAGAAACTCTATGAGGAACTGCTCAACGACCGCGAAACCACCACCGCAACCATCAACGAGAAAATCATGATTGCAAAGGTGAACCAATACGACTTCAACACCGTGAAACCGGTGATTGACGAGATTATTCGCCTCGCCCAAAAAGGCGAAACTCACGATATGATTTTGGCAATTAAACAATTTGTGCCCGAATATCACAGCAACAATTCCGATTTTGTGAACATCGATAACGAAATTGCCAAGAACAACTCCGTCGATTGCCACATTTCAACGTCGGAACAACCATTCTCGTGTCCTCCTATGCCCGACTGATAAATAATATTAATTATTTGTCAATAACGCCGTTTTCTGCTAATTTTGCGTTGCATAAACGCATGCAATTCATGAGGTTTGAAAACCTCGTGAAAAGCATTGGTTTGGCGATAATAAAATTCAAACAACGACAACTACTACTTTTAAAACTATGAAACTTAAATCAATTATTCTGGCATTCTTTGCCACAATTGTATGCACCAACGCATGGGCATGGGATTTGTCGAGCCTTAAGAACATCGACTTGGGCAACGTGGTAAACTCACTCGTATCGACCGACAAAGTGGAAATTTCCGACCTCAAAGGCACATGGAAATCGGTATCTCCTGCCATCGTGTTCAAAAGCGAAAACTTGCTGCAAAAGGCAGGCGGAACTGCTGCCGAAGCCGCTATCGAGCAAAAACTTCAGAAATACTACGATGCAGCAAACATGGACGAATTCACCATCACTTTTGAGGACGACGACAAATACACTATGACTTTCAAAAACGGCCGTACCACATCAGGCACTGTAACCAAAGGCACAACCGACGGCACAATAGTGTTTAACTTCAGCGCACTCGGCTCGTCGAAACTGCGCCAAGTGACTGCTTACGTCCAAAAAGGCACTCAACTGAGCATCACTTTCGACATCAGCAAACTTAGCACTTTGTTGTCGTCGATTTCAAGTTACACCGGCAACGGCACCATTTCGTCGATTTCTTCTCTGCTCAACAGTTACAAGGGAATGTACGCCGGCTTTAAGTTTGAAAAGCAATAAGTTTTTCACCGCAAGACATCACCGTCCACCAAACAGATGGACGCGCGCACTCTCGACTTGCCCACGCAAGCCGGGAGTTTTTTTAATTCCGCAGCCGCCTACCGGCACTCGCCTCATAGGCTGCATCAACTGGCACTCGCCCCATAGGCTGCATCTACCGGCTCTCGCCCATCCGACAACCCCACAGCACCGGCTATCGGCAAATTAATCGCTACGCCTAAACATAGGCACAAAAAAAGGTGCGTTACGCGCAAATGTTCACGCTCAACGCACCTTGATTATTTTCTTGCAAAGGCTAAAGCCTCAACACATCACTTCGAGTTAATGTTGGTGAGTGTTTCACCCTGATATTCGCCCGTGAGAGCATCGAGGAATGTTTTCACCTTATCCACTTCAGCCTCTGGCATTATGCGGCCAACTTGATATTGCGACATCATTTCAATTGCCTTTTCAAGCGTTGGCACACTGCCGTCGTGATAATACGGCCAAGTGAGAGCCACGTTGCGCAAGGTTGGAGTTTTGAAACGATAGCGGTCGCGCTCGTTGTTGGTCTGTGCCCAACGGCCGTTGTCAGAGTCGGTAAGACCCGACTTGGCGTTAACTTCGCGGTCTTTGAAGTAGTTGTCGCGTTGACCCATAAGTTCATACGACTGTCCACCCATAATCACACCAACGTGGCAGGTGGCGCACTTGTATTCCTTAAACAACGCATAACCTTCAACCTGGTCGGCACTGAGGGCTTCTTTTTCACCCTTCAGATAACGGTCGAACGGACTGTTAGGTGTGAGCAATGTCTTTTCGTACTCGGCGATGGCGTCGGTGATGGTGTTTTGGTTAAAGCCTTCGGGATAAACGGCAAGGAAACTCTTTGCAAACTCGGCATCGGCAGCCAAACGCTCGGCAATCTCGTCGAACGATTTCGAGCCCATCTCAACCGGATTTAGCGGCGGTCCGGCAGCCTGCTCGGCAAGCGTAGCGGCACGGCCATCCCAGAATTGCACAAAGTTGAACACTGCGTTATACGACGTTGGCGCGTTGATACCGCCAACCTGTCCGTCTATACCATCAGAGAACTGATGATTGTCGACGCCGGCTGATTCAATGGCGTGGCATGTTGCACACGAAACGGTGTTGTCGCCCGAAAGTCGGGTGTCGTGATACAAAGCCTTACCCAAAAGCACCTTAGCAGGGTCGACGGCAACCGAATCAGGAATCGGGCGCACAGGCTCGTTCTTAAATTCCTCGGCAGCGAGGTCGTTGGGATAGAACTGCTCACGATGAGCCTTCACCCAGGCAAGTGCCATTTCGGTTTTCGACGAGGTGAGCGATGAGCCCCAGTGAGCAAGGTAATACGATGCCAAAGGCATTGTGCCATCGGCAACGCACTTTTCCACCTTTGCCAAGTCAACTTCGTTCACAGCCTTGCCTTCGGCAATGGCTGTCATCATCGGCTCGATGTCGAACATCTTATAGCCTTCGCCCACATGTGCCTCAATCATTGAACTTGCCACAGGCCACGAAGCATAGAATGGCAGGTCGGGGTTTTCGGAGTGACAGAAAACACACCCGCCGTCATTCAAGATTTGCGTTATCTGCTCATCGGCAGGTAACGACTGGTCGGGAGTTCGGTTTACGGCGCGATAGACTATTGCCAAGCCCACCACTACCACGGCTCCCGCCACGATGATTTTACTTGATTTTTTCATAGACAACGTTTTTGTTACAAAATGTATATATATTATATCTCTCGAGTTTTTTCAATTAGTATAACTGTGAAGGCTCTGTGATGCCGAGGGCAAGAAGTTCACGCCGTACCAGCACATCTGCAACAGCACAAACCCTATTATCAGCCATACATACGCCGCCGTTCTGCGTTCACCACTGCGGCAATGCACCCGCAGGTGAACATACACCAAATAGACGCACCACGTTGCCGCAGCCCAAGTTTCTTTGGGGTCCCAGGTCCAATAGTTGCCCCACGCCTGTTTTGCCCAGATGCAGCCCGAAAGCATGCCAAAGGTGAGAAAAGCCATGCCTATCTTCACCAGGCTGTCGGTCGAAGCAAGGTAACTGCCGGTTTTTCGCCACAATCCTGCCACTGCAAGCATAAAAGCGCAGCCAAACAGGCTGTAGGAAAACATATACACCGTGACGTGCGGCACAAACCATGCACTTTGCAATGCTGGCATAAGGCTCTGGTCGTGCAGCATAGGGCGGCAAATGTTTATCACGATAAACACCGTAGCCACCACAAGCGAAAACATGGGCAGCCATTTGTAATGCCACCTTATGTACACTATCCACCCCGACACTATCATAAACAGCGAATACCACAGGCGCGTTTCGCCAAGCGTGCGCAACGGCGGACGGCCCAGACTTGCCCACAAACCGGCTATAAACGCCACATAAGCCACAATGCCTAATGCAGTGGCAACCACACACAGTCTGCTCACTGCCGCCTTGCAGCGCAGCGCAGCCACCGCGCCCGTAAGCCACAATGCCACCGCAACAGCCGAAAACGGCACAAAGACGCTCCACGTTATCATACCTTGCCCTCCACTGCTACGGTTTTTAAACTCCACATCACGCCCACAAGCAGCAACACTATGCCGGCAAGCATCACATATTTCCAGGGTTCGCGCACTATCTGAACCACGCAACAAGCCACATCGCTGCCTTGATTGTTGAGATGATAATTCATCAGGTAAATATCTTCGCCGAAACTCTTGGCATACGGACTGTTGACAGCCAACTCGCACGGCTTGCCGTCGACAAGCAGCGTTGCCCGGTATTGAACGGGCGAGTTGTCGGCTTCGCTGCGCTCAATTTCAAACTTCAGCATGCGCAAAGTATAGCCAAGCGGATAAGTGCACCCTTTGGCATCGTAAGCCGTCGAAACGTCTTCGCCACAACCCAGCAACACGTTCATCTGCCGAGTGTCCGCCGAGCCCGCCATGCCGCCATACAGCGCAATCAATATGCCCAGATGCACACTGACAAACGCGCCGTCGCGCCTGAAAGAAAACCTACGCAACCGATTAATCAGCACAAGTGTGAGATGAGCAAGCAGCGCAACAAGCAATGCAACAAACGGAACACTCGTGGTGAATTGGGCAAACGCAGGAATCAAGCCTCCTGCCACACACGCACACGCCACGAGTGCCAGCAGAATATATGCCATCCGTGCCGAACGGAATTCTATCATGAACTTTTTGCTGCCCCACTCGCGCTCAAAAACAAGCAGTAATGCCACGCCTGCCACTCCAAGCACCAAATCGATGGGGAAGGAGAAGAATGAAACGTCGACGTTGCCAAACAACAGTTGCATCACCACCGACGCTGATATGTAAGCCAATAGCCACTTCATAGTTATTTCATCATGCTCATCAACCATATTTACACGCCGACGGGCAAACAATTCATGGTTTCGTTTTTTTTAGACTCAGGTAAACAAACAGAACCGCTATCACCATCCATTAACACTAAGCCTGCGCAAATTGCCACATCAGTTAAAGCATTTATCGTTGCTTCAGCCGTTAATATTCTACAAAAATAATGATATTTATCGAATATCAAGTTTCAAAACGTCAAAAAATTTTCCGCCGATTTTTTAGGCGGTCATCCTCGGCTTTTTCGCCAAATAAAATTGCCAAATCGCCCGAATTAACTAAATTTGTAGCATTAACCTCATAACAATAAAACATGATACAACTCTCTAACTCCGTTATCGACATTGCCATCAAACTGCATGGTGCCGAACTATGCAGCATAGTGAAGAACGGCAACGAACACCTGTGGAATGCCGACCCGGCAATTTGGGCACGCCATTCGCCCGTTCTGTTCCCCATTGTGGGTCGCGTGTGGGAAAACCGCTACCGTGTGCTTAACCGCGAATATAGCCTGCCGCAGCACGGATTTGCCCGCGACATGGATTTCACCCTTGTTGAGAAAACCGACGTCAGCGCCACTTTTGCTCTCGAAAGCAACCAAGAAACGCTTGCCAAATACCCCTACCCTTTCCGCCTCACAATAGGTTACCGAATCGACGGCAACAAAGTGACGGTGAGTTGGGATGTTGAAAACACCGGCAACGGGGCTATGCACTTCCAGATTGGCGCGCATCCGGCTTTCGTGCTGCCCGATTTCAACGCTGCCGACCCTGCTCCGCGAGGCTACTTCACTTTCAATGGCAACAAACCGCTTTATTTCATCCATCCTGCCGAGAAAGGATGCGCCGCCACCGAGGTGGTTGAATTTAAGCCCGATTGTGGCGACACGCTTGCTATCACGCCATCGGCGTTCGGTCCTGACACCTATATTTTTGAAAATAACCAACTCACTGGAGTAGGCATTGTGGACAAACAGCACCAGCCATACATCGACGTGGATTTTGATGCTCCATTGCTGGCGCTCTGGGCTCCAGTGAAAGCACACCCCGATTGCCCGTTTGTGTGCATTGAACCTTGGTATGGCCGCTGCGACTATATGAACTATGAGGGCGACTTCGCATCACGCCCGTGGATGAACCATCTGCCGGCAGGCGAACACTTCAAAGCCGAATACACCATCACGGTGCACCGCTAACATTCGCTCTCATTCGGGTTTAATGAAAATAAGTGTCCCGGACGATGCTTTTGAAGCATCATCCGGGACAAGTTTTTTCTATAATTATGAAATAAGATTAGAATACAATAAATTTCTTACCGTTCTTGATGTAAATGCCAGGAGCGGTGGTGTCGGTTACCCTGCGGCCCATAATGTCGAATACAGGAGCATTTTCGTCTTCCTTGTCAGCCTTAATGGTAGTTACTGCATCAGACTCGCCCCATGCAAATTCGAATTTGCCACCGTAATAGGTATAGTAATCATAATAGTCAGGATAGAAATAAGCAGTCAGATCCACCAAACCTCCAGATTCACCAGTGCTTTCAAAGTAATTATCATCTTCCTCTGGAGAGAATGTCACCAAACTATATGCGTAATTAGGCACAAAATAGTAGCAATCGAGATAGCTATATCCATCATAAGTGTAGAGATCTTCGTTCTTTATTTCTATAATATCTTCATCTGTATCAAAGTAAATAGCATCTGGAGTCATACGGCTAATCCTAATCTCATATTGATAACCTAAAGTTTCTGCGTCTTCATCAGTATACTTTAAAATGGTGCCTTCGCCCACGAATGTTGGTGTTTCGTTGTATTCGTATGTATCGTAATCAATTTCATAGAAAGCATAATGACCTTGTGTAGTCCACTCTGGTGTTGCACTCTTTGTGAATACATCAGTAAAAATCATATAAATTCTATTTTCTTCACTTGATTCAGAATAATACGAAGCCACATACTTAAACGTGATTGAGCCATCTGCATTTATTGTACCCACGATAGGTTTTGTGGTGTCGGCCAAGCCTCTTCCATAACCATCGGTGCCATATTCGTCAGGTTCGCCACAATAAGTGTAATAGCCTGAAAATTGAGGTGTAAGAGTGATTGTTCCTGTTGCAGTGTCAACAGTTCCTGTGAATGTATCTCCTGTCTTACAGAAATTATTGATGGTGATGGTATTCTCACCAGTCTTAGAAATTGTAGACTTATATGCATCAGTGTAATCACTCCAGCTATCAGCAGATCTACCACATTCATAAGATGCAGAAACTGCATAATAACCCACAAGTTCATCTACGGTTTCAATTGCATTGGCTGTGAACAGACTAAGTGCTGCAGCAACTAATAAAGTAA
>JBJEKD010000010.1:0-13465 GCA_051878455.1 Muribaculaceae bacterium
GCACGGCGAATTTGTTAAAAATAGTTGTGAAAAGTCTATGAGATTGATAATGAGAAGAAATGCGACAACAAAAAAATGAAGGTGTGCGCAAGCCAATCGCTTGCACACACCTTTATGGTGATGAATAAAATCGCTAAGTGATGATTATTCCCATTCGATGGTTGCCGGTGGCTTCGACGAGATGTCGTAGCAAACGCGGTTAACGCCTTTCACCTTGTTGATGATGTCGTTGCTCACCTTAGCCATAAAGTCGTAAGGCAGATGAGCCCAGTCGGCAGTCATGGCGTCGGTGCTGGTCACGGCACGCAAAGCAACCGGGTGTTCGTAGGTGCGTTCGTCGCCCATCACGCCAACCGAACGGACGGTTGACAGGAGCACAGCGCCCGCTTGCCAAATCTGGTCGTAGAGCGACACCTCGATTTCGCCGTTAGTCATATTGGCAGGGATTCCGGCAGCAAGCACTCTGCGAGCCTCTTCGCCCTGCAATTTCACTTTGTAGTCGCGCAGACCTTGAATGAAGATATCGTCGGCATCTTGAAGGATACGCACTTTCTCGGGAGTTATGTCGCCAAGAATGCGGACCGCCAAACCAGGACCGGGGAATGGGTGACGCTTGATGAGGTGTTCGGGCATGCCAAGTTCACGACCCACACGGCGCACTTCGTCTTTAAAAAGCAAACGAAGCGGTTCGCATAGTTTGAGGTTCATTTTCTCAGGCAGACCGCCCACGTTGTGGTGGCTCTTGATGGTGGTTCCGGTGATTGAAAGCGATTCGATGCAGTCGGGGTAGATAGTTCCTTGAGCGAGCCATTTTGCATCGGTGATTTTTTGTGCTTCGGCATCGAACACATCAATGAAACCTTTGCCTATGATTTTGCGTTTCTTTTCGGGTTCGGTAACACCGGCAAGTTCGCTGAAGAATTTACGGCTTGCATCCACGCCAATGACGTTAAGCCCGAGACATTCGTAGTCGTGCATCACGTTTTGGAACTCGTTTTTGCGAAGCATACCGTGGTCGACGAAAATGCAGGTGAGGTTTTTTCCAATGGCTTTGTTGAGCAGCACAGCGGCAACCGACGAATCGACACCGCCGCTAAGACCGAGAATCACGCGGTCGTTGCCGAGAGTTTCTTTCAGTTGTGCAACAGTGCTTTCGATGAACGATGCGGCACTCCAGTCCTGTTTTCCGCCACAGATGTCAACCACAAAGTTTTTGAGCAGTTGAGTGCCGTCTTGCGAGTGGAACACCTCGGGGTGGAATTGCACTCCCCAAAGTTTTTCGCCCTCAGCCTGATAAGCAGCGATAGCCACTTTTTGAGTGGAGGCAATAATCTTGAAGTTGTTTGGGATAGCGGTGATGGTGTCGCCGTGCGACATCCACACTTGCGAGTTTTCGCGAATGTCTTTAAGGAGAGGGTTTTGCGCATCGAAAGTGCTGAGGTGGGCACGTCCGTATTCGCGAGTGCCTGCCGGTTCCACTTTTCCGCCGTTGGTGTAAGCCATGAATTGAGCGCCGTAGCAGATGCCAAGAATAGGATATTTGCCACGGATGTTGCTCAGGTCAACCTTAAACGCCTTTTCGTCGTAGACCGAGAACGGACTTCCCGAAAGAATCACGCCAATCACCGAAGAATCGTTGTGGGGAAACTTGTTGTAGGGCACGATTTCGCAATACATATTCAGTTCGCGCACACGTCTGCCAATGAGTTGGGTGGTTTGTGAACCGAAATCAAGAATGATGATTTTTTCTTGCATTGTGATGAGATATTGTGGTTGATAAAATCAAATGTTTGCAATACTTGATGTTCAGAATGCAAAGATACTGAAAAAAAGTCAATGCGGATTAGCGCAGTGGCATTATTGTGTTAGGCAAAGTGTTTCACTTTATGTCTAACACTCTTTGTGTTTGGAGCGAGAGCCGCCAAGTGGATGAGTTGAGCACGGCATTGAGGCATGAGCGCATGGTGTATTTCCGAATGTCGTCGTCGTCGCAATAGCAAGGCTGCAAGAAACGGTGCTCGGCTTTGATGTTGGCATATTGCTTAAGGTCCTGACCGAGATACACCACTTTGAGTTCGTTACATTCGGTGAGCACCACGGGAGCCGAGTCGCCACCGGCAAAACTGCTTTTAGGCGAAAGTGTAATCCAGTCGATGCCTTCGGGCAAAGAGTGAGTGCCGTTGGTTTCGATAGCCACCATCTTGCCTGTGCGTTTAAGCGCATCAATTAGGGCTTGATTGATGAAAAGCGACGGTTCGCCTCCGGTGAGCACCACCATGCGAGCGTTGGGATAGCGTTTCACCTCGTTAATCACCTCGTAGAGCGACATGGTTTTGCCTTCCTGGTGTTTGGTGTCGCAAAACGAGCAGTTGAGGTTGCATCCCGAGAAACGAATGAACACGGCAGGTGTGCCGGTGTGGAAACCTTCGCCTTGGATAGAATAGAATATTTCGTTAATCTTCCACATAACTTGCTATATTGTTTTCAGATTCTTGAACGTCTGCTCTGTAACACTGCGGAATGAGGTCGACAATCCAACGTGCAATGTTTTCGGCTGTGGGATTGAATGGAAGAACGTCGTTGAGGTTTTGATGGTCGAGGCTTTCAGTAATACTGTTTTTAATGTGAGTGAAGTCGCACACCATGCCGTCGACATTCAATTCCTTTGCTTTGCAGTGCACAGTGATAATCCAATTGTGGCCGTGCATGTTGCAGCATTTGCTGTCGTACGACAGCGAGAGTTTGTGACAAGCAGAAATCTCAAGTTTCTTAGTTACATAATACATAAATCAATGTTTTTAATTCGATGACCTAAAGGATGCACATTATCAGATGTGAAAAAATAGGGTCAATCGAAACCGTTTTTTTTACTTTTTTTATTCTTCGTAGGTGGTGGTATCGGTGACACCGGCTTCGGCAAGCGCTTCGCGTCGCTCAATGCAGGTTCCGCATTTGCCGCAATGCTTTTCACCGCCTTTGTAGCACGAATAGGTTTCGGCATAGTTGATTCCTATGCGAGCACCTCGCTGGGCGATGTTAGCCTTTGATATGTTGGTGTAGGGCGCAAAAATGTGCACGCCCTCATAAGTTCCGTTGGTCATGGCTGCCGACATGGCATCGATGAATTGCTGTCGACAGTCGGGATAGATTGTGTGGTCGCCTGAATGGTTGGCAATGAGCACACGGGTGAGTTTGTTGCTTTCGGCAATTCCGCACGCAATGGCAAGCATGATGCCGTTTCGGAAAGGCACCACAGTTGATTTCATATTGCTGTCGGCATAATGCCCTTCGGGGATGGCGTCAGCCCCTTCGAGCAGCGAACTCTTGAAATAGGTGTGCATGAAATCGAGAGGAATGATTATATGCTTTATTCCAAGACGCTGGCAATGCAGTTTGGCATATTCAATTTCGCGTTTGTTGTGGTTTGAACCGTAGTTGAACGTAACTGCTAAAGCTATGATGTCTTTGTAGTCGTGGAGCAAAGTTACTGAATCCATGCCTCCGGAAAGAACTATTACTGCGTCTTTTGCCATAATCTGTTAAGTGAAATATACTTTATTCAATTTACTGGTTTCGGAACATTGCCAGCATGCGTTGGCGCACCATGTCCTGATGCTCATCATCACCATAGTTGGCAAACGGGTAGATTGAAATGCCGCCGCGAGGCATGAACACTCCCACAACCTCAAGATAGCGTGGGTCCATGAGTTTCACGAGGTCTTTCATGATAATGTTCACACAATCTTCGTGGAAGTCGCCGTGGTTGCGGAAACTGAACAGATAGAGTTTTAGGCTTTTGCTTTCTACCATTCGTTGACGCGGAATGTAGTTGATGATGATTTTTCCGAAGTCAGGCTGCCCGGTTTTTGGACAAAGCGTGGTGAACTCGGGGCAGTTGAAAGTCACCAAATATTCGTTTTCGGGGTGCTTGTTTGGGAACGTCTCTAACACCTCAGGAGCATAGTCCTGAGCGTATTTTGTGCCTTGGTTGCCCAACAGAGTCACTCCTTGTAATTCTTCGTTGCTTCTTGACATAAATCTGTATCTGAAATTTTTATGCAAAAATACTTATAAAAAATGGCATTATCAATAGCGCAGAAGTTGTGCAGGCATAAAAAGTGGTGACACTTTTTAATAATAATCGGTCAATAACTTTTTGTGGATTATTGCTATCTTTGTAAAGAAATAATTAGTGAGAGAAGTTTCGTATAAAAGACAGCGAATATGATGTTTTTGAATTGTTTTAGCAGCATACTGATTGCGATTGCGTCGTGCGGAGATGCCGTTAGCGATGTGGGCACAGCCGAGGCTATGAATGGTGTTACGGTGGAGAGTCTGATTTCCGATTTGGCTTTGATACTTGTGCTTGGGGCATTGTCGACGCTGATATTCAAGAAGTTGAAGCAGCCTGTGGTGTTGGGATATATAGTGGCGGGCTTTTTGGCAAGTCCTCACATGTCGCTGATTCCCTCGGTGGGTAACGAGGCGAATATAGAGTTTTGGGCGCAGATAGGCATTGTTGTGCTGCTGTTCACGTTGGGGCTGGAATTCAGTTTCAAGAAATTGATGAACGTGGGCGGTTCGGCAGTGGTGACGGCGCTGATAATAGTGATGGGAATGATGTCGCTTGGCTTCGCCACGGGCAAGATGCTTGATTTCGGCAATATCGATAGCCTGTTTTTGGGCGGAATGTTGTCGATGTCGTCAACCACAATCATCATAAAGGCGTTCAACGATTTGCAGATGCGTCAGCGAAAGTTCACATCGTTGGTGCTGGCAGTGTTGGTGTGTGAAGATTTGTTCGCGGTGGTGATGATGGTGTTGCTGTCGTCGGTTGCCATCAACAATTCGGTTGAAGGCGAGCAGTTGATGATGAGTGTGCTAAAATTGGTGCTGTTCCTGGTGATATGGTTCACTGTGGGAGTGTTTGTTTTGCCGTCTTTTTTCAAACGTGTGGCACGTTCAATCAACGATGAAATGCTGCTTGTGATATCAATGGGATTGTGTTTGCTCATGGCTGTGTTCTCGGTGAAATCGGGCTTCTCGCTTGCATTGGGTGCATTTGTGATGGGTTCGATATTGGCAGGCACCATTCAAGCCGAGCGCATTGAAAATGTGATGAAGCCGGTGAAAGACTTGTTTGGCGCGGTGTTCTTTATCTCGGTGGGCATGATGGTGAATCCGTCGATAATATCTCAGTATTGGGGCACGATAGCCATCCTGTCGATTGTGGTGATATTGGGAATGATAGTGTTTGGCACGGTTGGTATGCTCATCACCGGACAGCCGTTGAGGATAGCCATGCAGTCGGGGTTCAGCCTTACGCAGATAGGTGAATTCGCGTTTATCATAGCATCGATGGGTATGTCGCTTGGTGTGCTCGACAACAATGTGTATCCAATAGTTGTGGCTGTGTCGGTGATTACCACATTCTTCACTCCATATTTCATTAAGGCATCCGACCCGTGCTATGAGATGGTGGCAAAGCATTTGCCCGACAGATTGAAATTCTTGCTCGACCGATATAGCGAAAAGGAGGCAGAGAGTGAATCGAAGGCGTTGTGGAAAGCCATTGCCATTAGGTACTCGTGGCGCAGTTTGCTTTATGCCTCGATTTTGTCGACTATAATAATTTTCTCGCACAATTATCTTGAGCCGTTGTTAGTTGACTGGCTGGGACGGAAAAACGGATTGATTGTGTCGATGGTGGTTACGCTGGGTGTAATGGCTCCGTTTCTGTTTGCATTGGCTGCGCCGTGCACGCGCCGCAGCGAGTATGAGAAACTGGTTGAGATTTCGGGCCGTCGCAGCGATGTTCCATTGGTGGTGATGTCGCTGTTCAGAATAGTGTTTGTAAGTGTTTTCGTTTTGGTGTATATTCACACCATATTCACTAAAACCACCGTGCTGTGGAGTGCTGTTGGCATTGTGCTGCTGTCGTTGGTTACGTTTTCGCGTCGACTGCGCAAGCGAATGTTCAGCATCGAATCGAAGTTTTTGAGCAACCTCAACGAACGGGAACTTTACAGAAGCGGTAAAGAGAACAATTTAGTGTCGGACTTGCACATGGCATTTATGAGAGTGGGAAACGATTGTCCGTTTGTTGGCGAGAAACTTAAAAATTCCGACATCCGCAAACGCTATGGCGTGAATGTGGTGAGCATTACGCGAGGGTCGAGTTACTACCCGGTGCCTACGGGCGAAATGCGGATATTCCCGGGCGATAACCTTGCAGTTATCGGTACTGACGAACAGATACAATGCTTGTTGCCGGTGGTGGAAAAAACAAGCGTGGCAATGGATGCTACTTACGATAAAAAGAAAGTGGAATTTATGCACATCGAATTGTCGGAAACATCGCCTGTGATTGGCAAAACTGTGGCTCAGGCACGGCTGCGCGACGATTATGCCTCGTTGCTGGTGGCAATACAGCGAGGCTCGGTTTATATAAAACCTACGGGCGAGGATGTGTTTGAGCCTCACGATGTGTTATGGATTGTGGGTAATGCTAAACGCTTGATATTGTTGAGATAGTGAAAAGATGGTTCTTACGGTGAAAAATATGGTGTGCCCTCGTTGCCTAATGGTGGTGCGTGAAGTGCTGCAATCAATGAATATTGCAGTGCAATCGGTGTCGCTTGGCAGGGTGGAAACAGAGGGTGATGTTGATGGCGAAGTGTTGGCGGAACTCAACAACAGGCTGCGTGAGGTGGGGTTTGAGATAGTGTCAGGTCGCGATGCTGCTGTTGTGGAACAGATAAAGGCAAAGGTGATAGAATTGGCACGCAATGGTGGCAATGATAACCTGAGCACAGAACTTGCCGCATCGCTCGGCGCGGATTATTCGCATCTGTCGCGGCTCTTCACTGCGCACGAGGGGCGCACGATTGAGAAATTCTATATTGCACATAAAATAGAGCGGGTGAAAGAATTGCTTGGGTATAACGAATTGTCGCTTAAGGAAATAGCATATCAACTTGGCTATTCGAGCACGGCGCACTTGTCGCGACAATTTAAGCAGGTTACAGGCGTCACGCCCACCGAATACAGGTCGGGTTCGGCAGAGCGAAAGGCTATTACCGATGTGTGACATGAGTTTTGCGGCTTGATTGCAAAATTGTGCAACAGATAGTGAGAATTGTATAATTCCACAAGGGCAAAATAAGTGTAATTTTGTATCAGAGAATAGATGAAAAAACTTTAGGATTATGAATCTCTTTGATACATTTATAATGCTCCTCAACGAAATGTCGCCATATTTGCTGCTTGGCTTTTTTATGGCGGGATTGCTTCATGGTTTTGTGCCCAACAGGATGTATGCAAAGCACCTTTCGGGCAATGACTGGCGTTCAACAGTGAAAGCCGCGCTGTTTGGCATACCGTTGCCGTTGTGCTCGTGTGGCGTGTTGCCCACGGCAGTGTCGCTGCGCAACAACGGGGCGTCGCGTGCTTCGGCAACATCGTTCTTGATAGCCACTCCCCAAACAGGTGTGGATAGCATTGCTGCCACTTACTCATTGTTGGGACTCGGGTTTGCTGTTTTGCGGCCCGTGGCAGCATTGGTTACGTCGCTTTTGGGTGGCAGAATGGTTGCTGCTGTTGAAGAAGACAATCTTGATGGAGCTGCTCAAATCGGTGCATGCACTGATGGCTGTAACACCGACGCTGTTGCAAGCGGCTTTTTCGGCAAATTGTTGGATTCGTTGAAATATGGCTTTGTGTCGATGATGAAAAGCATAGGCAAATGGCTGGTGATAGGTCTTGTGGTGGCAGCGCTGATTACGGTGCTTGTGCCCGACGATTTTTTTGCCCGTTATGCGCAAAACCCGCTGCTCAACATGTTTGTTGTGTTGATTGTGTCGGTGCCAATGTATGTTTGTGCCACAGGGTCGATTCCAATTGCTTTATCGTTGATGCTGAAGGGGCTGTCGCCAGGCGCTGCGTTTGTGCTTCTTATGGCTGGACCTGCTGCCAATTTTGCCTCGGTGTTGGTGGTGCGGCGTTCGTTTGGCAGCAAAGCCACATGGGCATATCTTGCATCGATAATTGGCGGTGCAGTTGCATTTGGATTGGTGATTGATTATGTGTTGCCTGCCCAGTGGTTTGTGCCGTCGTTGTCGGGATATACTGTGGGTTGTGAGCATTGTGTGTCGTGGTTCAACAGTGTGTGCAGCATTGTGCTGTTAGCACTGATGGTTTATTCGGCTATTGACACTGTTATTAAATCGAAATCAATTAAAATAAACAATATGACTAAAGAATACAAAGTAAAAGGCATGATGTGTGTGCATTGCCAAGCAAATGTGCAGAAAGGATTGTCGGCGCTCGATGGAGTGACTCACGTTGAGGTTGATTTGGCAAAAGGAATCGCGTATGTTGATGGCGATGTGGCTGATGATGTTGTTGTAGCCAAGATTCGTGAACTCGGCTATGAGTGCGTTGACTGAAGCCTTTTAGAGCACCGATAAAAATAATCCGCATTGTTCATTAGGGTTGAACAGTGCGGATTATTTGTTTTTGTTTAGAGGTGTTTATTGATTATCGTTTGTTAAGGATAACCAAAGCAGCAATAACGCCAGGCACCCATCCGCAAATAGTGAGGATGAATACGATGAGTATTGAACCGCATCCGCGGTCTAACACTGCTAACGGCGGAAAAATAATTGATAGTAATACTCTGAAAACTGACATGTGGCGTAAAAAAGTTAATTATAATATATTGTGTTTGTGATAAAAAACACCGAATATCAGTATGAAAACGGATAATCGGTGTTGTTGTCGGGATGACAAGATTCGAACTTGCGACCACTCGCCCCCCAGACGAGTACTCTAAACCGGACTGAGCTACATCCCGCTACCTTTTATGGTGATGCAAAATTACAAAAATAGTTTGGATTAGACAACAATTATTGAAAGATATCCAAAATGATGACTCGAATAGATGATTGTGGCTTGCGTTTACATTGTTGCAAGTCAGACTGTTGATGTCGATGAAATTGTTGCTGACCATTCGGTGTGGAAATCTTGTCTACGATGGGAGATGTAAACAAAAAAAGATGGGAGAAACCCTAATTATTTGGTTTTTCCCATCTTTTATATGTAAGGATTGAATAAATCAGAGATTATTCAGCCTTGCCGTTGCTACCGAGCACATTGATGATTTTGTGCTTGTAGAGTTTTTCCATGTTGTCGCGAGCTGGACCGAGGTACTTACGTGGGTCAAATTCAGCTGGTTTTTCAGCGAACACTTTGCGAACGGCAGCAGTCATAGCCAAGCGGCTGTCAGAGTCGATGTTGATTTTGCAAACAGCGCTCTTAGCAGCTTCGCGGAGCCATTCTTCAGGAATACCGATAGCAGCCTTGAGGGCACCACCGAACTTGTTGATAGTTTCAACTTCGTCTTGAGGAACTGAAGAAGAACCGTGGAGAACGATTGGGAATCCAGGAAGTTTTTCTTCAACTGCTTTCAAAACGTCGAATGCCAATGGAGGAGGAACGAGCTTGCCGTTTTCGTCCTTTGTGCATTGTTCAGGAGTGAACTTGTAAGCACCGTGCGATGTGCCGATAGAGATAGCCAAACTGTCGCAGCCAGTACGAGTAGAGAAGTCGATTACTTCTTCAGGGTTGGTGTAGGTGTGGTGGTCGCTCGACACTTCGTCTTCAACGCCAGCCAATACGCCAAGTTCGCCTTCAACAGTAACGTCGTGTTGGTGAGCATATTCAACAACCTTCTTGGTGAGGGCGATGTTTTCTTCGTATGGAAGGTGAGAACCGTCAATCATAACTGAAGAGAAACCGCAGTCAACGCAGTCCTTGCAAAGTTCAAAGCTGTCGCCGTGGTCGAGGTGAAGCACGATTTGTGGGTTTGCCCAACCGAGTTCTTTAGCGTATTCAACAGCACCTTGTGCCATGTAGCGAAGCAGAGTGGCATTAGCATAGTTGCGAGCGCCCTTCGATACTTGAAGAATAACTGGAGATTTTGTCTCAGAAGCAGCCTTGATGATTGCTTGAAGTTGCTCCATGTTGTTGAAGTTAAAAGCAGGAATTGCATATCCGCCTTTAATAGCCTTTGCAAACATATCACGGGTGTTTACAAGACCAAGATCTTTATAATTTACCATTGTTTAAGTAGTTAATTATATGATTAAAGTGAATAAATTTTTAACCTATCGCAATACAAAAACCTATATTTTGGCTAATACATGTTTTATAGTTGCAAAGATAACGATTTTTCTGCTACAATATACATTAAGCAACGAATTATTTTTGATATAATTAGGGCAATAATGTGAAAAGATTATAAACGGGGTGTTATAACCAACGGTTGTGTTTACGATAGAAGTAGAGTAAGGCGAAAAAGTGCTTGCGGGCAAGAGGTGAAAAAATGTTGTGTGTAGTGGTTCTGCGGTGCAGGTGTTGAATTGTGTGGTGAGGGAGATAATCTATTGTGTAGCCTGCTTTGGTGGCACGAAGACAAAAGTCGGCATCTTCCGGCCCGTAGAAAATATGTTGGTCGAGAAGTCCAATGTGGTCAAATACTTGTCGCGGTATCATTTGGCATGCACCGATAACATAGGTGGGATGCAACACTCCTTCGGAGTCGGTAGGGAATTGTTGCTGTTTGATTTTGATGCCAAGCACATTTGCTGCTTTAATTAGCAAACCGGGATATGGTTTGCAGGAGTGTTGTGTGGTGTTGTCGGCATTAACAAGACGGCAGGCAACCACAGCAGTGTTAGGGTGGGTGTTGAGGTGCGTAAGCATAGCATCAATTGCCGAGTGGTTGGCAATTGTGTCGTTGTCGAGAATGAGGGTGTACTTGCCGCTGGCTTTGCTGATGCCTTGATTTCGGGCTGCTGCCACTCCTGCATTGAGTGAATTTTTAATCAGGATGGCTTGTGGCATAACTTGCTCTATCGCTTTTGCCGTGCCGTCGGTTGAGCCGTTATCGACAACTATTATTTCGGTGTCGATATGGGCAATGGTCGGCTCAAGTGACTTGAGGCACTTGAGCGTGGTGTCCTTTTGGTTCCATGTTAGTATTACTATCGACAATAGAGGCATGGCGAGAATGTGTTATTGTTGGTTGGCAACTCCGAAAAGTTTCACCCATAATGCTTTGAGGGCTGACTTAAACTCTCCAACACTTTTGAACCGCACAATCTGTTTGAGCACAAACCGAGGGCTCAAAAAATAACTGAGATTGTTACGGAACAGTATTTTTTCCATTTGTTTGGCTGAGAGTTGCGGGTAGTTGATGATAGAATGACGTTGCACGTCGGTTGGCACATAATCGGATGTGCTAAGCCATCCGTTTTGTTTGCACATAGTGTAGAATTCAGTGCCAGGAAATGGCGACACTATGTTGAACATCACTTGGTCGACATCGAGTTTCTTTGCTTCGCGAAGTGTGTGCCGAAGCGTGTCTTTAGTTTCAAGTGGGCAACTGCCAATTAGCACGTTAAGTTTAACTGGCACATTGTGTTTTTTGAGTAGTGCAATGGCAGTGTAGATTTGTTGGCTGGTGATGCCTTTCTTTATGAATTTTAAAATTCGGTCGTCAAACGATTCAACGCCAAGGTCAACATATTTGCAGCCTGAATCGCCAAGCATTTTTGCAATAGGTTCAGTAATTGCATCAACTCTGGCTTGGCAACCCCATACCATTTGGTGTTGCTTCATGATTTGACACAATTCGGCAGTTCGTTGTTCGTTCCAGATGAAGTTGTCGTCGACAAATCCGATTGCTTTGTAGCCTTGACGGTGTAGCAACTCTATTTCTGCAGCGACATTTTTAGGTGAGCGAAAACCGATAGTGGGCTTAGTGCCATGTTCGCGACGATATTCGATTTCACGCGCAAACGTGAGTGAACTGGGCACACAGTAGATGCAGTGATATGGGCAGTTGCGCGAGGTTAAAACCGTAGTGTATGGGCTTATTTTGAGTTTTGCGTTATGATAGGTTTGATTGTTAATTAAGTGTCTTGCCGGAAATGGCAGTGCGTCGAGGTCGGCAATGAGAGGACGTGAAGGTGTATTAATGATTTTGTCGTCGCTCTTATATGAGATGCCTAAAGTGTTGCGCCACTCTGTGCCGTGGTGTAGATGATTCAACAGTTCTTCAACTGTTTTTTCAGGTTCGCCGCGCACAATTATCACTTTGTCGTTTACCAAGCATTTGCTTGTGAAATAAGTTGGGCCAGGACCCATAAGAACCACATAAGCATCAGGAACCAATTGGTTGATTATGCCGATTGCAATAATGTCGGAATCGATAGAAAGGTTTACGGTCCACATCATATAAACATCAGCTTTGTCGTTAAGCAGAAATCGGCGAAAGTCTGCTTCTCCTTTGCCGTGATAAACGAAATCGGTGTATGATACTTTGTGTATTTTTTGCTGCTCAACCACGGCTGCGACTGTAAGTTCGTAGGTGTTGGGCATTTGATATACCACGCGTGTGCAACCTGCAGTGCGTTCCGCGGGTTGGGCATTAATGAAATCGGGTGGTACAATAAATGATACTTTCATTGATAGAATATCGTTGTTTATTAAATAACGTGATTTATCATTGTAAATTATGTTATGTTGAAGATTGGCGAGTTTATGAATTATTATTTTATAGGTAACTTTTAGTGTCGAAACGTAGAGGAAAACAATAGATAAAAAGGTAAAAATATGGCGTATATTCCAATTATATCAAAATAAAGGGTTATATTTGCTTGCTCGAATGTGCATTGTTGTTTTATTGCACATACAAATAGGCTGATTATTAACTAAAAAACAAAATTACACTTAGAAGGAATAATGAGAAAATGGCGCATTGAGGATAGCGCGGAGCTATACAACATCAACGGATGGGGGTTAAAATATTTTTCTATCAACGAGAAAGGCCACATTCAGGTGACTCCGAAGGATGGGTGTGCAGGTGTTGATTTGAAAGACGTGATGGATGAGTTGCAAGTTCGCGACATTACATCGCCTATTTTGCTGCGTTTTCCTGACATCCTTGACAACAGAATTGAAAAGATTTCAAACTGTTTCAAGTCGGCTTCTCGGGAATATAACTATCAGGCTGATAATTTTATTATTTATCCCATCAAGGTGAATCAGATGCGTCCGGTGGTTGAGGAGATTGTCAGCCACGGCAAGAAATTCAATATTGGTCTTGAAGCGGGCAGCAAGCCTGAATTGCATGCTGTGCTGTCGATTAACATTGATGAGAAATCGCTGATTATCTGCAACGGATATAAGGATGAAAGTTATGTTGAATTGGCGTTGCTGGCGCAGAAAATGGGCCGCCGCATATTCCTTGTTGTGGAAAAACTCAATGAGTTGCGATTGATTACTGAAATCTCAAAGCGACTTAACATTCGCCCTAACATAGGTATTCGCATCAAGTTGTCGAGTTCGGGCAGCGGCAAATGGGAAGAAAGCGGAGGCGACCAAAGTAAGTTCGGACTTA
>JBJEKD010000011.1:0-58456 GCA_051878455.1 Muribaculaceae bacterium
ATGTCATTTTCTTTTTGCATTGCGAATTGATGGCTGCACCCTGAGGATTGGTGATGTTCACACCATCAAGGGTAAGTTCATATTTCACTACGCCATAAATCTTAAACGAGCCATCGGTGGTGCTTCCCGTAAGGCGATACTTCACTTCTTGGCTGGTGGTGCTGTTCACGGTGACGTGAGCACCGTCGGCGCTCACTTCCACTCCGGCAAATGCCATCGGATTGAACACGTGAACCGTCGAGCCATCATATTCCACCGTAACCACATCGTCGGCATCTTCAAAAGTCACGCAGTCAACGTCGGTAAGAGCATAGTCGCGTTCGGTGCCGTTGGCGCTCACGCGCAGCGTCGACTCGTTGAGGAAACTCATCTCAGTGAAAAGTTCGGAATCAACTGCCTCAGTTATCAAGTTGTTAAGGCTTATTATCACCTTTTCCTGTGCCACAAGTGCCAAAGCGCACAATGCGGCTACAAACATAAACGCCTTTTTCATAACTTCACAAATTTAGCAACTACATTCTCACCAATAAGCATCACATAGGTGCCGGCAGCCAAAGCACTCACGTCGATGGTCTGTCCGTCACTCACCATTGCCGAAGCAACCACATTGCCACCGGCGCCATAGATAATAACACGGCACGTTTCTTTAACGCCATTAACCGAAATCACATCGGTGGCTTGAACAGGACTGATGCTAATGCCAGCATCGTCGGCTGAAACGGCATGGATACCTGTTGTGCCAAACACAATCTTCTCAATTTCGGCAATCGAACGCCACATGGTGGAACCGTCGGACGTTGTTGCCGTAACCTTACCATCGGTAAAAGTCAACTTCTGCACATCGGTGAAGCCCACTTCCGAACCTCCGGTTAATATCAATTTCAAATCTTTGGCTTGAATCATCGTGGCAGACAAAACCACTAAAGCCAAGAAAAAAAAGGATTTTTTCATAGTCTGTATTGTTTATTATTTTTTCCCAATTTGACCTATAAAAATAATACATATCATTTATGCCGTCAAACTAATTATACAATTTGTCAAAGAAATAGGTATATATCGCTCATATTTTAATTTAAACACCGCAAACAATTAACATTTGTTTGCAGTTTTGCCGATTATCCTCTTGCGCTAACTATATAATCAACCCCTGCCACAGCAATACGATGTGTGGCAGGGGCGTTTCGTTTGATGAGAGCATTGTCACGGGCTCTCGCAGTTAATAAACAATATTGCTTGTTGGTTAGTTCATCACAACACGCATGTGAGCCTTAGGATAACGCAGAACCAAGCACGAAGCCTCGGTGAGCACAATGGCATCGGTGTTGCGCTGCCCCGAAGCCTTTAGGTTGAGAGCCTCGGTGCCAAAGGGCAAATGGCTGTATTTCTGCAAATATTCTGGGTCGATAATCATTGCGCAATTCTCCATTCCGCACTCGTCGAACACTTCAGAAAGCAACACATACAGTTTGCCGAATTTGCTGCGCATCTCGCTGAAGTCGATGCCCCACTTCATCACACTCTCACCAGCGTTTACCACTTTGCTATAGGTGAGTTTGTTCAGGCGACTGATGAATGCCGAACCGCCAATGAGCACCTTGCGTTTGCTGCCGGCATTGCCGGTGAATGCTTCGCGCATCATGTCTACCAGTGTTTCCTCGGTGAAACCATCGGCACTATAAGCGAACTCCTTGCCGGCTTGATGCCAAATGCCACCGGTGAGATACACGTTTTCACGCTTTTGATGGTCGTAGATGCGGCGTTTGATGCCAAACAAGAAACTCTTCTCCATGCCCAATCGCATATCGTAGATGGCAGCCTCTCCCTGGTCGTTAAGAGTCCAATCCACCTCTTTATTGGCAAGGCGATGAAGCACCGACTGTTCGACCTGCGCTTTGAAAATCTGGCAATTTTGGGTGGCACGTTGCGGCATTGCCTCGAATTGGGCAGTCTGCACATCGAGTTCGGTGGCGGCACGCCCCATGCGAATGAGTTCGGTGCCTGCCGAAATTGCCGGCACAACGCCCGACAAGCCGTCCACATCCATTCCGTTAACAGCCATCACCGTGAGTCCTTTATCATCGCTCTTGCCCACCACATACAGCACCAAGTCGCTGTTGCTTTTGGTGCCATCGGCATTATATCCGCTTACGCCCTTCACCAGAATGGTGTCGCTGATGTCGAACACATCATCGTTCGAGGTCACGAGCGTAGGGCGAGTGTTGCTTTCAACATAAATGCCGTCGTCGGGCAACACTATTCCTTTCTTCACCGTGCACTTGGTAGGCTTGGTGTCGACGTTATAATAGTCGACCACCATGCTGCCACAACGCTTGGCGCCGGCAAGGCGCGACAATTGGTCGACGGGCGTTGCCATAGGACGTATTTTTGTGATTTGACGGTCGATTTCGTTTAGCAGATAGTCATTCTTCGATTCGTGCACCGCATCGGTAGTAACAGGTCCGCCTGTAACCATCTCGCCACCTGTGCCGGTTGCCACCAGTGCAAACGCCATTGTGGCACATTCAGTATAACACGAAATCACAAGCAAAGTCAACGTGACCAATGCCACTATGGCTATTGCCAACTCGCAACGGTGTGCATACAGTTTCTCTAAAATTCTTTTGAAATTTGTGTTCATGGTTTTGATTAAAATGAAATTAAATAATGTGTGTTTTAATGATTAATTACGATGCAATCCCATCCTTGTGTGCCTTGCTACCGACAAGGAGCAGACGTAAAACTCAATCGGTAATATCCCAGATGCTGCGTCTTACAAACCGAGGCACCAAGCCATTGCGAGCCGCATGCTTCTCGGCATCCTGGTCGAAGCGGTTTTCAAGTTCAATTTTCTCGTTTTTGCCGCGCAAATAGCCCTCACCCTCGGCATTGCGCACATCATCATCGTGGGTCACGCCTGCCATTATGGTTTTGATTGCTGTTGCGTTCACTTCGCCCCTTACTATCTGGCCACAGATTTCCTTAATCTGCGACACCACGTCAGCACCGATTTTCATGGCACAAGCCACGTCGTCGACGGCAAGTTCGTTAAGTAATTGGCGGTCTTCGGCATCTGATGCCGATGCTGTTGGTGTGTTTTCCTGTTTCATACCTTTTTTAAGATTATTATCGTGTTAGTTCATTATTTCACCCGACAGTGCAAAGATGCAACTCTATGCCCACCGCATTTGCATCAAAAAATGACAAGCCACCGAAAAAACACTCTCGAAACCTGCTATGCCACCTCAGCCGGCAGCAACCCCACCCCTTAAAGGTTTCGCTTCAGACCTGATAATTTTACACGTTTTATGGCGCTATGGGCAAACAATCGGCTAAACTCGTCCTGCGTCAATGCCTCCACATCGGCAGAGGTAAGCGAAAGTATGTCGTGGCGCGGAGCGAAATCGGCAATCTTGGTGGGCTTAGCCAACGCATTATGCGGACACACCTTCTGGCATTGGTCGCACCCATACAGCCTGTTGCCTTTTGCTTCGCGAGCCCAATCGGGCAACTGCTCTCCACGGTATTCAATAAGCAAACACGACAAACATTTGCCGGCATCGAGGGCACTGCCGTCGGTGCTTAATGCACCTCCCGGGCAAGCGTCGACACATCGGCGACAGTTGCCGCAACTCTTCGTGCACGGTTCGTCGGGCTGCAACTCCAAGGTTGTAACCACCTCACCAAGAAAAAAATACGACCCTTTTCCAGGAATGATGAGCAGATTATTACGCCCCACAAAACCCACACCGGCACGCTGCGCCCAATATTTCTCACGAATAGGTGCCGTGTCGACACACACCCGACATTCGGCTTCCCAGTTCTCGGCAATGAACAATGCCAACTGCGTGAGGCGTTCGCGCACCACCTCATGATAGTCGCGCCCATAGGCATAATACGCAATCTGCAAAGCATCGGCATCCTGTTTTTCGGCAGGGAAATAGTTCATCGCAAGCGAAATCACCGTTTTCGCACCGGGGAGCAAGTTCACAGGATTGCTGCGCACATCGCCGTAACGCTCGGCGTATGGCATGGCATAGTTCTTGCCGTTGGCAATCCACTCGCCGTAGCGCTGCTGAGCCTCATCGTCAACCGCCTCTGCCTTAGCAAAGCCGCACGCATCAAAGCCCAACTCCGAGGCACGCTGCTTGATGGCTGCTTCAGGTGTGCATTGGTATTTTTTCAAGTTCGTAGCCATTTTCCAACAGCCATTCTATTGCCTTTGGCAAGGCGTATTTCATATTCTTTTCAGCCTTAAGCGAATCGTGGAACACTATGATTGAGCCTTTGCGCGCAAAACGCTTCACATTGGCAAGCACACCTTCGCCGTCGATGTTGCCGGCATAGTCGCGAGTAACCACATCATACATTATCACGGAATAATTGGCACGCACAGCCTTCGACTGGGCAAAGCGCATCAGTCCGTGGGGTGGACGAAACAGATTGGTGTGAATCAGCGCGTTAGCCCGCTCAATATTGTCAATATATGTTTCGGTGGTGACTTTACGGCCTTGCATGTGGTTCATTGTGTGATTGCCCACACTGTGTCCGCGGCGCAGCACCTCCTCAAGCAATTCGGGGTGACGGTGCACATTGTCGCCAACCATAAAAAACGTAGCCTTCACCCCGTAGCGGTCGAGGGTGTCGAGCACCCACGGTGTAACTTCGGGAATAGGGCCGTCGTCGAAAGTGAGATAGACGCATTTTTTCTTCTTCTGTATGCGCCACACACACTCTGGAAACAACATTCTATATAACAATGGAGGCTGTTCTACAAACATAATTTTTTCTCGTTTGATTAACTTGTGGTTACATCCACTCTTTTACACAATAGGAATTGCCTATTGCTGTATCACAAGCATAATGCTGTTGAACAATTAGGCAATCCCCAAATTACTAATATTTTTTATCCAGATGCAACGGTTCATCACCAACCAGGGTTGGTGGTATCGGCAACCATCTCATCGTCAGCAACCTCTTCAGGCTGGGCTGTGGTTTGCGCACCGGCTCTGCTTTGCTGAGCCTGATAGAGGAAGTTGAGCGAGCGCTCGATGTTCACGCCTTGCTTCATCAACTTGTCAATCACAGCCTTGCTTTGTTTCTCCGACACTTGACTCATATAATAGAGCATCTCGGGGAACAAACGCTGGTCAACATAACGGTCGTTGAGCGTCAAGCGGCTGTAAAGCGAACTGTTGAGGCTTTGATAGTAGCGAGCATACTCACCCAAATGCATGATTTCCTGTTCGAGAAGGCTGAGGAAATGAGCCTTATCGTCCTTGTTGTCGCTATATTCCGAAAGGAACTCCCAAGTCTGGGCGATGCTGTAACCCATGTGTACCGAATATGGGCAAGCCTTCACCGGAAGTTTCTCTTCCATGAGCAAAAGCACTTCGCGAGCCTTGCTGAAACGCTCGTCGGCATACGCCTTCAACTTAGCGCGTTCGTCGGCTGACAACTGATTGTCGGCGTTTTCAGCCTTAAGTTTGGCATCGGCGCCTTCGTAAGTGAGCATATAGGCAAGGTCGTTGATGGTTGAACGGGTGGTTGACACCATGCGACGGATGGTTTCGTCAAGGTAGAGGCTACCCGGCTCAGCCTTGTCGATGCCAGCCCAGCGGAAACGCTTTGTCACGTTTTCGTAAGCCTTGTCGGTGTTGGTGGTAATCTCGCCATCCGAAGTGAGTTGACGAATTGGAGTGACTTCGTAAGCCATACCTGTGTTTTGCATATATGGCTTCAAACCAACATAATAACGGTCGGGGACAGTCATAGCAAAATACACCGGACGTTTCCAGCCTTGCGCAACCGACGAAGCCAAGATGTCGAGCACCATAGTGCCGCTGCAACTGATGGCTTGGTCGCGACCAACATATTCATCGTTGAGCAAGTCCACGAATATTGCCTCTTGAATCGAAGCACGTTTGCGCTCGTCAACCACTCCCTGCTTAACTGCAACATCAGCATCAACCGGGATATACATAACCGGATACTTTAACTCCGGCAAATTCCAGATGTTCTTATCGAAATCAGGAGCATAGAGGCGTTCAAGCGCCTTCAACACCGGCGTTGGCGTTGTGTCGGGGTCGATAAAATAGTTATACTGACGGCGGTCGTAGGCATAAGTGGTATCGTTGGCAAGCATTGGCACAGGAGCCGAATCGTAGGTTGGATAACGCATCTGTTCGATATACCAATCGGTTGACAAATACGACAGGTTCACCACTCTCACGTCGGTGCGATAGCCCTCCACTTCCTGGCAATACCACAATGGGAAAGTGTCGTTGTCGCCGTTGGTGAATATTATAGCATTTTCGCCAAGACTCGAAAGGTAGTTCATGCCAAAGTCGCGTGCCGGATAACGTCCGCTGCGGTCGTGGTCGTCCCAAGTTTGGCTAACCATCTGCAACGGCACGAACAAGCCGAACAGCACTGCCAACAGTGCCACAGCCTTCTGCTGATTCGATGAGCACTCCGACTTCTGCTTCTTTATTTTCTTAATAATTACCATTAGGGCGTGCCACAAGCCCGCAACACCCATACCAATCCAAATGGCGTAGGCATAAAACGAACCGGCGAATGCATAGTCGCGTTCGCGAGGCTGGCTCGGGGTCTGGTTCAGATAAAGCACAATGGCGATACCTGTCATAAAGAACAGGAAGAATATCACCCAGAACTGCTCGATGCCGCGTTTGCCGGCATAGGCTTGCCACAGCAATCCTATGATGCCCAATAAAAGCGGCAACATATAGAACACATTGTGGCCCTTGTTGCCTCCAGCCAAATCATCAGGCATAAGGCTCTGGTCGCCCAGTCGGTTATTGTCGATAAACGGAATGCCACTAATCCAGTTGCCGTTGGTGATTTCACCTTGAGCCGCATTATCGTTCTGACGGCCTGCAAAATTCCACATGAAATAACGCCAATACATGTAGTTGAGTTGATAATCAATGAAGAATTGCAGGTTTTCAAGGAACGTAGGCTTAACTTTCGGCTCGAAAGCAACAGGATTGTTTTCGCGGTCGAGACGTGTGGTGGCATTCACCACTTCGCCTTGCAGATTCACCCATTCCTTATATTCCTTGGCATGCTTTCCGCTATACATACGCGGGAACAGCATGTCGAGTTCGGGGTTCATCTTATATTTGTAGTCGCTTCCTTTCAGGAAATAGCGGTCACGGCCCTGATGGGTGCTGGTGACGTCCTTTGCATAAAGGTCTTTTCCGGCACTCTTCACCGGTGAGTAACCACCGTTGCCATTGTCCTTATACACTATGCCCGAATTGAATGTCTGACCATAGAGCAGCGGACGCTCGCCATATTGCTCACGGTTGAGATATGTTGAGAGCGAGAACACATTATCGGGGCTGTTTTGATTGATTGGCGTGTGCGAATTGCTTCGTATCAAAATCAAAGCATAACTCGAATAACCGATGAAGATTACCAATATCGACAACGCGGTGAGCGTGAAGATGCGCACTGGGATGCGTTTACAGAACTTCATGAGATAAATGGCAAACGCAATCACAAGCACCGTGGCTAAAAACCATCCGTTGCCAAAGAACAGCATACCCGACAGCACAACGGCTGCAAAGAACGACAACTTGATGTTTGTTGGGCTCTTTTGGCGATAAAGTTCAAATAGGCACCATGCAAACACGGCAAAGTCGAGTATCGTGTAGATGAGCACGCCCGAATTGTAAGGCAAGCCAAGCACGTTCACACAGAACAACTCAAACGCTTGAGCCGCTTTCACAAATCCCGGAACAAGTCCGTAAAGGATGAGCGCAATAATCACAAACGACACACACAATGCTATGAGCGAACCTTTCACCGAGGTTTCTTTCCACTTCTTGTAGTAGAACACCAGCACAATGGCAGGGATACACAGCAAGTTGAGCAGGTGAACGGCAATCGAAACGCCTATCACATAGGCAATCAATATCAAATAACGGTCGCTGTTGGGCTCGTCGGCACGGTTCTCCCATTTGAGGATGAGCCAGAACACCAATGCTGTGCAGAACGACGAGAATGCGTACACCTCAGCCTCAACTGCCGAGAACCAGAACGTGTCGCTCCAAGTGTAAGCCAACGCTCCGGCAACGCCGCTGCCCATCACCAGCAAGTATTGAACAAGCGTCATGCCCTCTTCCTCGCCATCAGCCACCACCAGTTTCTTCACCAGATGAGTGATTGACCAGAACAACAGCAGGATGGTGAGCGCCGACAATATCGCACTCATCACATTCACTGCCACCGACACATATTGAGGGTCGCTGACGAAATTAATTGCAAAACGTGCCGCAAGCATGAATATCGGGTTGCCCGGCGGGTGACCGATTTCAAGTTTATAGCCTTGCGAAATAAATTCCGGGCAGTCCCAGAAACTTGCCGTAGGCTCGATGGTGAGCAGATAAGTAGCGGCTGCTATCACAAACATCAGCCAGCCCATGGCATTGTTGATTTGATTATATTTCTTCATCGTGTTTGATGTAAAATAAATTTTTTGCTTGTTTTGGGGCTATCGCCACCATTCCAAACTGCAAAATTAGTGCAAAACACCACAACTTCAAAATATTACTCCACGGTTTCACACTTTTTGGCAATTATCTCCCGGGGCTGCTACAATCGCACCCTCGAAAAAAATTTCGGGAGACTATGCCTAAAACACATAAATCTCCCGAACCATACTTTTATTTGCTTCAGAACAAATGCTGCTTAGAACGCAAGCACCGGACGCACCATGTAACTCGACATCTTGAAGTTAGCATACAACTTGCCGTCGAACACTTGCAGCACCCATGCTTTCTGCTCGGTGCACTCGCTCGATGTCCAGTAGCCAAATTCGGTAAGCGCAACAAAATCGGTTTGATTTTTTATAACGCCACTGCGATACAGCGCATAAACCAGCGACATCTCGCCTGCCGAAGGCAGATACCATGACGAAAGTCCGCCCTTATAGCATCTTGCTGCATAGTAAGCAGCAGGATATTTGTTGTAACCGCTGTCGACGCTTTCGGTGTTATGCAAGCCCTCGAAGTCGCTCAACGCACCGGCTGAAGGCCAACTGTCGATGGTGCCGTCGGCTTTTAGCGATGCCGATATTTTCACATCGGCTTCTTCGTAATAACCCATTGTGCCGCCCGAAACATGGAATGGCAAATAGCCATAGGCATTGCTGCCATCAACATTGGCATAATTGGTTATACGAGGAATGTCAATCACCTTAACCGATGTGAACGACCATGAGTATTTGCCCACATCCGTCAACGACACTATACGTCCGTGGCTACTTGACGTCAGACTGGGGTTGATGTCGCCATCCTCTTTATCACAAAGGGCAAACACAACTCCCACACAGGTTTTAGTGTTGTCGTATTCGCTCGAGTGAGTGAAATCGCTATAGAAATAGTCGCCAATCTTTGCCGGTTCGTCTTGCTTTTGGCAATCGAACTCAAGATTATAAACCTCTCCGGCAACAATGTTGAATACGGTTTTGTTCAAACCCACATAAGTGTCGCCATTAGCGGTAATCACTGTCACGCCAAGTCTAACGCCATTGCTCGGGAACAAGCCCACACGAGCCTCCCCATTCAATCCGGCATTTACAACCGAGATGTTGCCATTATGCACACTGGTGAATGCCAACGACTTCAACTCATAGTTGCCATCAATCTGCAAAGCACCTTTGTCGGAATAAAGTTCGATGTGTGTGATATCGTTAATCGGCGCGCCGTCGCAATTAATCTTCAAGTTAGCGGCAGCATTAATCACATTCATTGTTACAATAGACTCTGCCTTTGTGCCATCGATGGTGGCTGTTGAAGCTCCTGCCAAATACGAAGGAACATTCACACCATCCTGACGGGCATACGACAATTTCACATATGTGGTGTCGCTCTCCAGTTGGGTAACAGCCGATGCCGGATAGAAGAAGCCCATATTCACGCTCGACGACACCGATGCCACCGAACCACTGAAACTGCTTCCGTTGTTAGTCAGCCTCACTACGTCGCGCGTGTAGGCAAGATTAACAAACGCCAATTGGTCGCCGCTTTTCCAATTCCAACCTTCGGTGAGTGTGGTGTTATTCTCGCTCGGCTCGCTGGCATAGAGCGTTAAATCGTAATTCACCACCTCGGTTGTTGTGTCGGTGCTGTCATCCTTGTCGTCCTTGCACGATGCAAAAACCAATCCTACGACAAGCAACAACCAAAAAATTCTCATTGTCTTTAAATTCATATTATTTACGGGAATATTTTTTCTTAATTAATTCACGCACAAAATTACTACATTCCGTCTTTCCGTCAAAACGTGGGAAAGGCGAAATGACATAATTCACCGACAAAGGTAGCAAAACATTTTCGTTTTAATACTTAAAAACTATCAAAAGCCTCTAAAAAGATATATCTTACCCTATCTGCTGCATTTACTACTCCATCCGTCAGCCGCTTGTTACAAACCTATTTCATTCGGCAACGGCACAAAAAAACCATGCAATTTACATTTAGTCCAAAACAGCCATTGGCGTTATGATGATAACAATTTTTGTTTTTGGGCAGATGTTTTTATGTTTTGGTGACGCAATGTTGTTTCATTGTAACCGAAAAAACAGAAAGACAGATAACAAAAAGAAAGTGCGTTTGCGCATAACAGACTAATGGCCGATTTAGGTTAAATTAGCAATTACTGCATTTTGCAACCACGTCACAATGTTTTTTCACAAAAAATTCACTAAAAAATCCTCAAAAAAGTTGCATAAAAAACAAACAATTTTTATATTTGCATTGTGGATAACGAAGTTAAGAAATAGTCTTCTTATCTGCAATATGAATTCTATCTGACATTTTTAGGATATAATTTAGATATTTTTACGTGTTTGTTTATCACAGATATTCCGACGTGATGTCGGAATATCTGCTTTTTTATACATATCCACGCCAAATCACAAGTTATCCAACAAATTATAGCAAAAACGAAAAACCAACATGGCGGACATCCCACACTAAAAGGAACGTCCGCCATGAAAATAAGTTCTGTAACAACAGTGATTTTTCGTTAGAATTTCACCACCTTCTTGCCACCGGCAACGTAGATGCCCGGTTGCAGCCCATCAAGACATTCGCCGTAACGCACTCCTGCGCGCACCAAGCGGCCCGACATGTCGTAAACATCAACCGGCGTGTTCGGTTGGATTTCGTTGCTGTCAACCACAACATCGTTGATGCCCGAAGTGAGTTGAGTGACAGTGAAATTGTCGGCATAGAGGTTAAGTTCCGACGTCGAATTGATGGCATCGAGCGACAACCCTATGGTGAGCGAGCCGTCGGTCACCTCTGTTTCAACCGAAACAGTGACGGCAGAACCCCAAGTGCTGCTAACAGATACGACTGTTTTGTCGGCGTTGGCAAACACATAAGCCACGGCTTGGCTGGCATGAACCACAGCGGTGACGCGATAGGTGCCGTTTGGCACTGTTGCTGTCTGCTTGATTATGTCGCCGGCGCTGGTGGCGTTGCTGGCGCCATTCCACAAATGCAGACGATAGCCCGAACATAATTGAGAATCCCACGATTCAACCAACTTATACCACGGACCATCGGAGATGCCGAGGTCCCAGTTTGGAGTCCAGCCCACCAAACCGTCGGTTTCGGTGCACGACTCAAAATCAAGGTTGGTGAAATATCCCGAAGCGTCAACCGGCTTATCTTCATCTTCCGAACCGCCAACGAACGTCTTCAAGGTCATAAGCGCATCATTTGAAATGAGGCTGTGTTGACCCGATTGCCAAGTCATTTCCCAAAAACCTCTGCCGTCCCAGTTTTCCATCACGCGATTGGTGGTTCCGTCGGAGCCGTTACCACACTCCTCCGGTTGCCAGTAATACAGACCGGTTACGTTGTCGTAGTCGTGAAGCGTGTCGATGAGGTCGGCAAGGAAAGCAGCCTGACCGGCAGGCGAATAAGCCCATGTCGATGAAAAATCCTGGTCGCTGCTGCTTGCACATTCTGTGGTGTTGTAGTAGCCTGTTTCAACAATCTGGATTTCCTTATTAGGGAAATTAGTCACCAAAATGTTCAGTGTGGTTTGCAGGGTTTCGAGCGAGCCATGCCAAATTGGATAGTAACTCAACCCGATTATATCGTAGTCGGTGAATCCGGCACGCTCAATATATTGATAGAAATTACGGGTAGCGGTAGGCACCGACGTGCGTTCGCTGTGCAACACTATTTTGGCATCGGGGCAAACCTCGCGCACAGCCTTTGCGCCATTGCTCAGCAAAGTGGCAAAGCGCGTCCATTGCGCACTGTAAGAGTCGTAGGTTTGAGCCGGATAACATGCTTGAGTTTTGCTTTTCATAGTCACCGTGAGGCCGCTATAAGTGCAAGTGTCCCAAAGCATACCATAACTCACCTCGTTGCCCACCTGCACAAAATCGGGGGTGGCACCTGCATCTGCCAGCGTTTGCAGCGATTGCTTGGTATAGTCATACACCTTTTCGGCAATCGTGGCTGTGGCAGTGCTTGCATTCATGCTCCAACTGGCAGGAATGGCTTGTTTGCCCACATCTGCCCAAGTGTCGCTGTAATGGATATCAAGCAGGAAATACAATCCCGCATCTTTTATGCGTTTGCCAAGCGAGGTAACATAGGTGATGTCCTGGCAGGTAGCCGGGTCGTTGTCGTTGCCCGGTTCAACAAACAGACGTACACGAACAGCATTCAAGCCACAAGTGTTTTTTATAAACGACACCATGTCGTCAATCACATTGCCATTGGCATCGAGCCATTGGTCGCCAACAGTTTCGTAGGCAGGCACAAGCGACAAATCGCCTCCGGCAACTCTCACGGCGTCGCTGCTTACTGCTGCTTGCATGCCAATGCAGCAAGTCAATGCCATCATAACTAATAATGCAACTTTCTTCATATTCCGAACCATTTCTATATCTTTTTTCTGATTTCTTATTCTAAACCTTTCGCTATTTCTCCGCCTACGCTTTTAAAGGGCTTTCTTATATGCTCTACGGCGCTTGTGCTGCGTAGTCTCGAAATACTGCCACTGCAACTGCACACGCTGATTATCGTCGAGTTCAGGATTGCTTTCGGCGTATTCGTAGCCGTTTTTCTGGAAATACGGAATAAGGTCGTTGAACAGCAACGAGTTCACGCCTTTGCTCTGATATTCAGGTTTGATTGCCACAAGCAGCAAGTCAACCACATTGTTTTTGCCTTTCAACGCCTTGAGCAGATGATACCACCCGAATGGGAACATTTTGCCACGCGAGCGTATGAGTGCCTTCGACATCGACGGCATGGCAATGCCCACACCAACCAGTGTGTTGTTGGTGTCGACGATGAGCGACACGTTTTCCAGTCGCAACACTGGCAGATACATGCTGATGTAATGCTTAATTTGACGAGGCGTGAGCGGCGAGTAGCCGTACAACTGGCTGTAAGCCTCGTTGATGAGTTCAAAGATGGCTTGACCGTAATCGTTCACCAACGCCTTCGAACTGGTGTATTTTATGTTGCGCACATTATATTTCTTCTTCACGATGTCGCAGATGCGAACCATCTTTTCAGGAATTGCCTCTGGCACCATAATCTTAAATTCAACCCAATCGGTATCGCGCTCAAAACCGAGTTTCTCGATATGTTGTTGATAATACGGATAGTTATAGATGGTTGCCATAGTGCCCACCTGGTCGAATCCCTCAACAAGCATGCCCTCGGGGTCCATGTCGGTAAATCCCAAAGGCCCCACAATGTGGTCCATGCCTTGCGAACGGCCCCAATCTTCAACAGCGGCGATAAGTGCGGCGCTCACCTCTTCGTCGTCGACGAAATCAATGAAGCCGAAGCGAACATTCTTTTCGTTACACTTTTCGTTCACCACACGGTTGATTATGCCGGCAACGCGGCCAACAGCTTTCCCGTCGCGATATGCCATAAACAGTTTGCTGTCGCAGAACTCCGATGCAGGATTCTTTTTAGGATTAAATGTGTCAAGGTTATCCATCAGCAAATCAGGCACATAAAACTGATTTCCCTTATACAGGTTTGTACTAAAAAGCGAAAACTTCTTAATCTCACTCCTCGTGGTATTAATTTCTCTAATTTCTAATGCCATTATATAAAAATCTAAAATAAAGAATGATAAAATCCTTATAAATTATTCAAGCGACGACACCGCCGAAGCAGTGCAGTTGCGAGGGTTAAACACAAACTCCAATGCACCGGCGCTGACATACACCATGCCGTCGTCGGTGAAATGCACCGATGAGCGCGACATCGTTGGCTCGGCGGGGGCATACACCACAAAATAGCGGCGTTTGGTCTTGCTGAAACCAAACACAGCGCCTTTGTCGTCGGCAACGATTATTAGGTTTTCGTTCTCGATGCGTGCACCGTCCTCGGTGTCGCCAAGCGAGAAGATTGGCTTATCGTAAACACTGATAAACATACGCACATCCATTCCGCCTTCGCTCAATGCTGTGATGTTGTCGACATTTTCCACAGCCCATTTGCGGGTGGCGTTTTCAGCCTTCTCGAGTTCGAGTTCCTCGGGCGTTGGATGATAGATTAATGCCGCCGTCTGCGATTGGTTAACCAAATACTCGGTTTCTGCCGAGCGGCGTAAGTTTTCAGCCTTGCCATAAACCAACTGCTTGCCGTCGCGCTGAACAATTTCGCCCTTGAATGGCACAGCAATCAACTCGCTGGTTTGAGCATCATAGAGGCACATCACCACTTCACCTTCGGTTTCGCCAACCTGCGGCATGGCTCCGTAAGCAAAAAACATATAGTCCTTGCCCCTGATTTCGGTGACGTGTTGCGGCATCTCGGCATTCTCGCCCATCACATCCTCGGGCTTGAATGTGAGCCAATGCTTGTCAACCGTGCGGTTAAGTTCGTAGGTCACGCGCCACGTTGATGTGAGGCTATCCTGAGTGATGGTGTAAACCTTAAAAAACGACCGGTTGCTGCTGCTTGAATAATACGACACACCGGCAATCTGTTTCTCGCCAGTCTTGCTCGGATTCACCGCAATGGCAAACGCCACGTTAGCAAGGTCGCCAAGACGGTTTTCGCTGTTGAGCGTGTTGCGGAGTATCTCGCGCGCTTCGTCAGCCGAGATTGGCACTTCCACCGTGTCGACGTCGGCGCGGTCGGCATCGGCTCTGCCCTGGAAAAAGAAGTAGCCTAACACTATCAATATCAACGCCGTGATTATTGCAGCCACAAGCGGACCATTGTTGCGGCGTTTTGGCACTGGCTCATCGGTGTAGGCACTGCTTGGTGCTGTCACACCCATGCCCGACGCTTTCACCTTCTGTTCTTCTTCGTCTTCCTTGTTGAAATCCCATCCCTGCGAGTCGTTGTTGGTTTGCACCGGCACATCAGGCTCTGCTGCGGGTAATTGTCGTCCACACAGCGGGCAAAACCTCGATTGCGCAGGTATTTCGCCTCCGCAATAAGCGCATACAACAGGCTGTGGCATCGGTGCTCCGCAATGATTGCAGAAACGTGAATTGGCTGGCACCTCTTTGCCACAGTGTCCACATATTCTATTTTCCATCGTTTGTTTGCTGGGTTATCTTTTGTTTCCGGCTTCAAAATTACTAATTCTTTTTCAATTATCGGTTTCTCTGCGATAGGCAATAGGTTATTGCGCCTTTACGATGCAGTGCCGATTATTTTATTTTAACAATAATTAACTTCGCACGAATCGAACAAAATCTTCTGTCACACATTAATATATACAATACTAAAAGTATTGACGCCACGCACTCGCCTCTTGTTCGTCGACTTTGGCAGCCTGCACTTGCACTCTGCTCCAACAAAAAAAATCTCGGTCGGTGTCACACATCTAAAATTTTAATGTAATTTTGCACCGAATTTTCTGCAGGCCAGAAAATCGCAATTAACCAAGCAACAAATACAAAGTCATTTTTCAACACCGATAATTATTTTTAGAATATAATCTGCAATGGCAAAAAATTTAGTAATAGTTGAGTCACCATCAAAAGCAAAAACCATAGAAAAGTTTCTTGGCGACGACTACAAAGTGATGTCGAGCAAAGGACACATTCGCGACCTTCACAAAAAGGATTTCAGCATTGATGTAAGCAATGGCTTCGAACCAATCTACGAGATTCCTTTCGACAAGCGCGAATTGGTGAAGACCCTCAAAAAAGAGGCTCAACAAAGCGACACCGTGTGGTTGGCTTCCGATGAGGACCGCGAAGGAGAAGCCATAGCATGGCACCTCTACGAGGCACTCGGGCTCACGCAGGAAAACTCTAAGCGAATCGTGTTTCACGAAATCACCAAACCTGCCATACTTAATGCCATTGAGAACCCACGAAACATCGACATCAACCTCGTCGACGCTCAACAGGCTCGCCGCGTGCTCGACCGCATTGTGGGTTTTGAACTGTCGCCGGTGCTTTGGAAAAAAATCAAACCTGCCCTGTCGGCTGGCCGCGTGCAAAGCGTGGCTGTACGCCTGATTGTTGAACGCGAACGCGAAATACAGAATTTCAAAAGCGAAACCTACTATCGCGTGGTGGCACAATTCAAGCCCGAAGGCAGCGACAACGTGGTGAATGCCGAACTCTCGCGTCGCCTTGATTCACGCCTCGAGGCTGAACAATGCCTCAACGCTTGCCGCTCGGCTCTGTTTGCCGTTGAAGATGTTCAGGTTAAGCCTCAAAAGAAATGCCCGGCACCGCCTTTCACCACCTCCACACTCCAGCAGGAGGCTTCGCGTAAACTGGGCTTCACTGTTTCGCAAACCATGCGCGTGGCACAGATGCTCTACGAATCGGGACACATCACATATATGCGTACCGACTCGGTGAACCTCTCGTCGCTCGCCATCAACACCATAAAGAAGGAAATCACCGAAACTCTCGGCGAAAACTATTTGAAGGTGCGCAAGTATCACACTGCCACCAAAGGCGCGCAAGAGGCTCACGAAGCCATTCGCCCTACATTCATCAGCAACCACGACATTGCCGGCACTTCTCAGGAAAAGAAACTCTACAACCTGATTTGGAAACGCACCATTGCCTCGCAAATGGCTGATGCAGAGGTTGAAAAAACCACTATCAACATCGCTTCCGGCTCGATGTCCGACAAGTTTGTCGCCACTGGCGAGGTGCTCAAATTCGACGGTTTCTTGAAAGTGTATATCGAATCGACCGACGACGAGAACGCCACCCCCGACGATGAACTGCGCGTGCTGCCGGCTCTGAACATTGGCTGCCCTATGGCTGTGCAAGGAGTAACCGCTACTCAACGGTTCACCCAGCAGCCTTATCGCTACAACGAGGCTTCGCTGGTGAAGAAACTCGAAGAACTGGGCATCGGACGTCCGTCAACTTATGCCCCAACCATCTCAACCATTCAACAACGTGAATATGTGGTGAAGGGCGAAAACAAAGGCACCGAACGCGCCTACGAGGTGTTGCAACTGAGCCGCGGCAAAATTGTGGCTAAACAGAAAACCGAACTTTCAGGTGCCGAAAAAGGCAAACTTATGCCTACCGACACCGGCACGGTGGTCAACGATTTCCTAATGGAGTATTTCCCAACCATTATGGACTATAATTTCACCGCCAAAGTGGAGGCTGAATTCGACGATATTGCCGAAGGCAAAGTGAAATGGAACAAAGAAATCTCCGACTTCTACCAAATGTTCCACCCCACTATCGAAAACGCCACCAAACTGCGTCTCGAGCACAAGGTGGGCGAGCGTGTGCTTGGCGAAGAACCCGGCACCGGGCGTCCTGTTTCGGTGAAAATCGGACGATTCGGACCTGTGGTGCAAATCGGTCGTGCCGACGACAACGAACGCCCAAAATTTGCTTCGCTGCAAAAGAATCAGAGCATCGAAAGCATCACGCTCGAAGAAGCACTCAAACTGTTCGACCTGCCGCGAACAGTGGGCGAATATGAAGGCGAAGCCATCACCGCTGCAATAGGCCGCTTTGGTCCATACATCAAACACGGAAACACTTTCGTGTCGATTCCAAACTCATCGGCTCCGCAAACCATCACTCTCGAGCAGGCAATCGAACTCATCAATGCCAAACGCGAGGCCGCTGCAAACAAGGTGGTGAAAACATTCCCCGAAGACCCTGATATGCAAGTGCTTAACGGTCGCTTTGGAGTGTATATCTGCTACAAAAAGGCTAACTACAAGATTCCTAAAGGCACCGATGCTGCCAAACTGACTCTCGAACAGTGCAAAGCAATCGTTGCCGACGAAGCCAATGCGCCTAAGAAACGCGCCTCGGCAAGAAGCAAAAAATGATTCTTTGCCCGAGGGAACCGGTTTTCGGCACAAAATTCACATTACGATAAAATCATCAGCACCACCTTTTCAGTCGAAAGGGTGGTGCTGATGCAATATGCCATTCTGCTTCCTACGAAGCATTGTTTATTTAGCGACGACGCAAATATCCGTCAACGTCAATATAGATTTGCTTGCCGTCGGGCTTGGTCACTGTGATTTCGTAGTTGTGGCTCATGGCTTCAACACTGAGTTTTGCGCCCTTAGGAAGCATAGCCCATTCTTTGTCGGTGAGTCCGAATTGCCAAACGGTAGAGAGGTAGCGACCAGTTTTGTTATAGTTCTCTTCTTGAGCGTAGAACATAGCCCAAAGCAGACGCTCTATTTCAAAGTCGGCAGGATAAGCAAACTCCACGTTGGCATCAGATGCGCCCACAGTGCGGTCGCTCAAATAAACAAAACCCCAACGCTCTGGCATGTGCATTGCAATCATGCCGGTAGGACCCCAAGTCCAATTGTCTTCAGGAAGATATTTGCCCGAAGCATCCTTTTTGCGTTGATACTTTCCGTTCTCCAATTCGTATTGCCATTCCACACGCGAGAAACCTATGCGCAAGTAGTTGCCAGCCTTTAAATAGTTGTCGAAACTTTGAGCGATTGCTTTGCGAGGAATTGCAAATTCCACTGTCCAACCTTTATCAATATCTTTAGGATTGTTGAGAGTGCCGTTCACTTTGGTGGCAACCTTCATTCCCGGGCAGTCCCATTGAAATTGCACAAATGTAGGAGTCGGAGCACGGTAAGGCTTTTCGATGGTAAGGTCGAAAATTGTGCCTATGGCGTTCACCTCGATTTCAAAATAGTTATGAGTGTCGCCATCGGGGTCGATGAATATTTCAAAGTCGTTGTTGTAATACACCACCTCGTCGTGGGTTTTGATGTCAGCCCAAACGTGCGGGTCGTCGAGTTCAGCAGCCACATAGAGGTATTCGTCGTCCCACAGCATTTTTGCCTGGGTGTTATAGCGCGGAGCAGGAAATCCCTCGCCGCTGATGTCGACAAACGCGCCCACAGGAGCAGCGTTTTGCCACGATTTTTCATCGAGTTTGCCGTCGATGGTTATTTTGTCGGCAGTACGATAGCAAACATAGTTGTTAGGCATGGTTAAAAACCGTGCAAACTTTTCGGTGATTGGTTGCGCCTTAGCAGCCATAGCCACTAAAATTGCAGCGCTCAGGACAAACAGAATTTTTTTCATCGTAAAAAGGAGTGTTGTTAATGGTTTATTTCACTTCAAAAGAGCCACGCAGACGAATGTCGTTGCTGGCAGCGCCCACCATCACCTTAAAGGTGCCGGGTTCCACCACTTGCTTGAGCGAAAGGTCGTAGAGGGCAAGGTCGTCGAAAGTCAGACGGAACTCCACACGACGGCTTTCGCCGCGTTTGAGGCTCACGCGCTGGAAACCTTTGAGCAGCATGTGAGGTGTTTCCACCGTACTCACCTCGTCGTTGATGTAGAGTTGAGCCACCTCGTCGCCGTCGCAATCGCCTGTGTTGGTGATTGTGCAACTAACAGTTTGGTAAACATCTTTGCCATCGCCCGGAGTGATGGTGAGGTCGGAATAATCAAATTTTGTGTAACTCAAGCCGTAGCCGAACGAGTAGAGCGGAGCCGCTTTGCTGTCGATGTAGTCATGCGACGGACGTTTTGAGTAGAATACCGGAATCTGTCCCACGTTGCGCGGTATGCCCACAGGCAGACGGCCGGCAGGGTTGTAGTCGCCAAACAGCACGTCGGCAATTGCTTCGCCGCCTTGCTCGCCAGGATACCAAGCCGTGAGCAATCCGTTGGCGCCGTCAGCAGCCAGGTTCATGTTCAACGGACGGCCTTCGATGTACACAACCACCAGTTTCACACCGGCATTGATGAGTGCAGCCATAAGTTTTTCCTGGTCGCCAAGCAGATTGAGGCTTGCACGGTCGTAGCCTTCGCCCGAATCCATATCGGCAAGAGCAGCGTTTTCGTCAACCTTTGCTGCTCCGGTTGAGATGTATTCAGTCTTGAAGTCGCGAGCCGACGAGCCGCCCACCACAAGCACTGTAACATCGGCATCCTTAGCCACTTGCACGGCGCGTGCGATGTCCGACTGCGTAGTGTCGCGAATGGCGCAACCTTTTTCATACACAACCTGTGTGTTTGCAGCCACATGCGAGCGAATGCCGTCGAGCACGGTGCGCAGTTCTTTGCGGTCCTGCGGAGCGGTGTAGTCGCCAAGTTGATTGTAAGCCACATCGGCATTCGGTCCAATCACAGCCACACGCTTCAGTTGTTTGCTCAATGGCAATATTCCGTCGTTCTTAAGCAGCACGATGCCTTCACGAGCCACTTGACGAGCCACTTGACGATGTTCGTCGCAGCGCACAATTTTTGCGGCAGTGGCAGCATCTACATAGGGATTTTCAAACAATCCCATTTCAAACTTCTTGCGAAGCACATTGCGCACGGCACGATTGATGTCGTCGTCGGTGATTTTTCCCTTTTGGTATGCTTCGGCAAGATGCTTATAAGAATTTCCTTCGAGGTCCATATCAACACCGGCTTTCAGAGCCATCACAGCAGCATCCTCGTAGTCGGCAGCACAGCGATGAGTCTGGGCAATGCCTTCGATGCTTTGCAGGTCGGAATAAACAAATCCTGTAAATCCCCATTGGTTGCGCAGAACGTCGGTCAGCAACCAGCGGTTGCCAGTGCAAGGCACACCGTCAATCGAGTTATATGAGGTCATGAGAGTGCCCACTCCGGCTTCAACTGCGCGCTTAAACTGCGGAGCGTATTCGCTGAGTAGTGCGCGCTGACCGATATTGGCACATTCGCCGTTCAAACCGCCTTCGGGGATACCGTAAGCGGCGAAATGCTTGAGCGTAGAATAAACGTGACGCCCGTCGGCAATATTATCGCCCTGCATACCTCGCACCACTTGAGTGGCAAGCACGCCTGTTAGATAAGGGTCTTCGCCGAATGTTTCTTCCATACGGCTCCAACGCGGTTCACGAGCGATGTCGATAACCGGTCCGTAACCCACATTAGCACCTTGCAAACGTGCTTCAAGGGCAATCACCTCGCCCATTTGATACATCAACTGCTTGTTGAAAGTGCTTGCTTGCGACAATGCCGTAGGGAAAACGGTGGTGCCGATTGCCATGTGTCCGTGAGGACATTCTTCGGCAATCAATATAGGTATTCCCAAACGGGTGTTATTAACAGCATAGTTCTGAATCTTGTTTAATGCCTCGGCTGCCAGGCGCGGATTTAAGCCCGTGACGAGCGTTTTCTGTGTCCACGGGTCAGCACGCAGCACTGCCCACAACGAGCCGAGCGGCTGAGCATCCATGCGCTGCTTGAACAAAGGGGAAATATCCACTTTGTTGCCTTTTTTCTCATACATAGGCCATCCGAGCGGACATAACAACTGTCCGACTTTTTCGTTCAAAGTCATTTGCGACAAAAGTATTTCGACGCGCTGGTCGATTGGCAGCGACGCGTCGCGATAGCGAGTGTCGATTTGTGTTTCGGTTTGAGCCTTCTTATCTGTTTTGCTTTGTTTTTTGGCACCAAAGGTAGGTAACGCCAAAATCGCAACAACAGCCAGCAGCAATATTTTTTTCATATATTGTTAAGTTTTTGGTTAATCGCAAGTTTATTCGCAGTATAGCACAACCTTCACAGGGAAATGGTCGCTCGGAGTGCGAGCCTTGAAACGCTTGAATTTGATTTCCTGCGGAGCGTTGCCTTCGGTGTTTTCTTGTGCGTCAGACACTGGAGCGCGATAGGTGTCGGTGAGCACGCCATATTTCCTAACCTTAAACGACGGCGACACAAACACATGGTCGATGCGGCTTTCGGTGAAGTTGTTGGTCTTGAAAGCATTGAACGTGCCGTTAAGCGCATAGCGCATTTCGGCAACCTCATAACTGTCGACAAGCATTCCCGAATTTACAATCTCGGCATACGATTGATGGGTTTGGTCGACGTTGAAATCGCCGGTTACAATAGCAGGTCTGCCCTTGCCGATTTGCTTGATTTTTTCGAGCACCAGATTGGCACTTTTCACACGTGCTACTGTGCCTACGTGGTCCATGTGCAGGTTGAAGAACATAAATTCCTTGCCGGTTTCCTTGCAACGGAACATTCCCCAGGTGCAAATGCGCACGCACACGGCGTCCCATCCCAATCCCGGCTTGTCGGGATTTTCACTGAGCCAGAAGTTACCGCTCTGAATCACTTCAAACTTGTCGGTACGATAGAAAATGGCTGAATATTCGCCTTCTTTTGCGCCATCGTCGCGCGCCACGCCAATATAGTCGTAGTCGGGCATCCGCTGTTTCAGGTCTTCAAGTTGGTCGTTATAGCACTCCTGAGTGCCAAAAATGTCGAAATCGTGGAAAAGGAGCAGTTTAGCCACAACGTCGCGACGCACATCCCAACCGTTGCCTTCTTTGGCATCATTGTTGCGATTGTTGCGAAGGTTATAGGTGCCCACATCCAAACGTGTTTCAGCCATGATGCTTGCATCGCACAACACCAAAAGCATGGCTACCATCAACACAGAGCAAATCTTTCTCATAAGTCTTGTCGTTTAATCCTAAAGGTTATGTAGTGTCTTTACAAAGATAATGCAAAAGAGTGAGAAAACAAATTGTACGCGCTTCGCCGTGCAAGCCAAGACGCGTCGAAGCCGCTTATTCCGGATTAATATCGCCCTCTTTTGGCAACTGTTTGAAGCCCTCACCGTAAATGTCGTAAGCATCGGTCACCACCACAAACGCCCGCGGGTCGGCATGGCGAATCTGCTGCTTCACGCCCATCACTTCGCGGCGGTCAACCACCAGCATGAGCATTTGTTTGTCGCGACCGGTGTAAAGCCCCTGACTCTTAATCACAGTGGCGGTGCGGTCGAGGTTGCGCAATATGTAGGTGCGCAGCGATTCCATATTGAGGTCGCTAATCACAAATATTATCTTGTCGTTGGCGCTACCGCTAATCACATAAGCCACCGTGCGCGAAATCACATATACCGAGATGAGCGAATAGAGCGACAGCAGCCACGAAGGCGAAGCGGAGGCTTGTGCATCGATGCCAAAGCCAAAACCAATCACCAGCAAGCCAATGCCCACCACTGTGCCATCGCAAATGAGGATGGCTGTTGAGAACGGTATGTGCAGATATTTTTGCATTATCATGCCAATCACGTCGGTGCCGCCCGATGTTGCTCCGCCGCGCACAATCAAGCCGCTGCCCAAGCCAATAATCACAGCGCCAATAATGCAAGTGAGCATCAAATGGTCGGTCATGTTCACCACGCCACCCAGCAGTTGTGCAGGGTCGAGCGCGTGCAGGGCTTCTTCTGTGGGATAGCAACTGCTCTCAATGGTGTTCATGAAAAACGGCGTGAGAATAACCGACACTGTCGTGCGGCCGCCAAATTTGCTGCCAAGCATCACCAAAGAGATGATGAGCAAAGGAATGTCGAACATATATCCAAATGTGCCCACCTGAATCGACGGGAACAAATTGTGCATAACAATGCTGAGGCCGTACACGCCACCGGGAACAATGTTATAGGGGTTAATAAACACGGCAAAACCTACCGACATAAGCAGACATCCCAACAGAATGTTACACCATGACCTAATGAGCGATGTCACATCTACATTTTTATCTCTTCCAAACAAATAACCTCGAATTTTCGAAATGAAACTCATAAAAAAAACTAATTAAAAAAGGTATCAGACCGTTATTGCAAACTCTCGACGTTCTCACCAATCAGGCACCTGTTGCACCTGCTGTGAGCACCGATATTCGCACACACAAAGTTAATACAATTTCGGATAAAAACGGTTACTTGGGCTTGGCATTTTTAGCATCTTCACATTTAGGTGCGCACATCGCCTTTGGCAAAACACGATACGGATTTCGTTATTTTTGGTCGGTAAATATGGTACGCATCGACAAAATAAGTAAAAATGGTATTTAATTCAGTAAAATTGTTCGTGTTAGAGCGTAAATAGTGCTATAAATTTGTAGTCGATTTGCCGAGCAGATTTTTTCGTTGTCGCACAGGCAAACCACTAATAAACATAAACATATAATAAATACTAAACTAATAAAAACTTACATGGCAGTAAAATTCTATCGGCCCGAAAATCAGGTGCCACTCGAGATGCACAAAGTGCGTATGGTGCAAAAACTCACATTGCTCCCCGTTGAAGAACGTCTGAAAGCAATACAGGCAGCAGGCAACAACACTTTCTTGTTGCAAAACAAAGATATATATATGGATATGCTCACCGACTCTGGCGTTAACGCCATGTCGGACCTCCAAACAGCAGCAATGCTGCAAGCCGACGACTCGTATGCCGGCTCCGAAACATTTAATCGCGTGAAAGCGGCAGTGAAAGAGGTATTTGGCTCCGACAACGTACTGCCTGCACACCAGGGACGCGCTTGCGAAAACATCCTTGCCGAAGCCTACGTTAAACCAGGCATGGTGACAATCATGAACTTCCACTTCACCACCACCAAAGCCCACATCACACGTCTGGGCGGCGAAGTTATCGAAGTGGTGCAGAAAAAAGGTCTTATTCCACAAAGCGACGACCCATTTAAGGGCGACTTCGACCTCGATTTGCTGAAAGAAACCATCGAGAAATACGGACCTGAAAAGGTGGCATTCGTGCGCATCGAGGCTGGCACGAACCTCATCGGCGGACAACCGGTGTCGCTCGCCAATATGCTTGCCGTTGCCGACATCTGCCATAACTATGGCGTGAAGTCGGTGCTCGACGCTTCGCTGTTGCAAGACAACGTATATTTCATGAAAACTCGCGAGGCACAATGCAAATACATGACCACTCGCGAAATCTATCACTTGCTTGCCGCTAAATGCGACATCATTTATTTCTCGGCTCGCAAACTCGGTTTCTCGCGCGGCGGTATCATCACCAGCATCGACCCGAAATACACCAACGAAATGATGGAATACATTCCTCTCTACGAGGGCTTCCTCACCTACGGCGGTATGGAAGTACGCTCAATGGAAGCTATGGCTCAAGGTCTCTACGAGTCGCTCGATATGGAATACATCAACCAGGGTCCTGAATTCATAGCCTACCTGGTGAACGAACTCGATGCCTACGGCGTGCCAGTCATTAAGCCTGCCGGCGGTTTGGGTGCTCACCTCAACTGCTCGGAATTTGTGCCAGAAATGCCTCACAACCAATATCCGGCTGCTGCCGTGGGTGCTGCACTCTACATTGCCGGCGGTATTCGTGGTATGGAACGCGGAACAGTGTCGGAACAACGCGAACCCGATGGTACCGAGCGCTATGCCGAACTCGAATTGCAACGCCTTGCAGTGCCTCGACGCGTCTACACATTGTCGCAAATCAAATATGTTGCCGACCGTGTGAAATGGGTGTGGGATAACCGCGAAATCATTGGCGGTTTGAAGTGGACTATGGAGCCTAAAGTGCTGCGCTTCTTCTTCGGTCGCATGAAGGAAATCGGACACTGGCAAGAAGACCTTGTGGCTAAATTCAAGGAAGACTTCGGCGACAGCCTGTAACCACAAAGCACTTTAACCCCAAAGATTGCACTAATAGTGTAATTCCCTAATATCTAAACTAACATTTAGAGGGCACGCATCACAATCCCATAACAAGATTGTATTTGCAATGCCCTCTAAGTTGTTTTTATGATTATGCTGCAAGCCACATTGATTTATGGCTTGCAGCATATTTTCAATGCTTTACGCCCATCCATGTCCTCTTGTGCCACAGACTTTCAAGCGGACCCTGCTTGTGAGTCGACAGCCACCACTTGCAGAAGTAAACTTGCCCGACAAAAGTGATAATGCCAACCACCAGACTTAAAGCGTAGCCGCAATATGGTGCCAAATATAGCCCAAACGGGAAATAAATCAATGCACCGAGAACCGATTGTGTGATGTAGTTAGTGAGGCTCATCCTGCCGTAATAGCGCAGATTGCCAACCAGTTTTCGGAACACCTCGCTATTATATAGCATCAAAAATGCTGTAACCAAAACCAACGTGAACGCAAGTTTCTGCCACATGTCGAGCACTGTGCCCACAGTTTGCTGCACAAATTCGGGGCGCTGCATTGCCATATCGTGCAATGCCGTGAGCGGAGCAAACACAATGGCTGCAATGCACAATACTTTTGCCCACAAACGAGCGTTAGAATCGTTGTGTATGAAAAACTGCTTGCGACCCAAATAAAAACCAAGCAAAAACAATCCGGCGGTTTGCAAGAAACGTCCGGCTCCCACTGCCCACAACAGGCTGGCTTTCTGTCCGAGTGTGATGTTATAATAGAGGAACTGCAAGAAATCGCCTTGCTTGGTGATTTCGCCTATCTCGTCGTACATGGCTCCCACTTGCAAATCGGGCATCTGATGCGAGGCATCAATCAGATTCCACACATAGTGCATCCACTCTATTGGCTGCAACAAAAACACTACTGCGGTGACTAACAATGCTTTGTTGCTAAAATTGCGGGCAACATACAGCACCAAGCCCACAACCACAAAGAGCAGCAGCACATCGCCGGCAGGGAAAAACGCCGCGTTGAGTGTGGCAAATCCCGCCAACATCACCAATCGCCACAAGTAGCGGTTGCCAAAGTCCTTGCCAAGAAGTTTCTGCTTATCGCTTTGCAGATAAAACGTAAACCCAAAAAGCAAAGCGAATATGGCATAGGCTTTGCCGGAAAACAAACAGAATACCGTGCGAAACACACCCTCGTTGAGCGTCATCAGCCACTCCGGGTCGTCGGTGGGATAAATTGGGAAAATGAAGTGTTCAAGATTGTGTACCAGAATAATTGCCATCACGGCAAATCCTCGCAGAGCATCCACCACTTCAATGCGGTTAGTTTTTGTGATTTCTCTCATATTGTTTTGACAATTATGATTATAGTTTGATTAAATCCCGTGGCAAGCAATGTGATTATTGTTGTGCTTGCCACGGGAGAGTGTTATTTTACATTAAATTCTCCAATTGTTATTTCACAACGATTTCGTCGATAAAGAACCACGATGCGTGACCCACGCCATAGTGCCACGATGGACACTCAATGGTGCCTTCAACCTGCACTTTCACATAGCGGGCAAGAGCAGGTTTTTCCACCTTAAACTCAACGAACTTCACGCTTGGGTCGCGGTCCTCGGGGCGATAATATTCGCCCAGCGGAGTGTAGTTCTCGCCGTCGGTCGACACAGCATATTTCACGCCTTTGGGCAGCAAAATCCATGCGCCAAGTTGATGCAGGCAATCAATGCTCACGCTGCTGATATTGCACTCTTTACCCAAGTCGACCACAAACTCGGCGTTTTTGCCTTCCCAACCTACCCACGATTCAACGAATGTGGTGCCGCCGTAAAGTCCGTCGGTGAGCGCAGTCGTGCCTAATTCAGCATAACGGCCCGAGGGAGCCTCCACGAAAGTGACTTTTGCACCGGCTGCCAGGTTGTCGCCTCGCTGCACAAGGTAGCGTGTGCGATAAAGTTTGCAGTAGTCAACGGGGTGGTTGTTGCGCTCGTTCACCGTTGGCACATTATACTCTTTCACGCGGCTTTCAAACAAGTCGAGCCGTGCTGCAGTGGCATCAACATCTTTAATGCCTGTGGCGCGTTCAATCTCGAGTTCGGAATATTGCAACGGCAAGCGGCAGATGCGCACGCGGTCGAGGTATTTCTTGTCGGCAGCAACTGCGGCTTCTGCCTTGTCGAACAGTTCGTTGTAAGCCTTGCGGCAATTAGCGTTGAGCATACCGTCTTTGTGTGTCACCGGCGAATCATAAATCCAAAGGTCTTTGCCGCTGGCAAGCAACGCTCCTTCAAGCATCTTTTCGTATTGATAGATATAGGGAGCCGCTTTGCCGTAATAGCCCTGCATAAACGATTGCATCAGCGAGTCGCAGTCGAGGTCGGGGTTCCACATCAGTTTGCTCACCATGTAGGTGCGCATTTCGGCAAAATCGCCGCCACGCGAACTGGCAATCTGCGAAAAGTGCATAGTCACATGGTTGTCGCGGAATAACTGTATGTTTTTTTGCAACACGTGGAAGTTGGGGAACGGTGCCAAATAGTTGTCGAAATTGATGCCGTAGTCCCACACGAAGATGTTATTTGAAATCTTGCTCCAACCCTCGAGGGCGTTCACGAAGTCGCGACCCGAAGCATTGTCGGTGAGCGGCACTTCGCGTTTGCAGTCGATGTCGCACAGCATGATGTTCACGTTGGGCAGCGGTTTCACCTTCTTGGGCGGATGCATGGTGAACAAATAGGCAAGTGTGCTGAATTGCTTGTCGGGGAAACGCTCTGCCAATTTATTCATAAAGCGGATGAAGTTGCCCGAAAGCGCACCTTCTTCCTCGTCGACTTTTTCGCACTCGGGGCAATGGCAATTTGTGAAATTGCCGTCGTTCTGGCTCACCGAAATCATGGTTTTACCGGGATTGGCACGGAAGATTGAGTCAATCTGCGCAGCAGCAGCCTCAAACACGGCGGGATTGGTCAAACACCATTGGCTGGCGTGTCCCGGGCGGCGTTTGCCGTTGATAAACGAGTAATACTCGGGATGCGACTCGCCAAAACGGTCGGACGGAAGAATACGGTTGAAGGTGTGTACCCACATTCCGCCGGCAAATTCATCGGCAGGCTCCTCAAGGCGGAACCAAAGACGATAAAGTGGGTCAACGCCCATCGAATAGTTTTGCGATTGGCGATAGCGGAAAGCCGGATTCTCGTGATGGTCGGCAATCTCGGGCAACGTGATGGTGCTCATCTGCGGCACATCAATGGCATTGGCAGCATAGTAAGCCACACCCAGATAGTTCTCGAGCAAAGTCACCACACCATATATGGCGCCCTTGTCGCCGCCACTGCTGATGTAGAGCACATCGCCTTTGCTCTGTATTCTGAAGCCGTCCTCTCTAAGCCCCTCGGTGCTTCCTTCGCCTATCACCACGTCGCCGCGGCGAGCCTTGTCGCCCACAATATCAATAGTTGCGCCACTGATGCGCTGCACAAAGTCTTGCAGCAACTCGGCAGCCTGAAGGTTTACACTATTTGAGCGGTCGGTGACAATGCGCGCCGTCGCCTTGCCGTTTTTCACAATAGTCTGTTTGGCTTGTGCAACTCCAACCGCCAGAAATGCAACAAACAGGAGTAGTACAGTCTTTTTCATATCACGATAATTCAGAACAAGTTAGGTTATTAAAATGGTTATGTGGCACTGATGCCGGTTTATATCCACAAAAATACAATAAAAAAGTGACATACATGCCCAGCCGCAACATAAACAAGGATTTTTTATAAATGCGAAACCAACATATTTCGTGGAGCGTTATTTCCTTCTCCTCAAAGGCACGAGGAATTAACGAGGGGGCGAAAAAGGTTCAAGAGTTTAGGTTAATAGGGTGACATTTAGTAACTTTGCACAGGAAATGCTTTTAAATTTAAAACTAATAAAGGATATTATATATATGGAAAAACTATTGAGAGCGGTGCTTTCGCTTTGCGCCGCCATTATGGCGTGTGTTGGGGCTTTTGCAACCGACACTACCGCAGAAACGCCTGATGCCACTACATCTTCGGCAATGAAACAAGCAATACAAAACACCACTTTCGGTGGATATGTGATAGGTAAAGCATCGGCTAACAACCAGGAAGATGCCACCCACAGCAATTTTGAGTTGCGTTTGGTGCGTCTGTATGCTAAGGGCAAGATGCTCGACTTTTCCTATAACCTCCAGATGCAGGTTAACGGCATCGGTGGCAGTGCAGGCGAAAAAGGTCCGCGCATTGTCGACGCTTGGATTGAATGGCAGCACTGGACATTTGCCCGTGTGAAGTTCGGTCAGATGAAACGCGCTTTCATGATTGAAAACCCTATGAATCCGTGGGATATCGGTTTTGGCACATACTCTCAAGCAACATCTAAATTGTCGGGCATGAGCGACCGTTGCGGTGAGCACGACAGCAACGGACGCGACGTGGGCGTGCAGTTGCAGGGCGACCTTCTCACCTCGCCTCGCGACGGACATTCATGGGTGCATTATCAAGTTGGATTGTGGACAGGACAGGGCATCAACCACTCTGACAAAAACAGCCATAAAGACCTCATCGGAGGCATTGCCATATCGCCGGTGAAAGGGCTTAGCCTGAGTTGGTGGGGCTGGAACGGCCGTTACACATCAACGTCGGACATCACCGTCGACCGTCGACGTTGGGCTGCCGGCTTGAACTACACCGGGGCGTTCACCCTGCGTGGCGAATATGTGCACAGTTACGGCTATAAAGTGAGCGACTGGGATGCCGATAACGCCGCTTGGAAAGGGTCGGCAAAAAGTCAAGGTTGGTATGTGATGGCTGGTGCTCCGGTGACTCGCGACAAGAAACTGCACATCTATGGCAAGGTGGATGCCTACTCCGACTATCTGCATCTCGACTATTCAACCACAAAGACCATCTACGGTCTGACGGCTGAATACTGGATATTTAAAAACATGAAACTGCAACTCAACCTCAATCAAATCGACGATAAAGCCACCAAACACCGCGGTGCCGACGGCAAATACACTACTGCCGACCTACAACTCTATTGGCGATTCTGATTATCCGCACCTCCCGATTATTTGAGTTTGCGGTGCATTATTAACGAGGTCACCAACGAGGTGAACATTCCCACCACAAGGGTGAGCCCGAGCACAATCAGCACATCGGTCCATTTCACTGCCACGGGATAGGCTTTTATTATCAGCGTGGCGGCATTGCCTTGCATCTCAATCAAGCCGAAATGCTCTTGAAGCAGACACAACACGAGCCCTAACGCTATGCCAAAAATGGCGCCAACAAACGAAATCACCCAGCCTTCCATCACAAAAATGCGGCTTATCTGCTTGTCGGAAGCGCCAAGATTGCGGAAAGTGGCGATGCTGTCGGCTTTCTCAATGATGAGCAACGACAGTGCTCCAATCACATTGAAAGTGGCTATCACCAAAATGAATGCCAACAGCAAAAAGGTGACCCATTTTTCAATATTAACCATGCGGAACGCCTCGGCTTGCTGCATCAACCGGTTTTTCACCGTGTAGCCATCGCCAAGACGGGTTCTTAACGAAGCCAGCACATCCGCTTCGTTTGCCTGTTGCGAGAGGCGCGCCTCCACGGCAGTGGCTTGGGTGGTGTAGTCGAACAGGCGACGAGCCATGTCAATCGACACGAACATCACGTCGCGGTCGTACTTTGCCTGCTCAATCTGAAACACTGCCGAGGCAAACACCGAATCGCTTCGGAATGCCGTTGCCGGATTGGCAAGATTGATGTTTCCGCGACGCCGCGGCGCATAAAGGCTCACCATTTTCAGATAGTCGGGACGCACGTTGAGCGTGAGTGCCGGACCAATACCCATAACCGTGTATTGCGATATGCCGTCGGTGAGCAGGAAATTGCCGTCGATGATGGTGCTGCGTATGTTGGTGAGCGAATCGTAATTCTCCGGAACACCTTTCAGGCGAACAGGCATCTGATAGTTGAAAAACATGGCAAGCGCATTGTCCTCAACCACCGGCAGCGCCAATTCCACACCGTCGATTTCGTTAGCCACACGAGCCACACTGTCGCCGTTGGCAATGGTTTTGCCGAGGGTGGCTGTAATTGATATGTCGGGGTCGAGCATCGACAATTTGCTGCGAATAAGTTGCCCAAAGCCGTTAAACACCGACAGCACACACACTATGGCGGCTGTGGCTACAATCACGCCACACACCGACACTATCGATATGATGTTGACCGCGCTATGCGATTTCTTCGACCGCAAATAACGCAATGCTATGTGCAACGGCAAATTCATGGGAACGCGCTAACTTATTGGTTCTCTACACGTTGTGCCAATTATCATTCGGCATCGCCCGAAGGCTTGTTGCTACCGAGCAACGAGTCGATGTGCTCAATATAGTCGAGCGAGTCGTCGAGATGGAACTGCAATTCAGGGCATTTGCGCAACTGATAGCGCACCTTCTGTGCCAAAGCATAACGCACCTGCGAAGCAGTTTTGTTGATGTTCTGCAAAATTGCAGCACCCTGTTCCGAAGGGAATATGCTCAAATAGGCATGGGCGATGCTCAAATCGGGCGAGATGCGCACCGTGCTCACCGACACCAGCACGCCTCGAGTCTTGGCGGTCTGCTGACGAAAGATTTCGCTCAATTCCTTTTGGATGAGTCGGGTTATTTTTTGTTGTCTTGTTGTTTCCATAAATGAATCGTTATTGGGTGGGTTTGTTTAATATTGTCCGATTATAAAAATTTGCTTCTCACTTTTTGTAGATGATTGTCAAGCCGTCGCGCAACGGAAGAATCACCTTTTCAACCGAATTGTCGGCAGCCACAAAGTCGTTAAACTCAAGTATGCCACGCGTCTGGTCGTCGAGTTTCTTGCCCCAATCCACCACCTTGCCATCCCACAACGTGTTGTCGGCAATGATGAACCCTCCAGGTCGCACACGAGGCAGCACCATGCGATAGTAATCAATATAATGCCGCTTGTTGGCATCAACGAACACCAAGTCAAAAATGCCTTCAATGCCAGGAATCACCTCGTTGGCATCGCCTATGTGCAGCGTGATGCGCTTGCCAAGTGGCGAACGCGAAAAATGCTGGCGAATGAAATCTTCAAGTTCGTCGTCGATTTCAACGGTGTGCACCTCGGCATCGTCGGCCATCAGCCCTTCGGCAAGGCAAAGAGCCGAATAACCCGTGAACGTGCCCAACTCGAGCACTCGATGCGGATTAATCATGCGCACAAACATTTTCAACAGCCTTCCTTGCAAATGCCCCGAACACATGCGCGGACGCAGATGATAGAGGTGGGTTTCGCGGTCGAGGCGTGCCAATTCGGCAGGTTCCTCGTCGATATGCTGCAATATGTAGTCTTGTAGTTCCTCTTCCACTTTATAATTTCATGAAAATTCATTCGCCAATAAGGGCTTCAACGGCAAGGCGATAACTGTCGAGTCCAAAACCGGCTATCACACCACGGCACACGCCCGAAATCATCGAACGGTGGCGGAATTCCTCACGGCTATGAACATTCGAAATGTGCACCTCAACCACAGGAGCCGAAATGGCTTTTATGCAATCAGCAAGCGCAATGCTGGTGTGGGTGTAGGCTCCCGCATTGAGCACTATGCCATCATAATCGAAACCCACTCGCTGAATTTCGTCGATGAGAGCACCTTCATGGTTGCTCTGGAAATAGCACAATTCCACTTTTGGCGAATATCGTTTGCACAGGCTTTCAAAGTAGCCTTCAAATGCTTGATTGCCATAGATGCCCGGTTCTCTTGTGCCCAATAGATTGAGGTTTGGACCATTAATGATTGCTATCTTCATGTCGGTTGGCCTTTTGGGATGAATAAAAAAATTATGATGCTATCTTATATTTTTAATTTACAAAGGTAAAACAAATTCGCAAGATATTCAATTCTTTGCCCCACTTCACCACCTTATGCCCTTAAAAAACCCGTTCCGCAGCACAATTGCATCGCGCACCGACTGATTTGGCAGAAACCGATTTGCCTACAAAAAGGCTGCGCAAACACATGGTTTTGCGCAGCCCAAAACATTGATTTAACTATTTTACTACGTTTGGCTATTAGCCATCAGTTTCACAGTAGAAACCTATTAGAAGTTATGACCGGTGTCCCACCAGAGGCGAGAGTCGATGGCGTCCTTCTGACCGCGTGCATTAAGAATAGCCACGCCTTCAGCCAAACCTGCCGGGTTAGACGAACGTTCGTCGTAAGAGAACGGCAAGCGACGGATGCCGATACGGGTGAGCTCTTCTTTCGAACCGCCAAGATACTCTGATTGCACATTGTTGTTGTCCGATGGAATCGGGAACAACTTAGGATAGCCAGTGCGACGATATTCAGCCCACGCGTTCAAGCCTTCGGGGAAGCCTGCAATCCACTTTTGGATGATGATTTGTTGTAATTGCTTCTCTTTGGTACCACCTGCAAGGAACTTGACAGGAACATCGTTGACAGCAGCAATGTTGTTAGCCGGGTTGTGCGGGTCAACGTAGTCAATCTGGGTGGTTTCGCCGTTGATGTATTCAGCAGCATTCAAGCCATACTTAGCAAACGAATTGCGGATACCTTCTTCGTAGAAACTTTGGGCATCACCGCTAATCCAGCCGCGCAGTACAGCTTCGGCTTGCAAGAACGACGACTCGGCACGGCTCATGATTGGCATAGGCACGTCGGTTGAATAAGGACCGCCGCTTGCCGGGCACTTGATGATAGAGAACATCTTGTAGCTCGAGCCATCAACCTTCAAGCCGTTACGGATACCCTTGATTTCACCTTCCAGACCGGCAGAGGCACCACTTGGAGTGTAGATGTCGCCTTTGCCACCCCAACCTACACCTTGGCAGGTAGCCTCGAGGCGTGGGTCGTTGTAGCCCTTAAGAATTGTTTCGTAGTTAGCCGAGATGCAGCAGTCGTTATAGTCGCGGCAGATGAGAGCCTGCGGGTTGCGAGTGTTTGCGTCCTTAACTTCGATATCGGTGTTCTTGAGCAGACCGTACTTGTTGCCACAAGCAGCCACAACGTGTTGCTTAGCCAAGTCGGGAGCAATAACAGCGCAGCGCATAGCCAAGCGCAAACGCAGAGTGTTGCCGAATTGCAGCCAAGTGGTTTGGCTCATGCCGCACATCTTGTCCCATTCCAGACGCGAGTTGTCGTCGCCGCCGTTGGCATCGAGCCACTTGGTGAGGCGGTCGCAAGCGTCGGCAAGTTCGTTGAGGAATGCTGTGTAGCAGGTTTCTTCAGAATCATAAGGAACCGAGATGCCACCTTGCATTGATTGAGTGTAAGGACATGGTCCATAGGTGTCGACCATCTTGTGAGCACCAGCCACCTTGAGGATTTCGCTGATTGCAAGGAAGTCGTCGGCAAGGTTTTCGATTTTTTGTACGCTTGCCATAGGCTTAACCACGTGCAGAAGCATATAACTCAATGTGTAGCCGTTCCAGCCGTTCATCATAAAGTAGTTGTCGTTGTTGTTACCGCCGTTGAAAGCAGTAGGGATGGCCATGTAGCCCGAATAGAGGTCGGCATTGAGGTTTTGAATGAGCTGATACTCCCAGTTGCCGTTCGACTGGTTGTAGAACACCGAGAGTTGAGCCTCGTTGAAGAGGTCGCTCATCTTCACGTCTTTGTCGGGAATTTGATATGGGTTGGTGTTAATTTCTTCGAAGTCCCCTGTACAGCCAACACCCATCAGAAGGGCTGCACCAAACAAGATGGAACTTTTAATATATTTTTTTATCATAGTAGCTTTGTATTTAGAAAGAAAGTTTCAAGTTAAGACCGAAGCTGCGAGTATTAGGAATTCTGTAGTAACCCATACCGGCATAACCGTTGCTTGTTGACATAGAAGTGTCAGGGTCGCTTGGACAGTCCTTGTAGAGGAAGAAGAGGTTACGAGCGATAGCGCTGAGGCTGAGGTCGTGGCCGCTGCCGAGCAGGTCGCGGAAGGTGTAACCAATCGAGAGTTCGCGCAAGCGGAAGTTGGTTTGCGAGTAAGCATAGTAGTCGCCGCTACCACCGTTGATTGAACCAATGGCAGTGTAGAACGACTTGGCATCCATCTTTTCAACTTGACCGGTGGCAGTGTTGAACACTTCAACGCCGCCATTGTCGCGAGCCTTGGCAGAATTTTCCGATACACCGTACATGTCGAGCGATGCTTGTGTCATATCGAAGAAGTTGCCGCCGATTGAGCCGTCAATCAAGAAGTAGAGCGAGAAATCCTTGTAGGTTAACGTGTTACCCCAACCCAAACGAACGTCGGCGTTCACGTTGCCCACTTTTTCAAATTCGTCGGCATATTGAATCTTGCCGTCGGCGTTCACGCAGATAAGACCGGTCTTAGCGTCGCGGATGAAGTTTTGAGCGTAGATGTCGCCATACTTGCCGCCTTCAACCAGCCAAGAGCGCAAACCGTACATGCTACCGATGTCCACCTTGTCGAGGCGGTCAGCATCGCTGACGCCTTCGCGGTTGTCGAGTTCCTTAATCTTATTGTTGTTGTACGAGAAGTTCACTTGAGTTTTCCAAGCGAAGTCCTTGGTGAAGCGTTGTGTCCAACTTGCTGTCAATTCCACACCCGAGTTCTGGATGTCACCTGCATTGAAGTAGTAGCTGCTATAACCAGTTGCCGAAGGAACCGACATCGAGAAGTATTGGTTCTTGTTGTTTGTCTTATAGTAAGTTATGTCGAAATTGAATCGGTCGTTGAACAACGAAGCATCGATACCAAATTCCAGCGAATGCAACTTTTCAGGCTTCATGTCGGTAAACGGCATCGAAGTGTTGAAAGTGATTGAGCCATTAGCAAATCCGTTCAGCGGGTTGGTGATGTAAACTGGCATTTCGTTACCCACGATAGAGTAAGAGGCACGAGCCTTCAACTGATTGATAACCTCAGGCAGTTTAACCATATCGCTTACAACGGCAGTTAAACCAACCGACGGATAGAAGTACGAACCGTTAGGAGTGAATGCCAAAGTCGACGACCAGTCGTTGCGGCCTGTAAGGTCTAAGAACAACATATCTTTCCAACCGACTTGGGCTGTTGCAAACACGGCGTTGAGGCGCTTGCGGCTCAATCCCTTGCTCGAACCGTTCTTGGTTGAGTTGGCAATATCCCAGAAGTTAGGCAAGTAGCGATCGCCACCTTGGTTGAGGTTCTCGTTTTCTTGCTTGTAGTCGTTGAAGCTCGAACCTACGGCAGCGCTCACTGAGTAGTCGCCGAAGGTCTTGTTGAAGTTAACCATAATATCGCCGTAGAATGTGCGCATCATATAGTTTTCTTCTTGATATTCGCCATTAGGGTTGGCAAGCACTTGGCTGGTAGAGGCGTGAACGGTGCGTGCCCAGCGGTCGTTGATGCGGTCGTAGCTCAAACGGCCTTGAACGAACAAGTAGTCGGTGATGTCGAAACGAGCGCTACCCGACACCATGGTGCGGTTGCGAGTTTCTTCGCTCTTCACGCGGTTAAGAATCCAGTAAGGGTTCTGCGAGAAGTCGTTGTTGGTGTCGCGATACCATTGTTGTTCGCTGTATTGCTTAACATCATTGTAAACCTCGTAGGTGTTCTTGTAGTAATTCCAGTCGCCGTTGGCAGGGAATGTGTACAAACCGGTGAGAGGGTTTTGATACTGACCACCGCGAGGACGGTTGTTGCCTTTTTGAGTGATGTAGTTAGCCGAACCCGAAAGAGTCAAACGGTCGTCGAGCAATTTGTAGGTTTGCTTGAACATGATGTTGTGACGCTTGAAGTCGTTGGTTGGCATGATGCCTTCGGCTGTTGTGTTGGCATACGACATATATGACTGAATCTTGTCAGTACCGCCGCTCACTGCAATAGAGTTGATGTAGGTTGCACCCGTACGGAAGAAGTCGCTCGAAGCGTCAACGCCGTTTGAAATCTTATCGCCCCAGCTGTTGGTGTCGAGGCTGCCGTTGGAGAGCACAGGAGCGCCGTAGCGAGACTGAATTTCAGGCTTGTCGAGAGCTGTCTCGATGGTCACGTTGCTGGTGAAATCAACACGCACGCGACCCGACGAACCCTTCTTGGTTGTTACCAAAACAACGCCGTTGGCTGCTTGCGAACCGTAAAGCGCGGCTGCCGATGCACCCTTGAGCACGTTGATGCTGGCAATGTCGTCAGGGTTGAGGTTAGAGAGGGCGTCGCCGGCATCACGACCACCGTAAACCGATTCAACCTGTGCCATTGAATTGTTGCTCATTGGCACACCGTCGATTACGATGAGAGCCTGGTTATTACCTTGTGCCGATTTGTTACCACGAATCACAATCTTCGACGAACCGCCTGCACCCGACGAGTTAGGTGTGATTACCACACCTGCTGCCTTACCTTGCAAGCTGTTAATCATGTTGGTTTCCTTGGCACGAACAAATTCCGAGCCATTAACCTTTTGTGTTGCATAAGTAAGCGATTTGGCTTTGCGCTCAATACCCATGGCGGTAACCACCACTTCGTTGAGGTTGAGCGTGCCCGAACCTAATGCTACATTAACAACGCTGCGATTGCCCACTACTTCTTCAACTGTTTCCATACCAACGTACGAAATCTGAAGCACTGCGCCTTCTTTCACATTTTCCAATCGATATTTGCCATCAATATCAGTTGCAGTTCCTTGATTGGTACCTTTAACAAGCACACTTGCTCCTATGAGAGCTTCCTTGGTACTTGCATCGGTAACAGTTCCAGTAACCACCTTTTGCGCCATTAGCGCGCTTGTACATGCCACAGCAAGTACAAGTAAGAGAAGATACCTCCGCATAATAGTTTTGTTTAGTTAATAAATAATGGTTTATTTTTAATATTAAGATTAATGTTGGTTATATTGACTATAACTTCTTCAGAATATTTGAGAATTATGGTTAATACTGTGGTTTATTTCAGGTTCTTTCGCTCTGCCGAATAATGCAGAGCAACTTGAAAATAAGAATTATTGAATCGGCAGTTAGCCCTATGATTTACTAATCAAAGGGAAGCAATCCAAATTCAGCCTATAATCGCAGGAAAACTCCCGGAGTACACTGAAAATTGAAATATAGAATGTTTTGCATATAATAGATTGTTTAGCAAAGGTTATACTTTTAAAAATTGTTTTTTCTCTGTTGTATTTTTCAGCAAATATATTTCCTTTTTTTGTTTTCACAAAAGGAATAAGCCCAAAACCACATTTTTAAAGAGCAAATGCTCTTAAAATGTCGACAAAGCAGCAAACTCTATCGACCAATCCAACAAAAGAATGAAAAATCTAATAATATATAATACTCAATTTGCCGCTCACATCAAAGTCGCTATAGTCACCATATCCTTTATAAACAATCGACATTCCGCGATACTGTTTTGGCACAAAAAGGCGGTTTAAAATGCCCCATTGGGGCTCGCCGTAGTCGTATGACCTGCCTTCGAGCAACAGACGGTTGCTCACATAGTCAATGCTCCAAAAACCGCCGCCGGCACAAGTGTCGGCAGGCAGAAGAAGGTCGCGATGAAGATGCACCACGCCCAGACGCATGTGCGACGATGTGGTGATAATGAATTTGTTGTGAAGCATAATGGCTGCAATTAGCGAATTGATGTCATTTGCCCTTATGGGTCATGATGTCGAGCACCATGCGGTCGGTTTCGTTCATGGCCTCACGGCCAATGCTGGTGAGATTGCGTATGCTGCGGTCAACATCATCGTCAACAATACCTTCCACCGAGGTTACATATTTGCCCTCTTTGGCAAGGATGGCAGAAAGCACCGCCATCGACACGCCACTGGTGACTTTGAGTGCGCAACTCGGTTTGGCTCCGTCGCACACCATACCGGTGAGATTTGCCACCATATTTTTCACGGCGTAGCAAATCTGTTCAAAAGTGCCGCCCATCAAATAGGTGATGCCACAACTCGAACCGCTGGCTGCCACCACGCAGCCGCACAATGCCGACAGTCGCCCGAGGCTTTGCTTGATGTAAATCACGGTGAGGTGGCTCAAAGCAAGTGCTCTGATGAGTTGTTCTTCGCTGCACTTGTTGTCCTCGGCATACACCACCACAGGCATAGTGGCTGTGATACCCTGGTTGCCGCTGCCCGAATTGCTCATTACGGGAATCATTGCGCCAGCCATACGGGCATCGCACGCTGCCGACGTGTAAGATATTATTCGGGCAAAAGTGTTATCGCCAAGCACGGCATGTTCGGTCTTGCTGTTGCGAATTATTCTGCCCAACTCATGCCCGTAATGTCCGCAGAACGATTGCTCGGCGGCTGCCTTGTTGAGGTTTCGGCTTTCGAGGATGAAACGCAAATCGCTGATGGGCGAAGTGGTGGCGAACTCCCACACCTTAGCCATAGTGAGTTGCGGCTCGTCGCACTCGCCGTCGGCTTGCGAAGCCATGCGATGGTCGAGAAGCACATCGCCATTTTTCACGAGGTAGACAAAATTGGTGTGACCTCCGGCAATTATGGCAAGTGCTTTATTGCCAGCCTCGTCGGTAACTCTCACCTCAATATATAGTTTTTCGGTGATTCCGTCTTTCAGTTTGATGTCGATTGCGCCGTCGGCAATATACTTGCAACCGGCTTCAACAGCCTGTGGCGTGCAGTCTTTAAGCACTTCAAGTCCGTATTCCGAACGGCCCACACTGGCTCCTAAGGCAATGGCAATAGGCAAACCAATCATTCCGGTGCCGGGGATTCCCACACCCATGGCATTTTTCAATATGTTAGCGCTCAGGCTCACGCCGATGTGCTTGGGCAGGCAGCCCAGCAATTCGGTGGCACGTGCCACACACAATGCCACAGCAATAGGTTCGGTACACCCTATGGCAGGCACCACTTCGCGTTTGATGAGGTCGATTATTCTTTGTCGCTCGGTTTGGTCAATCATTCCGCAGTGTGTTTTAATAGGAAGAAAAAGGGCTGGAATATGCCAAATGGTGGTCCAGCCCTAAATATTTTTAATGGAAATTTATGTTGCCTTTATTTTTGATTAGCCACATAATCCTTAATAGCCTTGGTGAGTTCCATCCAATGCTCTTCGGTCATGCCATTGCCAGTGAATACGCACACGCCGGCTGCTCCGCCCTTAAGCGATGTAATAGTGGCTTCGCCGATTTCCGATGGAAGCAAGCCTGAACCTTCGGGGTCGGTCACCTTGTCCTTGTTGCGCCAGTCGTGGCAAATGAACAAACCGCTGTAAACCGGAGTGCCCTTAGCCTCAACGCTCTTAACTTCTTCGGCAGCCATTTCGCCTACCCAAGCCGGCGATTCAAGATAGAAATCGTTGTAGTTCATTGGGAACACTGCATCGATGTTCCAATCGTTCCATTGCTGGCGAACCATCCAAACGGCGTGGCTGTCAGGACCAGGGAACACGTCGGCGCTCACCTTCTTGCCCATTTCGTGAACAGCATCGCAAATCTTGTTAACGAGAGCAGTCACGTTGTCGCAGCGCCATTTAGCCCAAGCCTTAACGGTGTCGGGCTGTTCGGTAGCACGGATGTCGATGCCAGTTTCAGCCTTGAAATCGCTCACGCATTGGTCGCAATAGCAGAAGTCGGCTTTAGGATATTCCTTGTCCATAACCAAGCCATATTTCTCCCACAAGCCACGGCTGAGGATAACGTCGGCATAGCGGATATAGTCGAGTTGAACAAAATCAACTTCAGGAATAGCGGCAATCTTCTTAACCTTTTCGATGAGGAACTCTGCCACTTTAGGATTGCGCGGGTCGAGAGTGGTGTAGTAAGGCACATACGGAGGGTTGTCCCACGACGATTCGCCCAGACGGTTCACTGTGTACATGGTTGAGTCAACGCCCTCTTGCTTTGTTCCTTGAATCATCATCGGGCACCATGCGTGAAATTCCAAGCCGTATTCCTTTGCCAATTTAGCAGCAGTGTCGGCATTCTCAACATTGAAACCAACATTGATGCAAACGCCTTTAAGTCCATATTCCTTGTATTTTGCAAAATTTTCACGCAACTGGGCTGAACCAGAATATCCTTCCCATGCAAACACCGGAACATCCTTCACGTCAATCTTTTGCTGGCACGACACAAGAGCGAACACTGCCAACACGCATAACAATAATTTCTTCATAATTTTGATAGTGTTTTTTTGATATTTATTTTCGTTTTGATTATAGTTTATGTCATCAATGCAAAGATAAAGAAAATAAAACTAAAAACAAGGTTTTGCCGTGGCATAATTTCGCAAAACGAGGTTCAATAACTGTAAATCAGTGTCAACAGCGTTTCGCCAACAGCATTCAATGTGGCAGGGCTGATGTGGCGAATCACATCGTCGGTGGTGTGCCAACCGTCAAAGAATCCGTACTGGCTGTCCATACGCATGTCAATTATGTCGATGCACGGAATGCCGGCTCTGTTCACTGGCAGATGGTCATCGGTGATGCCGCCGCCTGGCTGACTGACGAAGAAGCGGGAATGACCCAAAGCGGCTGCTATGCGCCACACTTCGCGCACCACAGCCGGAGCATACTGCATTGAATAATATTCTTGATAGAAAGTCGCATCAGAGGTGCCAACCATGTCGAGCAAAATGCCATACATGGGATGATAGCCGTTTTGGTGCATATTGCGAGCCCAATACTGCGTGCCTAAAGCCCACGAATCTTCGTTTCCGCCCTCATCGTCACCCCAGTCCTCAACGTCGACCAATATGATGTCGACGCCCACGTTTGGAGCCTGTTCCTGCATGGCACGAGCCATTTCGAGCAACACAGCCACACCGCTTGCAGCGTCGTTAGCGCCCATCACCGGTGTTTTACGCTTGGCGGAGTCGGGGTCTTTATCAGCCCACGGCCTACAATCCCAATGCGCAAGCAAAAGGATACGGCTGTCGGCATTCTGATTAATTTGTGCGATGATGTTGCGAAGGTCCAAGTCAACCCCGTCGAAGGTTCTCACTTTGCCTTTCTGCTCAATCACCGATGCGCCATAACTTTTGAGCGTATTCACAAGGAAGTCGCCACAACGGCGATGCGCTTCGGTGCCCGGAACACGCGGACCGAAGTCGCATTGACGCTTAACATAGGCGTAAGCCGTATCGGCATTGAATTTAACGGGAGCCTTTGCCACGGAATCGGTGTCTGCCACGGGTTTTTCGCTCTTTGATGTTGATGAACATCCACCTAACAGCATTAGCGCGGATGAAAAAACAATTATGATGTATCGAATCATTTGTTATGAGTTTAAATTATCCGTGTGGCAAATTTACGTCAAAACCGCCGAATAATCAACACTCTTTTTCAACGAACGACATTTTAGGCTTTCGCGTCACCACGAACCTCCGGCGCCGCCACCACCGAAACTGCCGCCACCGAAACCGCCGAAGCCACCAAAGCCTCCGCCGCCAAAACCGCCCGACGACGAGCCGCCGCCAAAGCCTCTGCCGCCAAAGCCGGGCCCGAAAATAATAATCGGTCCGCCGCCACCCCAGGTGCCGCTACTGCCGCCATTGCCACCTCTGCCGCCCTTCTTGCTTACAATAGCAATCACGATTATCAGAATAAATATAATCGGAAGGATAGCAAAAATAGCATCTTCGGCATCACCTTGCTCGAGGTATTGCTCCTCGTTGAGTTCACCTTTCATGGCAGGTTTAATCACCTTCAACGCAGCATCCACGCCGCCATAGTAGTCGTTTTTGCGGAAATGCGGAATCATCTCGTTGCGTATGATTGAACTGCAATAGGCATCGGTGAGCACACCTTCAACGCCGTAGCCAGTGGCGATGAACACCTGACCGCCACTGTCGGCAGTTTTGGGTTTCACCAAAATCACCACGCCGGCGTTATGCTTCTTGTCGCCCACGCCCCATTTCTTGCCTATGCCGTAAGCCATCTCCATCGGTTCAAGCCCGTGAAGGTCGTTCATAGTCACCACGGCGATGCGGTTAGATGTTTTTCGAGCAAATGCTTCGAGCGAATCTTCCATCACGGCAGTTTGCTCGGGTGAAAAGATTTCGGCGAAGTCGTTCACCAACCGCGGCGGATTTGGCGCATCGGGTATCACATCGGCTGCCATTGCCTTTGCGGCAGCCCAAAAGATGAGCACTGCCACCATCACACCTCGCCTCAATGAGCCGGCTATTGTGTTATTCGCTATATGATATCTCATCGCTTTGTTCGTTTACGTCGTCGGGAGTCCACGGGAAATACTCGGCAAGGTTTTCACCCACCTGAGCAATCACCTGGCAAATGCCATCGGCAGCCTTACCCGCCGACAAATGTTTGAGCATAGTGCTCTTTTCTTCATCCCAAAAGCCTTCAGGAACACTATTGTTGATGCCGCAATCGCCAATAATGGCGAACTTGCGGCTCAAATATGCCACATAAATGAGCACACCGTTGCGCTCTTTGGTTTCATACATGCGCAGCGAATCAAACACTTCCACGGCACGTTTCACCGGGTCGACATTCTTACACTTGGGCTCGACATGTACTCTGATTTCGCCCGACGTGCGTCGCTCCGCAGCCTCAATGGCTTCAACAATGCGTTTCTGCTCGGCTTCGGTTAAAAAATCAATTAACGGCATAACTCAATCCTATACCTTTACATTAAAACTCCACCTTCGGAGCCTTTTCTGCACCGCTTTCAGCCTCGAAGTATGGTTTGCGGTCGAAGCCGAATATGCCAGCAAGAATGTTGCCCGGGAATTGGCGGATGGCAGAATTATAGGTCTGTGCCACCTCGTTGAAACTCTTTCGCTCAACAGTGATGCGATTTTCGGTGCCTTCAAGTTGCGCCTGCAACTGCAAGAAGTTTTCGTTAGCCTTCAAATCGGGATAGTTCTCGGTGATGGCAAGCAGTTTGCCGAGTGCACCGCCAAGTTCGCCTTGGGCTTCCTGATATTTCTTGAGCGACTCCTCAGTGAGGTTGGCTGGGTCAACGGTAACCTGTGTGGCTTTTGCACGAGCCGACACCACCTTGTCGAGTGTCTCCTGCTCATGCTTGGCATAACCTTTCACCGTGGCTACCAGGTTTGGAATAAGGTCGGCACGACGCTGATAAACATTCTCAACCTGAGCCCATGCGGCTTCAACACTCTCCTGTTGCTGTACAAATCCGTTGTAGGTACTCTTAACCCACGCAAAACAAGCAATCACAATCACCACTATGGCGACCACTGCTATTAAACATCCTTTTTTCATCATAGCCTTTTTTCTTGAATGATTTTTCTTAATTGTTTATTTTTGTTAGTTCGTTATTATAATTAATGCTGCAAAACGCACATTGGTTCAATGTTGAGCAGCATCAACATCACAAAGATATGCAATATAGTGGCAATAACTGCCACTGTCTGCAATATTACTGCAAAATTTCATATTCAATTTTATATTTTGGCAGGAACATTACACCTGCCCGACCTTGCGTTTTTCTACTCCTTGACGCTGATTTTGCGATATTGCGACGGAGAAATGCCCTCGTAACGGCTGAACATGCGGGTGAAATGATTAGGGTAACTGAAGCCAAGTTCCTCGGCTATCTCATTGATTGTCAGGCTTGTGTTTAGCAGCATGGTTTTTGCCGCCTTCACAATCTTGCCGTGTACATACTCCTGCGCCGTGATTCGCAATTCTCGCTTAACCACGTCACCAAAATAGTTTGCCGACAAATTGAACTGCGAGGCACACCATGCCACCGTGGGCTGACCCTTCTGTACCGACATGCCCGACGACAAATAATTGTCGACCACCTTGTCGAGCCTCTGCACAAACGATGCCGACGCCGGCGCGCTTTCGTTGAACTGCCTTTCGTAGAACCGCTTGAAATAACTCAGCAACTGACCGATGCCAAGGCGTATGAGGTGGTCCGACAAATAGTCGGTCGGGGTGTGCAATTCGGCATAGATGTTGGCAAAGCAGTTGAGTATTACGCCTCGCTCGGCTGCCGACAACTCAAGTGCCTCGTTCACATCCGACTCAAAGAAACTGAACATATAGAAGTCGCGACCCAATCCGGTTTTGACAATAAACTCGGGACGGAAAGCCAACATCCATCCGCGCGGCCTCACCGTGTAGTCGAGGTTCATAGCCACCACCTGTCCCGGTCTGAGCGAAAATAATGTGCCGGGCCTGTAACGCACACTGCTGCCACTCTTTATCAACTCGCCGAAGTCCTCATCCATGAGCACCACACAGTACATGCCAAAATCGAGCGGCTCAAACAGGCTCAAGTCGGCACGCGACAAATCGCCCACCGACACAAGCGGATGGGTGGTTTCCTGCCTGAAATAGGCATTATACTCACTCATCGATTTCACCAAAGGAGCCATAACTTTAAGTTAACTATAGTGCGACATTATCTTCAACTTTGCCATATCAGCCCGGGCAGCGCAAAGGCTGCAACGATTGACAATCACAAAGATACACACAAAAAAAACGGAAAACAACTCATAATAAAGCAATCAAATGAAAATAATTGTTATATTTGCAGTTACTAAAACCAGAATAAAACAAAATCGATATGTCAAAGATTAACTGTATTGGTGTTCTTACCTCGGGAGGTGATGCACCTGGCATGAATGCCGCTATCCGTGCGGTGACTCGTGCTGCCATTTTCAACGGTTTCAGAGTAAAAGGTATCTATCGCGGCTACAAAGGCATGCTTACCGACGAAATCGTCGAGTTCAAGACGCAAAATGTGTCGAACATCATACAGATGGGCGGAACCATTCTGAAAACGGCACGTTGCAAAGAGTTTCAAACCCCCGAAGGACGCAAACAGGCCTACGACAATCTGGTGAAAGAAGGCATTGACGCCTTAGTGGTTATCGGCGGCGACGGTTCGCTCACCGGTGCCCGCGTGTTTGCCACCGAATACAACTTCCCTATCGTCGGTCTGCCTGGCACCATCGATAATGACCTCTATGGCACCGATATGACTATTGGCTACGACACTGCACTCAACACCATTATGCAGTGTGTCGACAAAATCCGCGACACAGCCACCAGCCACGAACGCCTGTTCTTCATCGAAGTGATGGGTCGTGACGCCGGATTCCTTGCCCTCAACGGCGCAATCGCCACCGGCTGCGAGGCGGCTATTATTCCCGAAATCTCAACCGAGGTCGACCAGTTGGCTGAACTCATTCAAAACGGATTCCGCAAAAGTAAAAACTCGTCGATTGTGCTCGTTGCCGAAAGCCCTATCACCGGCGGCGCAATGGGTATGGCTGAACGCGTGAAGAACGAATATCCGCAATACGACGTGCGCGTGTCGATTCTCGGTCACTTGCAACGAGGCGGTTCGCCAACTGCCACCGACCGCATTTTGGCTTCGCGAATGGGTGCCGCTGCCATCGATGCCCTGCTTGAGGACCAACGCAATGTGATGATTGGTATTCACAACGACGAAATCGTGTATGTGCCTTTCTTCAAGGCTATCAAAAACGACAAACCAATCGACCGCACACTGCTCAAAACACTGCGCACTCTCTCAATCTAACCATATCGCAGAAAGCCTACGCTTTCATCGCAATATTATCAAAAAAAAGGTCACCCCGGTATTTCGTCGGGGTGACTTTTTTTCTGCATCTCTTATAGCCTAATATGACTGACTTGGGTTATAGGTTTGCCAAACAAAAACATAGCGGAAAATGGGCGACTGGCACTCATCTTCCGCTATGGATTAAATTATGTGCTGACTGTGAGGCGTGTCATAAAGGGATATGGATTCCCTTACACGCACCTCTTTGTGCATCAAATCTTCTTTTTAACTTCGATTTCTTCGAATGCTTCAATGATGTCGCCTTCAACAATGTCGTTGTAGCCAGCCACGCTCAAACCGCAATCGAAACCGGTTGTAACTTCTTTAGCGTCGTCCTTGAAGCGCTTCAACGAACCGAGTTCGCCAGTGTAGCGAACAATACCATCGCGAATCACGCGAACTTTGCATGTGCGCTTAATCTTACCTGTACGCACCATTGCTCCGGCAATAGTACCCACCTTGCTGATGCGATAGGTTTGAAGCACTTCGGCAGTACCAGTGACTTCCTCCTTGATGTCGGGCGAAAGCATACCTTCCATGGCTTGCTTAACTTCCTCGATGGCATCGTAAATCACCGAGTAGGTGCGGATGTCAACGCCCTCTTGTTCGGCAAGTTTCTTGGCTGCGCCGGTTGGACGCACCTGGAAGCCGATGATGTAGGCATCGGATGCCGAGGCAAGGGTAACGTCGCTTTCGCTAATGGCACCCACGGCTTTGTGGATTACGTTCACCTGAACTTCAGGCGTAGAGAGTTTGAGCAAAGAGTCGCTCAACGCCTCGTAACTACCTGCCACGTCGGTCTTGACGATGATGTTAAGTTCGTGGAAACTGCCAAGGGCTTTGCGACGACCAATATCCTCGAGGGTGATACGCTTTTGTGTCTTCAAGCCTTGTTCGCGTTGCAACTGCTCGCGTTTTCCGGCAATTTCGCGCACTTCCTGTTCGGTGTCCATCACATTGAACTTGTCGCCGGCAGTAGGCGCACCATTGAGTCCGAGCACAAGCACTGGCGACGATGGTCCGGCTTCCTTAACGCGCTGGTTACGCTCGTTGAACATAGCCTTAACCTTGCCAAAGTGGGTTCCTGCAAGAATGTTGTCGCCCACACGCAGTGTGCCGTTTTGCACAAGCACGGTTGCCACATAACCACGACCTTTGTCGAGCGACGATTCGATAATCGAACCCACGGCATTGCGGTTAGGGTTGGCTTTCAGTTCAAGAAGGTCGGCTTCGAGAAGCACTTTCTCCATAAGTTCGTCAACGCCGATACCCTTCTTGGCAGAGATGTCTTGCGACTGATATTTACCGCCCCATTCTTCAACGAGGTAGTTCATATTGGCAAGTTCGGTCTTAACCTGGTCGGGGTTGGCGCTTGGCTTATCAATTTTGTTGATTGCAAACACGATAGGCACACCGGCAGCCGAGGCATGGTTGATTGCCTCAACGGTTTGTGGCATCACGCTGTCGTCGGCAGCCACAATGATGATTACGATGTCGGTAACTTCGGCACCGCGGGCACGCATGGCGGTGAACGCCTCGTGGCCTGGAGTGTCGAGGAATGTGATGCGACGTCCGTTCGACAGTTTCACGTTGTAAGCACCAATGTGCTGAGTGATACCGCCGGCTTCACCTGCAATCACGTTCGACTTGCGCACATAGTCGAGCAACGATGTCTTACCGTGGTCAACGTGTCCCATCACCGTAACCACTGGCGGACGTTCAACCAATTGGTCTTCAGTGTCTTCTTCCACCTGAATGGCTTCGGCAATATCGGCGCTCACATATTGTGTCTTAAATCCAAATTCCTCAGCAACAATGTTGATTGTTTCGGCATCGAGGCGCTGGTTAATCGACACCATCACGCCAAGGCTCATACATGTTCCAATCACCTTGTTAATAGGAACGTCCATCATCATTGCAAGGTCGTTGGCTGTAACGAACTCGGTGAGTTTAAGAATCTTTTCTTCTTTTGCCTCTTGTTCAGCCATTTCGCGTTCGTTTTCGCGAACAGCCTCACGTTTTTCCTTACGCCATTTAGCACCCTTGTTTTGAGTCTTTGTGGTGAGGCGTGCCAAAGTTTCTTTCACCTGACGTTGCACGTCTTCTTCGCTCACTTCAGGCTTCAGCGGACGCTTTGGCTTTTGGTTCTTGCCTTGATTCTTATCGCGTTTCGAGTTGTTGCCTTGATTCTTGTCGCCGCCCTTGCGACCATCATTTTGTATTTGGTTGGCACTCTTTTCAATATCAACCTTTTCTTTTCCGCCAATGCGTTTGCGCTTCTTACGGTTGCCCTCACCGTTTGCTTCGCCTCCGTGCTGTTCCTGGCGGATGGCATTCTTTGCCATGCGCTCGTTGCGCTTTTCCTCTTTGGTCTTTTTCTTCGGACGGGTCTGCGAGTTAATCTGACTAAGGTCAATCTTTCCCACCACGTTAATCGACGTTTTCAGCGAAGGAGTTGAAAGTTTAAACACTTCGTCGTCGTCGTCAGCGTCGTCGTTATCGTTGCTGATGTAGCGGTCGTCATACGGCTCATCGTCAGCATCTAATTCGGCGCCCGTTTCATCGTCCAACGTCACTTGTGGTTGGGGCTCCTGCTTCGGTTCGGCAACAGGGGCAGCCGGCTTTTCGGCAGGCTTTTCCTCCACCTTCACTTCGGCAGGCTTCTCAGCGGGTTTCTCCACAACAGGTTCTTCCGCTTGTTTTGCAACAGGCTGCTCAATGTTCTGCGGCTTAGCTTCCTGCTTCGGTTCGGCAACAGGCTGCTCAGCCACCTCCTCGGCAACAGGGGCAGCCGGCGTGGCCTCAACCTTCGTTTCGATAGGCTTTCCGGTAGCAAGGTCGATTTTGCCCAAGAACTTAGGCTTCTTCACCTGAGTAGTAAGTTCTTCAACTTTAGCGTTGCTGTTAACTGCCTGATTCGACTTGCGCTCCTTCTGACGCTCCTCCGCCTGACTTTCAGCACGTTTCTTTGCATCATGGTCGGCATTGAATGCCTTCATGAGCACTTCATACTGCTCGTCGGAGATGCGCACATTGGGCGAATTCTGTTCAGCAGGCATATTCTTTTTTTCGAGGTATTCCAGCAGTGTCTGAAAACCTACATTTAGTTCTTTTGCTACTTTACTTATTTTTGTGGGCATATTAAATAATAAGTGGTTAATAATAAAATTGAAGAAACTCTCACGGCATCATGCCGGCGGTTTCAAATGCCGGCAAAAATCGAGGATGACTGAATTATGCGAAAAAATTAGTCTTCGTATTCAGCCTTGAGCACGCTGATGAGGTTATCAACGGTGTCCTCTTCAAGGTCAGCATCGTCGATAAGTTTCTGACGGTCGGCACCAAGCACAGCCTTGGCAGTGGTGTAGCCCAAGCCCTTGAGTGCTTCAATAACCCATTCGTCAATTTCATCCTTGAACTCGTCAAGATAAATATCATCCGGGTCGTCGCTTTCGCGATATACATCAATGTTGTAGCCGGTGAGTTTCGATGCCAAGCGAATGTTCAAGCCGCCCTTGCCAATTGCAAGCGACACCTCTTCGGGATGCAAGAACACTTCGGCACGTTTGTTCTCTTTGTCGATGCGCATCGACGACACCCTTGCCGGGCTCAACGCACGTTCAATGAAGAGCGATGTGTTGGTGGTGTAGTCAACCACGTCGATGTTCTCGTTTTTCAACTCGCGCACAATGCCGTGGATGCGGGCACCTTTCACGCCCACGCATGCACCCACTGGGTCGATGCGGTCGTCGTAACTTTCCACTGCCACTTTGGCGCGTTCGCCGGGGATGCGGGCAATTGCACGTATGGCAATCAGTCCGTCGTGAACCTCGGGCACTTCGAGTTCAAACAATCGGCGAAGGAATTCGTCGCTTGTGCGCGACACATACACTTTCGGATTGTTGTTCTTGTTGTCAACGCAGTACACTATGGCGCGAACCTGGTCGCCCTTTCGATAGAAATCCTTTGGTATCTGTTGGTCCTTTGGAAGGATAAGTTCGTTGTTATCGGCATCAACAAGCAAAATCTCCTTTTTCCAAAGTTGATACACCTCGGCGGTAACCAATTCGCCTTCCAAATCCTTAAACTTGCTGTAGATGGCATCTTTCTGCAAGTCGAGAATCTTGCTGGCAAGTGTTTGACGCAGGTTCAGGATGGCACGACGGCCAAACTTGGCGAAGTCGATTATTCGAGTAACTTCTTCGCCGACCTCACACTCGGGGTCGATTTGACGTGCGTCGCTCAGCCCAACTTGTTTGTTGACATCGTCAACAGCGCCATCTTCCACAACTTCCAAGTTCTGATAGATTTCGCAGTCGCCCTTGTCGGGGTTTACAATCACGTCGAAATTGTCGTCACCGCCAAACATTTTTGCTATCACGCTGCGGAACGATTCCTCAAGCACGTTGATAATAGTTGTTTGGTCAATTCCCTTTAGTTCTTTAAAGCTCTTAAATTCGTCGATTAGGTTCGTCGATTCGTCTTTTTTAGCCATAATTACTATTTAAACTGAATTAAATATTTAGTATATTTTGTTTCATTATATTTGATTGTCACATCTTCGTCGACAAGCACTGGCCGCTTGGCGCCCTCGGGCTTCACTTTCTTTGTCACCTTGATGGTGAATGTTTCGTCGTCAACATTGCTCAGCACGCCTTTGAGTTTCTCGCCTTGCTTGGTGAGCACTTCCACATCGTTGCCGATGTTTTTCTCGTATTGTGCCTTCACCTTAAACGGCGATGTGAGTCCTGCCGACCCAACCTCAAGTTCATAATCCTCTTGGTCGCGATTGAATGTTTGCTCAACGGCGCGCGTGATTGCCACACAATCGTCGATGCTCACCGAGCCTTCGTAACTGTCAATCTCCACCACGATGCGGTTGTCGCCATCAATCGTAACATCCACCAAAAACAGGTCGTCGCCCATAGTGGCTTTTACAACCTCGGCAATCGCTTGTCGTTCTATCATAACAAATTAACTGCTTAATTGATATTACCAAAAAAATGAGGGAGCACCTTGCCCCCTCACCCGATTAATCTCGAAATGTTAGTGCAAAGGTAATGCATTGTTGCTTTATAAGCAATATGCGGCGCCTTAAAGCCCCCAAATTTAACACATCGGCACCGAATATTTAACTTTATTTATATTAGTTTATAATTATTTATCTGTTGCTTCGCCGTTCGTTTTCTCGCACAAATGCTTGCATATTACATTCAATTTCAATAATTTTGGCAAAGGCTAAAGCAATTTTTATTTTCACACTATCTACTACTCGTCAAAGCAACACAGGCAGCCATGGAGAAACTGATGCAATACGTTTGGCAACACAAACTCTATCGTTGGGAGGATATGACCACCAACGACGGCAGGCGCGTGCGCATCGTCGACCCGGGGCTGCTCAACACCGATGCCGGACCCGATTTTTTCAACGCCAAAGTGGAAATCGACGGACGCATGTGGGCAGGCAACATTGAAATGCACGTGAGAGCAAGCGACTGGGCAAGGCACGGCCACGACAACAACCCAGCCTACGACTCGGTGATTTTGCATGTAGTGGACAAAGACGATGCCCCGGTGTATCGGACCAACGGCGAACGCATCCCGCAAATGGTGATGCAATGCTCGCCCGACTTTAATGAAAAATATGCCCAACTGGTGAATGCTAAGGTGGAACTGCCTTGCGCCGATGCCATTAAGCAAATGCCTAAACTGCTCCTCACCGAATGGATTGAGCGGCTCGCTTTTGAACGCCTGCAAAGCAAAGCCGACCATCTGAAAACTCTCTACAACACCTTCAACGGCAGTTGGGAGGACGTTTGCTATGTCACCCTCACGCGTGCCTTAGGGTTTGGCGTGAACAACGATGCTTTTGAACGGCTGGCACGATGCACTCCTTTGCGGCTGTTGCACAAACACAGCGACTCGATGCTGCAAATCGAAGCCATCCTGTTTGGACAAGCAGGAATGCTCAACCCCGACGAAAACCGCAGCGACGGATATTATCAACAACTATGCTCCGAATATTCGTTCCTCGCCAACAAATTCTCGCTAAAACCCATCGACTCTCACTCGTGGAAACTCGCACGAATGCGTCCGCAGAACTTTCCTTTCCGACGCATTGCAATGCTCGCCCAGTTTATCGACGGCGGCTTCAACCTGTTTGCCGACATTCTCGCGGCAAAAACCGAAACCGACTTGCGCAAACTATTTTCAGTGGAACTTAACGGATACTGGGCAACGCATTTCTCTTTCGCCCGGGCTACCGAAGCCCAAACTCGGGCGTTAGGCGAACGAAGCATCGACATCATTCTCATCAACACCGTCGCCCCTCTGCTTTACGCACGTGGCGAACTGCTCAACGACAGTTCGTTGCAGGACCGCGCAATCGCTCTGCTCGAAACCATCAAACCCGAGAACAACTCAATAGTGCAGCAATTCACTTTCGCTGGCATACCCTGCCGCGATGCGCTCACTTCGCAGGCTCTCATCGAACTGCGCCGCAACTATTGCGAAGCACGCAAATGCCTCTATTGCAAAATAGGGCATCGGCTGCTCTCTGCTGCCGCCCACCCCGGCAATAATCGCTAAACCACATTCCCCACATCCTAAAAAAAACAAAAACCGACTGGGCTAATGCACAATCGGCTGGAACTTAGAGCGGAAGACGAGGCTCAAACTCGCGACCCTCAGCTTGGAAGGCTGATGCTCTATCAACTGAGCTACTTCCGCAAACAAAATTTTGATGTGGGTAGTGATGGATTCGAACCACCGAAGTCGAAAGACAGCAGATTTACAGTCTGCCCCATTTGGCCGCTCTGGAAACTACCCGTCGCCACTAAAAGCGACTACAAAGTTACAACAATTTATCGAACTTGCAAAAATATCGCCCATATTTTTTGCACCAAATTCCCCAACACTCACACAATCAGCAAGTTAAACACCAGCACAACTTTGCAACCCATCACTCATAGCCGTTTCATCAGCAGCAGGACGTTTCCCGACGTGGCAAGAATGTCTGCCAAAATGCGCCATCGCGGCTCTTGCACCACACAATAGGCATGCAAAACGCCAATCCCACGACATTCAATAATCTTATAATTTACGTCGACAATGCGAAAAACTCGCGAAAATTCAGTAAATTTGCAATTTATAAGAGTATCTATGGATCAATCATTATATCGCTATTCCTTGTGTTTGGCACTGCCGCTGATGGTGTTTTTCGGATTTCACATGCTCTTTGCACGAGTACCCGAAAAACGAATATTCTCTAACTTTCTGCTGTCCCGCCGGTTGATGGGCACAGCATTGCTTTTGCTTGCTGCAAACTATTCAGTGCACCTCTTTTATTTGGTAAGGCTGAAAGACATTACCGCCACCATATTGATGAATATGGCAACCTACTTTCTATGCTATTGGCTATTCAGTTCAGCCATGATGACACTTCTCGACAAAAGATACGTCACCCGGAACCGATTCACTCACCACATAACCATGTGGCTGTGTTATTCGGCAATGGCAGGCGTGACATCGATACTCCTCCCCTCCGACTCCAACGCCCGGATTTGCACAACAATAGCACTTGCAGTCTGGTTGATGATATACGGACTATTCCTTTCCATTCGCCTCCTACGCACCTATTCAAAGGCAATAAGGATATTTGAAAACACCCATTCCGACGACATCGGCGCATACATCCGTTGGCTGTCGATATTCACCTATTGGGCTATTGGATTTGGTGTAGGCAGCGGACTGCTCACATTCCTGCCCGACGAATATGTGTATATCTGGATTCTATCGGCAATCCCATTCTACATCTACCTCTATTGCTGCTACCAGAATTACATACTGCTGTATGAGAAAGTGGAAAACGCCCTCCTCGAAGACGCCGACCTGATGGACAGCGACGAAAACGCACTCAACGGCACAAACATCGACGAACTCCCAATCCACCATTCCGACATTGCACGGCGCATCGAAGAATGGGTGGAAAGCGAAGGCTACTGCAAGCAAGGAATCACACTCAACGACTTGTCGCAACTGCTCTGCACCAACCGCACCTACCTGTCGGAATACATCAACGGCAAATACCACATGCCTTTCCGCGACTGGATTTCAGACCTGCGCATCGAGCACGCCAAACGCCTCATGACCGAGCGGCCTCAACTGAAAATCCACGAAATATCCGAAATAGCAGGGTTCCTTTCACCCAGCCATTTCTCCCGCACATTTAGCGAGAAAGAGAACTGCTCGCCAACCCGCTGGCGCAAAATCCAATCCCCCGAATAACCCATCCAAAGTCAAATGCGATGAGCGGAAACGTCCTATAAGCGAGAGCGTAATTGCGCTCGCTCGAAGTGGAGCGGTGGATTTGGTGCCGGGGTGTGAAAGGAGGGGGAACGGGGTGATTAAATCTTGGGGAAAATTAACTTGCATTTTGTGAGAAATTATTATCTTTGCCAATGGAATGGGTTCGTTTTCTTCAGCCACTACGTGTTGCATTTGACGTCTGTAACGGGTAAGCGCATCCTTCTTTATTTGGAAAACTGTTTGCTGTCAACTGCTTATTGGCAGCCTTTGGTGTGTTTTTCTATTAGTTTATTTACTTTCACGGTTTAATTTAAGTTAGGCTACTATATATGTTAACTACTATCGACCACCTTGTTTCTCTTCTTTCATCGACTGCAATAGGGACTACTGCCGTTGTGCTTGCAATGGTTCATATTCCGCAAAAGGCTCGGTGGGAACCTATATCGCGGGCTCGGTGGATTCTTGTGGTTACGTTTGGCATTCTGGCTATATCGGGTTGTTTCAAAATTGATGAGGAGACGCCCAAAATAATAAACATGGTGACTTTGTGCGTGGCTTCTTATCAGGCATTGCTTTTCACTCACACTGCGTCAATCATGCTCACGCAAAGCAAATCGACCCGCATTACGGTTTGGGCGTTTTGTTTCATCACGCTGTTCGTCATCTTGTTGGTTGTCACCAAATTCGTCATTCCGCTGCTTTATCCTTATGTGTTTCTGTTGGCGTCGGCGGCTTATTGCGTTCAACTTGCTGTGCACACCATCGTGTTCAGGCGTCAGGTGAAAGCCACGGCTGCAAAACTCGAGGTCTACTACGATGAGAATGTTGATTACCACCTGAGTCCTATAAAAAAGTTCTTTTATAGTGCGTTGGGCATAGGCATATTGGCTGCTATCGCGGCTTTGACTCCCATTCACCCTTGGGGCTACAATGTTTTTGTGCTGATTTACACGCTATATTATATCTATGTGGTGGTGTCGATTATGAACTATTGCATCGACGGTGATTTCTTTTTGCTCCCTGACGAGGATAGCACCCACTCCGGGGCATGTGAATTCACATTTCCTGCACCTGCGTTTGCTGACGAATTAGTGGACGATGGCGGTGTTGAATTTGACAACAAAGACCCAATGTATCAGGCATTGGAGGATGCACTCAAAGCGTGGGTGGCGAGAAGGGAGTTCATTAAGGTGGATGTCAGCACCGACCAAGTGGCAAAACAATTAAGCGTGACTCGCCAACAACTTGTGGGCTATTTCAAGACGGCTCACAATACCACATTCCGCTCGTGGCGGCAGCAACTTCGCGTGAAATATGCATTGAGCATCATTCGCAACTGCCCCAACCTGCCTCTGACACTACTTCATGAGCAAGTGGGATTTAACGACCGCAGCAACTTCTACAGCGCGTTTCGCAAATACACAGGAATAACTCCACAAGAATATAAAGACAGTTTGGAGTGAGAGCCCCCCTTTTTTGATATTTCCCCACGATAATGTAGGGGCGTATAGCAATACGCCCGTTATGCGTTTTGTGGGCGGATGATGTTTTGGCGTGTGTTTTCGGGCGTATTGCGATACGCCCCTACAGGGAAACACATCGCGATGTGTTTTGGGCATGGGGACGGACGGCGCGGGTGGCGTGGTTGGTGTTTTTGGGCGTGTGTTTTTGGCGGATGGCGTGGCGGATGGGTTCGGGCGTATAGCAATACGCCCGTTTTTTGCACCATATTGTGTTGGGGGAAATTTGTTGCGTTGTTGTAGGGGCGTATAGCAATACGCCCACCCCAGAAAAGAAGGCAGATGCCATGTGTTTTTGATTCGGATTCCGTATGCCATGTTGTACGGATGCGTTATTGTATGCCATGTGTAGGGGCGTATAGCAATACGCCCGGCGACTGCGGCGTGAACCGACGCAAAAAAAATGTGATGCCATGCCGTGTTGTGTTGTTTTGATGCCATGTTGTAGGGGCGTATAGCAATACGCCCGGTGACCCGATGCCATTACCAATTAAAAATGTGATGCCATGTGTAGGGGCGTATTGCGATACGCCCGTTTCCAGAAAATAAAGTCAGGATGCCATGTATTTTTGATTCGGATTCCAGATGCCAAGTGTAGGGGCGTATAGCAATACGCCCGTTTCCAGAAACAAAGGTTGGATGCCATGCGTAGGGGCGTATAGCGATACGCCCGGCGACCGCAGCGTGGGGACGGACGGCGCGGGTGGCGTGGTTGGTGATTTGGTTGGTGATTCGGGCGTATTGCGATACGCCCCTACAGGGAAACACATCGTTGGTGGCGTGGGAAACGGGAAACCACGGTGACAAACAACATGGAAACAAACAAATACCATTGTGTTTTTGGGATTGTGATTCCGAAAATGTATCTTTGCGGTAATTAAATTTATTGGATGCCACGTTGTACGGATGCGTTGGTGTTTCGGGCGTGGCGACCGGACACCGCGTGTGTTTTTGGGCGTATTGCGATACGCCCCTACAGGGAACCGAACAACCACGGTGACAAACAACCATGCGGCAAACACCCACGGTGACGGACACCCATGGCGACCGACAAAAACAACGCATGTGATGCAAAAAATTTCAAAAATATGGAACAAAACGACAGGAAATCCATTCGTTATCGGCGATATAATTATG
>JBJEKD010000012.1:0-155723 GCA_051878455.1 Muribaculaceae bacterium
GTTATAAAGGATTTGTGATAAAAAATCGCCGCAAATACATAAGCATGTGAAAAACGCGCGCTGCCATAGCCTCAACGCGATTGCCTTACCTCATCAGTTCGTTGATTGTGGTGGTGATGTTGAGCATGAATGTGGTGGCGCCGCTGTGTGGCTGGGCGAGTGCCACTCCAAATCCGAATCCGCGCACTCTCAAACCTGCTGCCAATGAGAATCCCGAAAGGAAGTTGCGCGAATAGGTGCTCATGTCGGTGCGGGTCTTGTAGTTGTAGCCAACGCCGAAATATATTCGTTCGGTTGGAGTAAATTCGCCGGCGAACACGAGATGCCTGAACAGGTTCGACGTAAAGGAGTCTTTTATTTCGAGGGGTGATGATGTGCTGTTTTCGTCGATGCGTTTCAGGTAGGGCAGTTTCCACTTGTTGAGGTTTGTGGCGGTGACGGAGAAGCGGAATGGGGCTTCGCTCAGCCCTTTAGTGAAGCCGAGTTGAATGTCCCAGGGCAGTTTGTCGTAGTGCTCGTTGAATTTCTTCACCTGTCCGCCGAGGTTTTTCATCACGAGGCTTGCCGAGAAGTCGCTTTCGGGGTTATAGTAATTAACGCCGAGGTCGGCTGCGATTGCCATAGCAGAGTAACTTTCGTAGTTCGACGACATTAGTTTAATGGTGATACCGCCGCGCCAGTTGTCGCTGATGTCGTGCGAGTAGGTGGCGTTGAAAGCGATGTCGCTTGCCGAGAATGAGCCTGTTATGTTTCCTTCGACGTCGGTGGCGGTCATTGAACCGTAGCCAAAATATTGCACGCCGGCAGCCCATGCGCTGTGGTCGTTGATTCGCATGCCGTAGCGTGCTCCCATGAAGTTACATTCGCCAATATATCGCATGTAGTTTAATGCCACTTGCTTTTCCACTTCGGGTCCGAGCAGGGCAGGGTTCTGCTCGGTGAGGTTCACATCGTCGTCGATGAGCGAGATGTTGTGCCCGCCAAGACCGTAGACGTGGCTTGAGGGGGTGATGTTGAGGAAATTGTATGCCGTGGTTCCGTCTTGTGCGTGCATGCCGAGTGGGGCAGCCAGTAAGGTTGCAGCCAGGGTGATTATTATTTTCCTTTTCATCGTCATCGTCGATAGTGATTCGTATTATCTTTTTTATAACGTATTTGTGGCGTTGTTTAGTATTTTCACTGATTATTTTTGCGTAGCACCCACGATTCGTTGTGTTAACATTTTTTTGTTGACTGGCCTATAGGGTTGGGGTGAGATGTAAAAAAACACTAAACCTTATTAATCATTTTCAAAAATGGCGGTTTTGCTTTGTAAGCAAATAAATAAAGGTATATATTTGCCGAAGAAATGAAGATGAAAGAGGAATAATAATGAGCCTGTCCGTAAAACATATCATGATGTTCGCTATGATGTGCATGTTGTGGGTGCCTGCTGAAGCGCAGGTGCGACGTATGTGCATTGAAAATCCTGCGCGACATAATCATATGACCTATGTGAATGTTTACGAATATGATTATGTTGATGTTCAGCCGCAATTCCCTGGCGGTGAGCGTGCGTTGATGAACTTCATAAATGAAACACGCGAATATCCTTACCATGCCTATCACAATCGTGTTCAGGGGCGTGTGGTTTGCAGTTTCATTGTGAATGTTGACGGCAGCATCACCAATATTGAGGTGATTAAAGGTGTTGAAGAATCGCTTAATCGCGAGGCTGTGAGGGTAATCAGTCTGATGCCTAAATGGAAAGTGGGCAGAATTGGCGGCGAAGTGGTGCCGGTTCATTGCATCCTGCCTATTGCTTTCCGCCGTTGATGCGCGTGGCGTAGTGGCGCAATTCGTTAAAAAAGAAATCCTTGTTACATTAGTCTGAATTTATATTGCTGTGCGATGTGCGTTGTTTAACTCAAATCGGGCAGTGGCCTGTTATTTGGGTTTAGGGCATGTTGCTTATGCTTTGTTTTGCCCCTGGAAACAAGAACGGAGCGATGCAGAGTGTGGAAAAAGCAACTGCTGCGCAGCGTTTCCGAAAATGAAAAACGTGCGCAGCAGAAAGATTGCTCTATTTTGTTGGTTGTGACGAGATGTGCCCAAATCGCCACAGCGAATCAATAACTATATGATTTGCCTTCGGTCCATTCGTCGAGTAAATAGCCGTGCTTGTCGGTGCAGTGGTCGTGAATCGCTTGCTTGCGCTCGAGATTCTCGTCGTTCCACCATTCAGTGCACCGAGGATATTCGATGCTTGTTGCAACTCCGCTTTCCTTGGTGGCTGCCTTCGAGGCAATGCGTTCTTTTTGGTTGCGAGTGAGTCCGCACCACCAGTTGTCTAATTCTGTTTTGTTCATGGCGCAATGTTTTGTTGTTTATAGTTTAATATGTTATTGATTATACTTTCACTGCAAAACAATCATCATTTTTGTGGAATGGTGAGTTTTTGACCTACGCTGAGGCGGTCGCTCTTGATTCCGCTTGCTCGCTTTATTGCTGACACGGTGGTGCCGTATTTTTCGGCTATTGCACCAAGTGTTTCGCCTGAACGCACTTTATGGGTTATGGTGCGTGGCTTGTCTGCTTTGGCTTTTGCCGATGTTTGTGATGCACTTCCGTTGTCGGGGACAATGATTGTCTGACCAACCATAATGTTGTTGTCGCTCATGTTGTTGAGTTGCTTCAGTTCGTCGACGGAGATGCCGTGTTTTGAAGCAATCTTGCCAAGATTATCGCCCTTGCGAACGGTGTATTTCGCCGTTTTAGGCTCCGGTTTTGCGTTGGCGGTTTGTTGTTTGCCAGCCTCGCTCTTAGCAGGGATTATAAGCACTTGACCGACTTTCACAGCGTCGCTTGTGAGGTTGTTGGCAGCCTTGATGTCGTCGATGGTCAAACCGTTGTCGGTTGCAATCTTGTAGAGCGATTCGCCCGAACGCACGGTGTGCTTGGTGGTTATCTCGGCGTCGGAGTTGTTGCTGCGTTTTTTAGGTTGCTCTTTTGCCTTGGTTTGTTCTTTTGTCTTGGGTTGCTCGGCAGGCTTCTTTTCAGCGGGCTTTTCCTCAACCGTTTCAATGCTTTCAACTGTTTCAGCATCGGTGTCGGTTTGCTCGTTGGTGAGGTCGGTGTTGGCGTTGTTTGCAGCCAACAATTCGTCGTTGTTAGGCTCGTCGGCAGGTTTCTCGATAGGCACTTTCACTCGTTGAGTGGTGACAATCTTAAGTGATTGACCACGTTTCACCGACGAACTGCGCAAACCGTTGGCTCGCTTAATGCTTGATGATGTGACGCCATATTTGTTTGCAATCTTGGCAAGGGTTTCGCCTCGACGCACTTTGTGCCACTTGGTGACGGTTTGAGTTTCGTAGGTGAAGTCGACGCCTTCAACGCCCGAAATATCTTGCGAGTCGGAAATGGTGGCAGGCTCAACCACGTCGCGACGGCCGTAGAGGTCGGTGCGATAGTTGAGGATGCTGTCTTTGCTCATTATGAAACTGTAGATTTGGTGCGTTGGCAGACAAAGTGTGTAGGTGTGCGTGTCGCCAGGGATAATGTCGCGACGGAATTGCGGGTTGAGCACACGCAGTTCGTCTAATGGCATATTCAGCACCTTGCTGATTTGGTTGAAGTTGATGCGTTCGCTCACGGCAATAGTGTCGGTGAGCAACGGTTTTTTTGCAAGGCTCGGACTGATGTCGTGGTTTTTGAAATATGTCATCACATAGTTTGCAGCAATGAATGCCGGCACATAGCCGCGGGTTTCTTTAGGCAGATAAGGATAAATTGCCCAGAAGTCTTTGCCCGACCCGCCGGCACGGCGCAACGCCTTGTTCACGTTGCCGGGGCCGCAATTATAGGCGGCAATAACCAGCGACCAATCGTGATAGATGTTATAAAGGTTTTTGAGATATGCTGCCGCTTTTTCTGAAGAGCGGTAGGGGTCGCGACGTTCGTCAACCAGGCTGTTCACTTCCAGCCCGAAACCTTTGGCGGTGCTAATCATGAATTGCCACAACCCGGTGGCGCCCACGCGCGACACGGCGTCGGGGTTGAGAGCCGACTCAATCACCGGCAGATATTTCAGTTCCAATGGCAATCCCTCTTTTTCAAGGGCTTGCTCGAATATTGGCATATAATAGAGGCTCATACCCAGCATTTCTTCCACTAAAGTGCGACGGCGTTGTGTGTACATTTCAATGTAGGTTTTCACAACCGAGTTGAAAGGCATTTCAATGGCAACAGGCAATGCGCGAAGGCGTTTGATGTACACTTCGTCGGTCACTATCTCGTCTTTTGTGGTTTCGACATACGAATCGAGCACGGTGTAGTTCTTCAAATACCAGTTGTTCATCAGTGCTTTGGTGTCGGTTTCAAAACTCTCGGGGAACACAATCGAATTATCGACAATGGTTTCCTTTATAGTGTTTACATTTTGTCGGCACCAAGCCTGAGAAGATGTAATTGCCAATGCGCAGAGTGTAATAAATCGCAGGGTTGTTTTTTTCATATATCTCTTTGTTGCTTTTTGTGTCTAAAAACTAATGGCGCAAGCTACGCCCACGCCGGGTTTGCTGGTTAGAGCCTGCTGCTCGATGAGTGTGGGTCGCACTTTCATCGACAGGTCGTCGCTGATGTCGAATTTCGACATTGCAGCGTCGACGTAGGCATCGACCATACATACTAAATACACGCCTACAATGCTTATGACGCAAAGGTCGCGATTGCGGCGAAAATAGTCTTTTTTCGATTTCAGCGACTTCTTTAGCCACTCCGTGTTAATGTCGCTTTCTTTCACCGTGGGTGGATAGAAGTCCATATAACTTTTTGTGTTAGGGTCGTTGTCCATAATGTCGTTGTAGGCGCGGGTGTAGTCCTTCAGCATCTTGTTGTTCCACGAGATTGCATATCCCAGACCCACAAAGCCACCCACCACAATGGGCAGTTTCCAATAACGACGGTTGTACACCTGACCTAAACCGGGACATAACGCCGACAGCCACAGCGAACGCGTGGGATTGATTTTTAATGCCCGCTGACGCCCGTAGTCGGCAAAATCGGCAGAGTCGCGCTTGGCTTGCAGTTCGCGTTGACGCAGTTCTTCTTCAATGGCTTGGCTTTGCACCGAGTCCATATTGGCGATGTGCACGGTGTCGCCTTCAAGGTCGACTAACGTATGGTTCAGCGAGTCGTTGACCGCCGTAAGTCCGCCAAGATTGCCGTTCAACTGGGTGCGTTTGCGGTGAATTGGCGTCATTGTGGTTGCTGCTTTGCCCGAGGCTTCAATGCCCACGCTGTCGGGCGAAACGAGTGTGCGCTCTTGGCAGCAAAGGTCTTGAGCGAACACAATCAAGCAGAGCGTTAGCAAAAACGCTCCACACATAATCCGTCCTTTTGTACGTTTTTCCAGTTTCACAAAAGTCGTGCTTTTTATTGCGTAGGAGAAAGAGGGAAAACCGTGATTTTCTCCCTTCTCGCTGATTATTCCTCTTTTAGTTTGTCAAAGATACGAATTAAATTCTCAAGTTCTTCCTCATTTTTGAAAGGGAATGTTATTTTTCCTTTACCCGAGGCGTCGACAGCAAACTTAACTTGGGTGTGGAAAGAATTGTTGAGATGTTTTTGAAGAATATCGTAGTCTTTGGTAGTCAAGCGTTTAGGTGCAGGTTCGGCATCATCGTTCACCTTGTTGGTGCCCGATTGCAGTTGCTTTGCAAGGGCTTCAACCTGTCTGACCGATAAACCTTTTTTAAGAATGTCGTTATATAATTTTAACTGCAACGAAGGCTTTTCGATTGAAAGCAGAGCGCGTGCGTGCCCCATATCCACTTTTCGGTCGCGCAAGCCGATTTGCACCTCGGCAGGCAGTTTGAGCAGACGCAAGAAGTTGGCAATGGTGGTTCGCTTTTTGCCGATACGTTCGCTCAACCGCTCTTGCGTGAGGCGGTATTGGTCGATGAGTTTGCGGAATGTGAGGGCTATTTCAATGGCGTTGAGGTCCTCGCGCTGAATGTTTTCGATGAGCGCCATCTCGGTGAGTTCGCTATCGTTTGCGGTGCGGATGTAGGCAGGCACGGTGTCGAGCCCTGCCATACGTGCAGCCCTGTAACGGCGTTCACCGGAAATGATTTGATAGGAATCTGGTCCGGTGCTGCGCAGTGTGAGAGGCTGAATGATGCCCAATTCGCGTATGCTCATGGCAAGTTCTTCGAGCGAGTCCTCGTCGAAAGTGGTGCGAGGCTGGTCGGGGTTGGGCGATATTTGGGAAATTGCTATTTCGTTGATTGCCGACGAGCCGCTCGGCTGCACATCGTCCATTGATATGAGCGAGTCAAGGCCGCGTCCTAAGGCGTTACGTTTAATTGACATAGGGTGTGAATATATGATTTGTGTTGTTAAACAAATTAATGGCGAGTTTCACCGCATTAAATGCTGCTGGTGAAATGGCGGTTTTTGCTGATTAACTCTTTAGCAAGCAGCACATGGCTTGTGGCGCCGCGGCTCTCGGGGTCGTAGAGAATGGCAGGCAAACCGTGGCTGGGGGCTTCGCTCAAGCGTATGTTTCGCGGAATGACGTTCTCAAACACCATGTCGCCGAAATGGCTTTTCAGTTCCTCGAAGATTTGATTGGCGAGGCGTAGGCGGGCATCGTACATAGTGAGCAGGAAGCCTTCGATTTCGATGGCAGGATTCAACTTCGACTTGATGATGCGAATGGTGTTGAGCAGTTTGCTGATGCCTTCGAGGGCGAAATATTCGGCTTGCACGGGTATAATCACCGAGTCGGCGGCTGTGAGAGCGTTCACGGTGATAAGCCCGAGCGACGGGCTACAGTCGATGAGTATGAAATCGTAGTCTTTCTTCACTTCGGCAATGAGGTTGCGCATCACGCGCTCGCGATTGGGCTTGTTGACGAGTTCGAGTTCGGCACCCACAAGGTCGATGCGCGACCCCACGAGTTCGAGCCCTTTCACGCAAGTGCTGTTGCGGCTGCTTGCCATAGGGTAGTCGTCAACTAAACATTCGTAAATCGACGAGGTGATTTTTTTCGGGTCGATGCCGAGCCCCGATGTGGCATTGGCTTGCGGGTCGGCGTCGATGAGGAGAACTTTCTTGCCATTCATCGCCAGCGATGCTGCAAGATTGATGGCTGTTGTTGTTTTCCCTACACCACCTTTTTGGTTGGCTATTGCTATTGTTTTTCCCATTTTCAAATCATGTTTCAATAATTATTTCCACTGCAAAGAAATTAAATCTTTTTGGTATTTCAACAAGGTGGAGGCGTGTTTTTGCCCAAATTGTTGATAAGTGGCACATTTTGTTAATAACTTTTGTCGTGAAACATTGTTTTTCGCTTTCAAACGGGTGTCTGTCGCACAATTTTGGCGTGAAACAATTAGCGTTGAAAACCATTGTTTTGCCCATTATTTCACTATGCCGATTGGCGTTTTCCGGTTATGATGATGCCGGTCAGTGGTGAGAACGCTTGTTGTCGCAGCAGTTGCAGTCGGTGCCACAGTTTGACTTGCAGTCGGTGTTGCAGCAGTTGCAGTCGGTGCCGCAGTTTGACTTGCAGTCGGGGTGTGCCGCCTTGCCTTTGTTGCTGTGGGCGCATTTCCCGTCACAGCCGCAACACGAGTGGCTGCCGTGACGCAGAATGTGCAGTATGGCTGCTATCACCAGCGCCAGCACTACAATAAGCACTATTATGGTGGAAATGTTCATTTTTTTGAAATTGTCAGGTAATTGGTTAAATGATGAGGTTGGCAATCAGGCTCACGGCAAGTGCACATAGCCATGCAATGACGCATTGCCCAATCAGAATCACCATTGCCTGATGGTTGTTGAGTTCGCGGCGTATGCAAGCGATTGTGGCAACGCACGGCGTGTAGAGCAGGCAGAACACAAGCATCGACAGGGCAGAGCCGGTGGTGAGCAACGACGTGATTGACGTTGCCGAGCCGAAGAGCACCGTGAGAGTCGACACCACGCTCTCTTTGGCGATGAAGCCCGAAATCAGGGCTGTGGTGATGCGCCAATCGCCGAATCCCATCGGTGAGAACAGCGGCGCTATGTAGCCGGCAATCACGGCAAGCATGCTTGTGCTTGAATCGTCAACGACGTGCAGCCTGAAGTCGAAAGTTTGCATGAACCAAATCACGAGCGATGCCAGGAATATAATGGTGAAAGCACGTTGCAAAAAGTCCTTTGCCTTGTCGCAAAGCAGGTGTGTCACGTTCTTGTAGCCCGGCATGCGATAGTTTGGCAGTTCCATAACAAACGGCACGGTGGAACCGGTGAATTTCACATATTTGAGCAGCAAAGCGCACCCAATGCCCACAACGATGCCAATAAGGTAGAGGCACACCATCACCAGTGCGGCGTTGTCGGGGAAGAACACGGCTGTGAAGAACACATAAATAGGTAATTTGGCAGTGCAACTCATAAAAGGAGTGAGCATGATGGTGAGTTTGCGGTCGCGAAGCGAGGGCAGAGTTCGGCTTGCCATGATGCTTGGCACGCTGCACCCAAACCCTATGAGCAGAGGCACAATCGAACGCCCCGAAAGCCCAATCTTGCGCAACGATTTGTCCATCACAAATGCTATTCGTGCCATGTAACCGCTGTCCTCAAGCATCGACAGGAAGAAAAACAGCGTGACAATGATGGGCAGGAAACTAATCACGCTGCCCACGCCGCCGATAATGCCGTCGATTATGAGCGACTGTACGGTGGGCTCGATGTTCCACTTGATGAGAAGGGCGTCAATCCATTGGGCAAACTCGTTGATGCCTTCGTCGCACCATTGCTGCATAGTTCCGCCAATCACGTCGAAAGTCATCCAGAAGGTGAACGCCATTATCAACAAAAACGAAGGGATTGCCGTCCATTTGCCGGTAAGCACCGTGTCGATGAGGCGGCTGCGCTGATGCTCCTTGCTAACATGTGGTTTCACCACTGTTTGGTGGCAAAGGGCGCGAATGAATGAATAGCGCATATCGGCAATGGCAGCGCCGCGGTCGAGCCCGCGATGCTCCTCAAGTTGCTTAATCACATGGTTGAGCATGCCCAGTTCGTCCGACGGCAGATTGAGCGAGTTCAGCACCAGGTTGTCGCCTTCAACCAATTTGCAAGCTGCGAAACGGCGAGGTATGCCCGCCTTTTCGGCGTGGTCCTCGATGAGGTGCATAATGGCGTGTATGCCGCGGTGAACGGCGCCGTTGGTGTCGGGGTTGCAAAAGTCGTTGCGTCGAGGTCGCTCCTGATAGTGAGCAACGTGCAGGGCGTGCTGCACAAGTTCGTCAACGCCTTGATTTTTGGCAGCGGAAATAGGCACCACAGGTATGCCAAGCAGTTGCTCCATGAGGTTGACGCGAATGGCGCCGTGATTGTTTTCCACCTCGTCCATCATGTTCAGCGCCAGCACCATAGGCACATCAAGTTCCATAAGTTGCATGGTGAGGTAGAGGTTGCGCTCAATGTTTGTGGCGTCGACAATGTTGATGATTGCCGAAGGCTTTTGATTGAGAATAAAGTCGCGCGACACCACCTCTTCGCAAGTGTAGGGCGACAGCGAATAGATGCCCGGCAGGTCGGTCACCACAGTGTTAGAGTGCCCTTTTATTGAGCCGCTTTTGCCTTCAACGGTCACGCCGGGGAAGTTGCCCACATGCTGGTTCGAGCCGGTTAGTTGGTTGAAAAGCGTTGTCTTTCCGCAGTTTTGGTTGCCTACAAGAGCAAAGGAGAGGGTTTGGTTTTTAGGCAACGGATTGGCTTGTTTGTTGTTGTGTTCCGGACCCATTTCGCCGAAACCTGGGTGCTCGGCATGGTTTTCAAGCACCACCTCGGCACTGTAGTCGGTGTTGTCGACATAATTGTCGGGCAACGGTTCCACTTTGATTAGTGAGGCGTCGGCACGGCGCAACGTGAGTTCGTAGTCGTGAATACGCAGTTCGATGGGGTCGCCCATCGGGGCATATTTCATCAGTTTCACTACTCCTCCCGGAATCAAGCCCATGTCAAGAAGATGTTGACGCAGTGCACCTGCGCCGCCAACAGTCAGTATCTTTGCTGATTGTCCGATATTTAGTTCAGATAATAGCATAATGTAGTTGCCTCCTCACCTTGTCTAATTAGAATAGTGCAAAGATACGGCAATTTTCATCGCCGTGCAATACTTATAAATAGTGAGTCACATTTAAGTTGTGGTGGTGATTTTTCGACAAGTAGGTAGTAAAATAGTAATAATTTCAATGGCTTATTGGTTGCGAATACGATTGGTTTTTAATGGTATGCAAAAATAAAAAAGGCCGAAACTCGGGGTGAGTTATCAGCCTTTTTTGGGGTGCCCAGAACAGGACTCGAACCTGCACGTCTCTCAACACTCGCACCTGAAACGAGCGCGTCTACCATTCCGCCACCTGGGCATTGCGAGTGCAAAAATAATAAATATTTTCTTATTCTTGGCAATTTTGAGAAACTTTTTTGAGATTGCTCACTAAAACGCCTCAAAGAAAATAGCCGTGGCATTTGCTGGCGGTTGTGATAAAGAAGTTGGTGCCGACCGATTTTGCACCAACAATCAGTGTCGTGCACCTCGCACGGCAATCAAGTAAATAAAAAATAGCCCCATTTGCGGGGCTATTGTTATTTGTTGAGGTGAGAGTCGAGAAAGTTTTTCACTTGGTTCATGAGCCACATCGGCGTTGATGTGGCACCGCAGATGCCAATAAGTTCTTTGCCGTTGAACCAATCGAGATTAATTTCGGTTTCGTTGGAGATGAGGTAACTGAGCGGATTCACGCGGCTACATTCCTCGTAGAGTATTCTCCCGTTGCTGCTTTTGCTGCCGCAAACAAACAGAATAACGTCGTGTGCGGTGGCAAATTGTCGGATTTGAGGAATGCGGTTGGCAACGCGTCGGCAAATGGTGTCGAAACTGCTGAACTGCACATTGTCGGCGAGGCGGTTGCGAATTTCGTCAACAATTTTTTTGAAGCCGTCGAGCGATTTGGTGGTTTGTGAGTAGAGATATATGTTGCGCGAGAAGTCGATTTTATCCACTTCATCGACGCTTTCAATCACCAGTGCATTGCCGTCGGTCTGCCCAACGAGCCCGTTCACTTCGGCGTGTCCTTTTTTGCCGTAAATCACTATTTGCGGATGCTCGTCGCCCGGGGTGTTGTGATAGGTGTTGTGGATGCGTTTTTGCAGTTGCAGCACCACGGGGCAAGTGGCATCGATTATCTCAATGTTGTTTTTTCGGGCTGTCTGATAGGTTTGTGGGGGTTCGCCGTGGGCTCGCAGCAGCACCTTCACGTTGTGCAGACTGTTGAGTTGCTCATGAGTGATGGTTTCGAGACCTGTTTTTTGAAGGCGTTCCACCTCGTTGCTGTTGTGCACGATGTCGCCGAGGCAATATAGATGCCCCGATTTGTTGATTTCTTCTTCGGCTTTTTGAATGGCAGTCACCACTCCGAAGCAGAAACCCGAACCGTTGTCGATTTCGATGGTTGCCATAGGCGAAAGTGTTTGGGTGTGAGGATTGAAACTAAATAGGTTATTCTCCTGCTATTTTGTTGTAGAGGTCGAGGAGCCATTGGTTTTGCTCGTCGCGGCTCATGTGGCTGTTGTCGAGCACCACGGCATCGTCGGCGCGGCGCAACGGGCTTTCGGCACGGGTGGTGTCGATGAGGTCGCGTTGCTTTACGTTTTCAAGCACTTGCTGATAGGTGGTTGTTGCATCGCCTTTGCTGCGCAGTTCGTCGAAACGGCGTTGTGCGCGCGTTTCTGCCGAGGCGTCGACGTAGACTTTCATTTCAGCGTCGGGGAACACGGTGGTGCCTATGTCGCGTCCGTCCATCACAATGCCTTTGTTTCTGCCCATGGCTTGCTGCTGAGCCACTAAAGCGTGGCGCACGAATGGGATGGCGGCAACGGCGCTTACGCGGCTCGATACGCGCATGTCGCGAATCAGCCTTTCCACGTTTTCGCCGTTGAGATAGGTTTCGGTGGCTCCTGTCGATGGGTTCACGCCAAAGGTTATGGCTATGTCGGCAATTTGCTGTTTCAGTGCCTCGGTGTCAATCGTGCCGTCGGCGTCAATCAAGCCGCGGTTGAGGCAGTAGAGCGTAACGGCGCGATACATTGCGCCGCTGTCGATATAGGCGTAGCCGATGTTTTTTGCAAGCACTTTTGCCATAGTGCTTTTGCCCGACGACGAGAAACCGTCGATTGCTATGGTGATAATTTTCTTTGCCATTCTTGAATTGCTTTGTTGAGTTATATAGTGCAAAATTACAAAAACTTTTGCATATAGTGCGTAGCCAAGCCTGCCGATTGTCTGCCGTAATGAGTAGCCCCTTAGTTATTTTTCTTGATTGCTCTGAAAATTGAGCATTGTGGCAACAATCTCGTCGGGCGAATCGGAAATCGAGAGCAGCATGTTGTGATATTTGCCTGTGTCGGCGAGTTGCTTGAGCATCGGGTAGATTGGCATCTCTTCAGTCCAGAATTTTGTGCCGAGGAACGACATTGGGCTTGCTATGCCGAAGGTAAGATAGTGGTTTTGCACGGCATCCTGAAAAATCTCTTGCACGGTGCCGGCGCTGCCGGGACTGAACACAATTCCGCCGAAAGCCATAGTGAGTATGCCGTCCTCGCGGATGCTGTTTTCAAACAGTTTGGCAATGTGGGTGGCGAACGGCGTGGCTGGTTCGTGCCCATAAAGCCATGTGGGCACGCCGAGGCTTTGATAGGTGTGCTGTGGGAAGCGTTGCATCACCTCGAAGGCTGTGCTGAACCAATGCTTGTGGCTGAACGATGGCGCTGCCGCGAGTATGGAAATCGCTTCGGCGAGTTCGTCGGCGGTGTGTCCTGCCATCCAAGCGCCCAAGTGTGTTGCTTCCATAGCGCCCGGTCCGCCGCCGCTCACCATCAGAAAGCCTTCCTCGGTTAGCCGTTTGCTGATGTGGGCAATGGTGGCATACATAGCGTCGGTGCGCAGCAGCGAGTGACCGCCCATAACGCCCACTATGCGCTTCACATCGTAAGCCGACACAAATTCGGTGAGAGCCATGCCGATGCTGTGGTCGTGAAGTGTGCGTGCCAGTTTCTCTTTGGCGCAGCGTGTGTGCTTGCCTTGAGCAAGATAATGCCGATAGGTTATGGTGTCGTAGCATTGCTCGATGCTGTCGGGGTTGGCAGGCTGAAACCTGTCGTAGAGGTCGGCGGCGCTGTACAGCCTATTGCGCGTCACGTCGTAAGGCACACGGGCAAGGTAGTCGCCAATGGCTTCGATTTCGTGATAGTTGGGTCGTGTTATCATCGGTTGTTGTTGGGTTTGTTGTGGAATGATGCTGCCGTCAGCCTATGCCGAACAGGCTGTGCGCGTTGCTGTCGGTGGCAGCCGACACTTCGTCGAGGCTCATGCCCAAATGCGAAGCAATGCAGGCGGCTATGTGCGGAATGTTGGCGCTTTCGTTGCGCTTGCCGCGGTTGGGCACGGGAGCCAGATAGGGCGAGTCGGTTTCGAGCAAGATGCGGTGCAGCCCTATCACGGGCAACACTTGCGGCAGACTTGATTTCTTGAAAGTCACAATGCCGTTAATGCCGAAATAGAAGTCGCCTCGGCGACGGATGTCAGCCACATCGTCAACGCTGCCGGTGAAACTGTGGAACACTCCGCGAGGCAGAGGCCCGCTGAAGTGGTCGAACACTTGCAGCACTTGTTCAAGACCCTCGCGACAATGAATGATGATTGGCAAGTCCATCTCCACAGCCCAATGGCATTGTGTGTCGAATGTCTCGAGTTGCTCCTTGCAGTAGGTCTTGTCCCAATAAAGGTCGATTCCTATTTCGCCCACTGCCACATAGGGGCGTTTGCCAAAGTGACGCTCCACCGCTGCCAGTGCGCTGCGGAAGTCGGAATTGACCTCGGTGGGATGAAATCCCATAGCCATCGATGTGCAATCGGCAAAAGCATCGTGAAGGCGGTGCATCGGTTCGATGGTGGAGAGGTCGACGTTAGGCAGCAGCATGTGGCGAACGCCGCTGCCGAGGGCACGTTGCATCACCTCGGGGCGGTCGGCGTCAAACTCCTCAAGATAGATGTGGGTGTGGGTGTCAATCATCGTCTTTTTTTCGGGTAGGGGTTATTTGTCGCGTTTAACCAACCGGGTGATGAAGTTGGCAAACTCGGTGCGGGCTTCGTTGCTGATGCCTATCTTGCCGAGGGCGTCGATAGCCACGTCGTTGTAGCGGTTGATGGCTTCGAGCGACAATTCGCGCAGCCCAAGAGCATCGTATATGGCAGTTACGGCAGGCACTTTCACGGCGCGGCTGGCGTTTGGCGTGCTGAGCCACAAGCCCAATTCAATTCGTCGGTCGCCGGTGGCACGCTGCATGGCATTGATGAGCAGGAACGTTTTTTTGTTGTTCATGATGTCGCCACCTATGGCTTTGCCGAAAGTGGCTTCGTCGCCCCACACGTCGAGCATATCGTCTTGTAATTGGAAAGCAAGTCCGAGATTTTCGCCCACTTTGTAGAAAAGTTGAGCCGTAGCCTCGTCGGCACCGCCAATCAAGGCACCCATCTTGCAGGCACAACCCAGCAGCACCGATGTTTTAAGACGAATCATCTCGATGTATTCCTCCACGGTCACGTCGTTGCGCTTTTCAAAGTCGACATCATACTGCTGACCCTCGTAGATTTCCATTGCCGTGCGGTTGTAGAGGTCCATCACCTGCGGCATCACGTCGGCAGGAGCCTGTGCAATCAGTTGGGTTGCCATAGTGAGCATGGCGTCGCCCGAGAGAATGGCAGTGTTGTCGTCCCATTTCACATGAACAGTGGGTTTGCCGCGGCGAATGTCAGCCTTGTCCATCACATCGTCGTGCAGAAGCGTGAAGTTGTGAAACATCTCAAGCCCGATGGCAGGAGTGATAGCACGGTTGATGTCGCCGCCAACAGCCTCGCAAGCCATAAGCACCAACACCGGGCGCAGACGTTTGCCGCCGAGGTCCATAGTGTAGGTGATAGGTTCGTAGAGGTGCGATGGCTGTTCGGGATAGGGTATTGCTTTGATAGCATTGTTCACCCGTTCGAGATATTCATTGAATGTAAGCATATTGAAACTGGTTTTTTAATTTCTGTTGTGTGGATTAAAGAAGGAATATTTTATTCGGGCTCGGCATCGTGCTCAAACAAAACCTTGGCAAGTTCGGGCTTGCGTTGGCTGATTGTGGAGCAGAATGAACGGTGAAAATTGTCGCTTGCCTCTTGGTTGCCTTCAAGGATGTAGCGACTTTGCAATGCCTTGGCTTCGAGAATGGCACGCTCGAGCGCAAACGAGTCGACGGGCTCCACCGTGTCGATGGCAAGCACCGCTTCGGCAGCCTGACGCCCTTCGGCTTCGGCCTGATGATTGGCTTTGTGCTGCGATGAGCCTGCACAGGCTGTGGCAAGCGCCAGCAGCGCAACGGGTATAAGAAGATGTTTTATCTTAGTCATGTTGTTGATGATTATATCTCCACAAAATTAACCATTACTTGCGGGAAAACGAAACAGAAACCCATATTTTTGCTAAAACAATGCAGGTAGGCGGCATTGGCAGTTGCATGGCTCAGCCGAGGTTGGAGTTATCAATAAGGCTCAAGATGCTGTCGTGGGCTTGGTGAGGTTCCAGCCACACGATAGTGGGGTCTTTGGCGAACCAAGTGAGTTGCTTTTTAGCGTAGACGCGAGTGTTTTTTTGCAGCCGGGCGATGGCTGTGTCGCGGTCCATTATGCCGTCGAAATAGGCAAACATCTCCTTGTAACCCACGGTGTTGAGCGAATTGAGGTGGCGAAGGTGATACACGCTTCGCGCTTCCTGTTCAAGCCCCATCTCAATCATTTTCAGCACACGAGCGTTGATGCGCTCAAACAGCATTGGGCGTTCGAGGTTAAGAGCAACTTTGATGATGCGGAACGGGCGCGGTTTGGCAACGCCTTTGCGTAGCGAGGTGTAGGTGGTGCCCGATTGGGTGATTATTTCAATGGCGTGAATCACGCGCTTGGCGTTCTTGCGGTCGACAATGGCGTAATACTCGGGGTCGGAGGCTTGCAGGCGGCTGAGCAGCCCGTCGAGCCCTTCGGCTTGAAAGAGTGCTTGGGTGGCTTGGCGCACCTCGGGGCTGATGGTGGGAATGTCGTCGATGCCACGGCAAACGGCGTCGACATACATCATCGAGCCGCCGCACATCACCGCATAGGGGCTGCGGCTGAACAGTTGCGGCAGCAGTTGCATCACATCCTCTTCGAATTGCGCTGCGCTGTAATACTCGTCGAGCGCCTTGAAGCCCACGAAATGATGTGGCACGGCAGCCTGTTCGGCAGCAGTGGGCGCAGCGGTGCCGATTGGAATGTCGCGATAGATTTGCCGCGAGTCAGCCGAAATGATTTCGGCGCCAAGCGACTGTGCCACGCTAATGGCGGCAGCCGTTTTGCCAACGCCTGTCGGTCCGGTGATTACGATTAAAGTGGGTTGCTGGTTCATGCTACGACAAAAGAATCACTTGAGGTAGTCCTCAAAATAGCGAGTGATTTTTTCGTGCAGGTGCACGCTCTTGTGTCCGCGCATGTTATGCTCTTCGCCCGGATAAGCCAAAAAGTCGGGGTAGGTGTCGGCTTCGGCGCACGCATTCAGGAACATCAGGCAGTGTTGTGGCACCACAGTGTTGTCGTTCATGCCGGTGATTACGAGCAGACGGCCTTTGAGGTCTTTGGCGCGGTTGAGCAGCGAGGTTTTTTCGTAGCCTTCGGGGTTGGTTTGCGGAGTGTCCATATAGCGTTCGCCATACATCACTTCATACCATTTCCAGTCGATTACCGGACCGCCGGCAACGCCTACCTTAAACACATCGGGATGGTTGGTCATGAGCGATATGGTCATGAAACCGCCAAAACTCCAGCCGTGTACGCCAAGGCGCGAGGCATCGACGTAAGGCAAGGTCTTGAGGTATTCCACGCCTTTCATTTGGTCTTGCATTTCCTCTTGACCGAGTTGGCGGAATGTGGCTTGCTCGAAAGCCAGTCCGCGGTTTTCGCTGCCGCGATTGTCGAGGATGTAGACAATAAATCCCTTTTGAGCCATATATGTTTCCCACGAGCGCGACATCCAATGCCATGAAGCAGCCACATTGTGGGCGTGCGGACCGCCGTAGACGTAAATCACTGTTGGGTATTTCTTGTCGGGATTGAAATCGGCAGGTTTCACCATACGCCAATAAAGGTCGGTGACGCCATCGGCTGCTTTTATGCTTCCCGATTCGAATATGGGCACCTGATAGCCTTGCCAGGGGTCGGCGCTGCGGTGAATTTCCACGCTCTTGCCGGTGCGAGTGTTGGTGATAGCATAGGCGCGAGGCACATCGGGTTCGCTCCAACTGTCGAGCAGGTATGCACCGTCGGCGCTGAGAGTGGCGCTGTGCACGCCAAGTCCGTTGTCGAGGCAGCGGCTTGTGCCTTTTTCAACATTAACGCTGAATATGTTCATCTGCAACGGATTGATTTCGTTTGAAATGTAAATCACGCTTTTGGTCTTGGCGTTGAAGCCCACAATTCCGTCGACCACCCAATTACCCTTGGTGAGTTGTCGCTCAATTTTGCCGTTGGTGTCCATCAAGTAGAGGTGCATAAAGCCGTCCTGTTGGCTCCAGTAGATAAATTTTGAACTGTCCCACGGCAGGAATTGAATAGGGTGGAGCGGTTCAACATAGCGGTCGTTATGTTCGCTGTAAAGTGTAGCAATCTTTTTGCCCGAAGCGGCATCGTAGGCGTCGAGATGAGCATCGGTTTGGTCGCGGTTCACTTCAATGAGATAGAGCGTTGCGCCGTCGGGCGACCATGCGATATTGGTGAAATAGCGGTCGGTTACGTCGCCGAGGTCAAGATAACGGGTGCTGCCCGTAGCCACGTCAGCGATGCCGACGGTCACTTTGTGTGAGGTCATACCTGCCATTGGATATTTGTCGGGCATATATGCAGCCACACGTTCAAATGTGTTGACTTGCGGATAGTCGGTCACCATCGATTGGTCCATGCGATAGAAAGCCAATTGCTTGCCGTCGGGCGAAAAGAAAGTGCCTTTAAAGATTCCGAACTCGTTGCGGTGAACGCTCTGGCCATAAACAATTTCGCGCGAGCCGTCGGTGCTGAGTTGATGCAACTCGCCGCCGAGCATTTGCACATACAGGTTGTTGTCCTTGAGCAAAGCCCATGCCTTGCCCTCGTTGTTCCACTCCAGTACGTTGAATCCTTCGGGCGCTTGTGGCTTGTCGTTGGCAGGTTTTTCGGCAGCAACTTTCTTGCCGGTGGTGAGAGTATATCGGAAATAGTTGTCCTTTTCGTTAAGAATAAGGTCGTTGCCATACCAGCGCGCGTCGATGCGCTCTGGGGTCATTTGTTTATAGTTTTTCCCGCCGAAATTCAAATCTTCTAGCGTGAACAGTTTTTGCGCTTGTGCGCCAACGCTTGCAATCAGCAATGCAGCCATCGTGACGATATGTTTCATTTTGTTTGGTTAATGTTAGTCATCAATAATTATACGCAAATCTACAAATAAATTCTCACAGATGCAACACACTGCCCCAGCGTGCACCGCCACGGCAAAACACCCCTGCGCTCAAATAATGCCGTCAGGTGGTTCTGGGAGCGAAAATCACATTTTTCGGGTGATTTTGGGGTGGAAAATCACATTTTTCGGATTTTTAAGAGGGATTAAGGGCTGAATTTATCTGAAAAAATGATGTGATTCGGGGGTGAAACCAAAAAGCAAACTCAACCCAAAGCGTTATGGCTCGGGGTTGAGTTGGTGTTGATTATAACAGCAGACTTTCCGACGGTTGCTTTTTATATGATTAAGAAAGTCAGCCGCCTGAATGTTGCGTTTTGGGTTAGCCACAGTGGAAATAACGCTCCACAAGTTGTTGCATGGCAGAGAGATTGCCCGAGATGTCGTGGCGCAAAGTGCGGTCGTGATACGATTTCAGTTCGCGAATAATGCCGTCAATCATCTGTGGCGAGAACACGCCAAACTGTTCATACACAGCGCGCTGACTGGTGAGGCAGTCAGCCGAAGCCGAGCAACTGTCGGGCAACTGCTTGAGCGAGTGCAGACGGTCGGCGTTTTCGGCGTTATGAATATTCACATCAACATAGGTGTGTTTAGCCACCACAAGGGCATCGCTCATTTCCAGTCCGTGCCTACAAGCCACAGCCAAACCAGCCATTAGCGTGTAAGTTTCAGCCGAGCCGTCGGGCGAGCGCATCTCAAAGGTCTGTTTCATTGAGCGGTCGCGTAGGGTGGTTTCTTCAAGCGGATTGGCAAGTTGACACATGTCGTTGCCGCGTTGCCATCCCAGCGGCACTCTCACCAGCGTTGAGCGGTTCATGTCGCCCCAACAGATGTTGGTTGGCGCTTCCTGGTGAGGCACCAGTCGGAAATATGATGTTGGAGTTTTGTTGCCGAATGCGGTAATCGACGGAGCCAGTTCCATCAGTCCTGCTATTGCGCGGCGTGCAATGTCACTGAGTGTGCCGTCGGGGTTCACCATCATGCTACGGCCTTCGCGAACAATGCGCATGTGAATGTGCATACCCGAGCCAGCTTTCCCGGTGGTGATTTTGGGAGCAAAAGTCACTGTGAGCCCTCGGCGTTGGGCTTCTTTGCGGATAATCCACTTGGCAATCACAAGTTGGTCGGCGGCATCTTCGGCGTAAACCGGCAAGAACTCAATTTCGTTTTGCTCGTATAGTTGTCCGTCGTGGGTGAATGTGCCCACTTCGCTATGACCGTATTTTATTTTGCCTCCTGCTTGGGCAATGTACGACATACATTGCTGACGGAAATCGCCAAACTTGGCAAACGGCCCCGATTCGTGATAGCCGCGTTGGTCGGCTGCGTTGAAAGCGCCGTCGTCGGGTGCCACCACATAGTATTCCAACTCGCCCATGCACTGAAACTCCATGCCTGTCACTTCGCGGAATGTGCTGCATGCGCGATGCAGGGTTTGGATTGGTGCGGCATCGAACGGCTGACCGTCCTTGTCGAAATAGGTGCAGAGCATCGACAGAGTGGGGATTTCGCTGAATGGGTCGACGAACGCCGTCTTAAACCGTGGAACCACATAAAGGTCGCTCCGTTCGGCATTGACAAACGAAAACAGGCTCGAGCCGTCGACGCGTTCGCCGCACGACAGGATGGTGTCGAGATATTCGCGGCTGTGAAGCACAAAATTGAGCGTTTTCAGTCGGCCGTCGCCTGCCGGGTACATAAAGTTTATCAAGCGAATGTCGTTGTCGACAATATATTTAATTATGTCCGACTTTGTGAACTTGTCACTGGCTTTTCCTAAATATGCCTCCACTTTGTTGGGGCTGAATGAATGTTGTGTATTCATTGTCGTTAATAGATTTTGAATAATAGGTTAATGTCGTTATTGGGTTATGTAGTATGGCAAAGATAACCAAATTGCAAGTGCTTTGACGCAGATTCTATGTTATATGTTGTTAAAATCAAATGGCAATTTGTTCGCATAAAGTGGTCGGCATCTCTCAAATGGGCGAAAAATTGGTGCGGCATCGGGTGTTTCAGTGGACGGTTGCTTTCAAAATGTCATCGGAGCGGTGGCGTTATGCCGGTCGGGCAGGTGTGCTCCGCTTGAAGCAAGTCAAGCCCGACACAAACGGGTGATAATTGCCTAAAAACGAACTTTATTACCGGCTTTTGATTTTTTATTTGGTGAAAACGTGTGGAAATACAAAAATAAACTCTATCTTTGCCAAAAGGTGTGTTTTAACACCAACAAATAATTAATGGTATATTAATAACAGTTTATTGACCAAATAAAATATATATGGAAAATGTTCATGTAGTTATTATGGCAGGTGGCGACGGCAAGCGCCTTTGGCCTGTAAGTAACCAATCAACGCCCAAGCAGTTCGTTGACGTGTTCGGGTGTGGACGTACCCTTATTCAACTCACATTCGACCGTTTGAAAACAATTTGCTCGGAACGCAACTTCTGGGTGGTGACATCGAACGAATATGCCGATTTGGTGCGTTCACAATTGCCACAACTTCGCGACGACCACATCTTGCTTGAACCGGTGAGCAAAAACACTGCTGCAGCAACGGCTTATTTCACTTGGAAAATCAAGTCGGTTGCGCCTAATGCAATGGTGGTGCTAACCAACAGCGACCAAATGGTTACGAACTACGACTATTTTGCAAACACAATCAAATCGTCGATAGATTTTGCTTCGAGTAGACATGCGTTGGTTACTGTGGGCATTAAGCCTACTCGCGACGAGATTCATGGCTTCTTTGAAGTGGAAGAAACACCATGCGAAGGCGATATTTACAAGGTGAACCGCTATATGGGTCGTCCAGAGCCTGAGCAACTCAAATCGTTTATGGAAAACGAACGTGCTTATTGGAACACCAGTATTATGGTGGCATCGGTTGCCGTAATCGAAGAATCATTCCGCATCCATGCTCCTGAAATGGCTGATAAGTTCGATAATCTCACTCCAAGCCTGTTCTCGCCACGCGAACAATATATGCTCAGCGAGGTGTTAGACAGCATTAAAGAATCGATTTCTTATGAGCGTTTGGTGCTGCAATATGCCACTAACACCTATCTGTTCTGCGCCGACATGGGTTGGAGCGACCTTGGCAGATGGAGCGACTTGCTGCCGTTCGTGTCGATGGCTCGCTATGGCAACCTGAAAGTGGGCAACGTGAAGGCTTTCAACTGCAAGAACTGCATCATTGAGGTGCCCGATGCCAAAGTGGCTGTGGTTGACGGTCTGGAAGATTTTGTTGTGGCTGAAAAAGACGGCTCGCTGCTCATTTGTCGTCTCGACAATGTGAAGATGATTAAAGAGTGGTCGTCGGAAATTGAACAGCCCGACCGCGACTGATTGAAGAAACACACACAACAATAACACATCATTAATAAAGGAAAACAGCCAATCGGTGTTAGAACAAACATCCGATTGGCTGTTTCTTTTTTCGTTATAAATTCAAATCTGCTGATATTATACGACACCCTATATAAAAGGGTGAAATCATTCTGCCGTTGAATCGTTGCCAACGATGAATAGCGAGAAATTCACGCTGCCATATACGCGGTGCTGGTGGAAGCCGGGCAGCGACGAAAAATCGTAAGCCTTGCTGTGCTCCATCACAAACAATGTGCCGGGCTTTACAATTTGCGAAGCAAGAATTTTGCCTGGAATCTCGCCAAAGTTGGGCAAGTCGTAAGGCGGGTCGACGAAAATCACATCATACTTTTCGCGTGCGGTTTCGATAAACCGAAACACGTCGCCTTTAATCAGTGTCATGTTTTTCACGCCAAGCATGTCGCGCACCTTGCGTATGAAGTTGAATTGCGTATGGCTCTTTTCAACCGTAGTTACCGAGGCACACTCGCGCGAAAGAAACTCAAAACTTATTGCACCGGTGCCGCCGAACAAATCGAGCGCAACAGCACCTTCAAGGTCGATGAGGTTTTCAATCACATTAAAAATGTTTTCGCGTGCAAAGTCGGTTGTAGGGCGAGCCGTGATATTGCTGGGAACGTCGAAACGGCGACGTCCGAATTTTCCTCTGATTATTCGCATAGTGCAAGCAAGATTAATTGATAAGGCGCCTTCACGGCATCGTGTCCGATGCGCAATGCCGATGCCGGGAATATGGTTGGCAGCACATAGTTGATGTATTTTCGGAGCATTGGAGTTAATTGGTCGCGGCACTGCTTGTCGCCAGCCAACTGCACCTCGTCGGCTTGGGCGTCGAGCCCGTAACTCTGCCAGGCGTTAAGCACATAGAATGTGGCATCGCTTATGCTGCGATAGTGAAACACGTTTGCCATAAGCAATTTGCCTTTGCCGAACACGCACATGCGCATTGTGCCGTCGGTGATGTGCAGAAACATGCGCGAGAGCGATGTTTGTTCTTGCTTCGAGGCATAATATTCACACATGGGCATCAGGCTGTGGCACAGAGGCGAATTGAAGAATGTGCGTTGCAAAAAGCCTTTCACGCCTTTTGGCAATTCGAATGCCATAGCGGCTCCGCAGCGAGGCAGTGGGCACATTGCCACGTCGCCTTCGGCATCGGGAAACGAGTGGGCAAACACGTCGTTTGCCAAATCAGCGTCGGCGGCAACCGTTTCAGGCATCAACACGAAGCGATTGCTTTCGCACACCACTTTCACCGAGCCGTAGGGCTTCAGAAGCAACGGATTGTCGTAGATGCAATTTTCAAGACTCTTGAGATAATTGCCGAAACTCATGTCGAGGGCAATCGTGCCCCATACAAGCGAATCGTTTTGCGCACGAGTGAATATTGCATAACTGATGCTTTCAGCATCAAGCCATAAGTGCATGGTCCACAACTCGGGATGCTGAATGTCGATGTCGCCAGTGCTTGCTGGTGTGGTGTTGCTCATATATTCTCGGGTGTTATTGTTATATGCCTGTTGATTATTGTTATGTTATTGTGAAAAGCGGTTTTAACGTAGCCGTTCGTACAAAGTTACGATAAACTTTTCAAAAATCGGCAAACAATCAACCTCCAATGTGAACTGACCGCTTTTAGGGGCGTTTCAGCACCGATTTTCAGCAACACATAAGACCGAGCAGCGACTTATTGTTAATAAATCCTAAAACATAGTGTGGGGTAGAGGCTATATTTCAGTTATTCTTGCTAATTTTGCAGTGCGTAACTCGGCCAGGGTCTTACCTTGCAGACTCGTAAAATACAGGGTAGAAAAGACTTATAATTTTTAATTATTTTATGAACAAACCAACAATCGGAGCGCTGCTAATGGCAGTGCTAATGTTGCCCTGTGCCGCCTTTAGTCAAAGGACTGTCAGTTTGGATGAACTATACAGCCTTGCCGACGAGCATAGCGCAAGCGTGAAAATCAGCCGAGCGACAATCCAGAGCGCCAAGCACGATGTGGCTGCATCGAAAGCCGACCGTCTGCCCGACATTGGCAGCGAGTTGAGTATTGGATATCTTGCCGACGGCGTGCTTTCCGACCGCAGTTTTTCAAACTGGAAACATGTCGACAATCCTCATTTTACCAACAATTTTGCTTTGAGGGCGCAGCAGGTAATCTATTCCGGCGGCGCCGTGAGCACGTGTATCGACATTGCCAAAATAGGCGAGGAGATGGCTGAACTGAATTATGTGACTAACCGCGAACAGGTGCGTTTTATCATTGCTTCACACTATCTTGACTTGTGTCGCTTGCAGAACCAGTCATCAGTGTTGGATGAGAACATTGCCCTGACGCAAAAGATTATCGACAACATCAAAGCGCGGTTTGAGAACGGTACGGCTTTGAAAACCGACATCACGCGCTACGAACTGCAACTTGAATCGCTTTCGTTGCGCAAGACAATTGTTGAGAACTCGCATAAGGTGATATGCCACCAACTTGCCACAATGTTGCACATGGATGCCGACACACTGCTGCTTGCCGACTTTAATTCGGTTTCAGCCAATCGCGACATGTGTTCCGAACCGCAGTGGCAAGAACTTGCCGCTCAAAACAGCATTGTCAAGCAATCGATGCTCGATATTAGTTTGAACGAGAAAAAACTGAAACTGGAGCGAAGCGCCATGCTGCCCAAAGTGGCTGCTGTGGCTGAGTTTCATTTCGACGGCCCGATAACCATTGAGGTGCCTGTGATAAACAAGAATTTTGCCTATTGGTTTGCCGGAGTGGGCGTTAGTTATAACCTTTCGTCGCTCTATAAAAACAATCGCAAGATTGACCGCGCCAAAGCCGACTTGCTCACGAGCCGCGAAAGGCTGAATCTTACCAAAGAGGACATCCGCAACTCGGTGCACAGCACCTACACCGACTATCTCACCGCCCACAAGCAACTCGACACTCAACGCAAGTCGGTTGAACTTGCCAATCAGAACTTTGCTGTGGTTGAAAAACGCTACGACAACGGGTTGGCAATCCTCACCGATATGCTCGACGCATCGAACACCAAACTGTCGGCCGAAATGGGCGAAGTGGATGCCGAAATCAACATTTTGTTCCAATACTATAAACTGAAATATTTATCGCATACATTATGAAACGAACCACCAAACGAATAGTTTACAATATAGTGATTTTCGCCTTGCTGTTTGCAGGCATAGCCATGGTGTGCCACCGATTTCTGCATTTTGGCAATGTGGAATATACCGACAATGCCACTGTGTGCCAGCACATCACACCCATTAACACCCGCGTAGCCGGGTTTATTCGCGAAATCCGCTTTGAGGAAAACCAAAAGGTTAAGGCTGGCGACACGCTTGTGATTATTGAGGATGCTGAGTTCCGCTTGCTTTTGGCACAAGCCGAGGCACAACTTGCCAATGCCCGTGCCGGTCACAGCGTAACGGCTGCCGGCATAGTCACCACCGCAAGCAACATTGCCGTTACTGAGGCTTCAATCGATGAGGCAAAAGTGCAATATGAAAATGCTCAGCGCGAATACGAGCGTTACAGCCAACTGCTCAGTGCCGGGGCTGTAACTCAACAGCAATACGACAATGTTCACACTTCTTACTTGTCGGCCAAAGCGCGATATGAGCGTGCGGCACGCAGCAAAGATGCCACTGCCAACGCAAAGAACGAGCAGGGTAAACGCCTCGGGCAAAACGATGCTGCCATTAAGTTGTGTGAAGCAAACGTGAATCTTGCACGGCTCAACTTGTCGTATTGCGCCATAATTGCCACCTGCGACGGCGTGACCGGCAGGAAAAACATCCATGTGGGACAACTTGTTCAAGCCGGTCAGAACATGGTTGATGTGGTTGATTCAAACGACTTGTGGGTGCAAGCCAACTATCGTGAATCGCAGATTGCGCACATCAGCGTAGGGTCGAAGGTGAAAATCACCGTAGATGCAGTGCCTGGAGTTGAATATGTCGGCACAGTGGAATCGCTTGCCGATGCCACCGGTTCGGCTTTTTCGACTATGCCTTCGGACAACGCCACAGGAAACTTTGTGAAAGTTGAACAACGGCTTCCGGTGAGAATTTCTCTTCAGGGAAACGAGAAGAGCGACCTTGAACGCCTGAAGGCGGGTTACAACGTTGAATGTGAGGTGCTGCGACAATGAATATGCCCACAACATTCGCCATGCCCATGGTTAAGGACTTCGTGCCGAAGCCCATACGTCCGTGGATATATCTGTTTATTGCATTATGCTTTCAGGTGTCGGGAGCACGCTATATGGGGGCTCTGAATGAACTCATTGGAGCCAACGCCGAGATGCGTGAAGATGTGCTGATGTGCCTCTATTGCAATCTGGCTGGCATGGCTCTATGGTTTCCGATGCTGTTCAGGATGAAGTTCCGCTTCACCAACAAGACATTGCTCACGGCTGCGTCGATTACGGTTATAGTCACCAACCTTTTGATTGGCTATGTTACCTGGCTTCCGCTGTTGTGGCTGCTGTGTCTGATTGAGGGCATTGCAAAAATTCAGGGCACGTTCGAGTGTATGTCGAACATACAACTGTGGATGACGCCAAAGCGCGACATGACGGTGTTTTTCCCCTTGCTGCACATGGTGATTCTTTCTGCCATGAACTTTCAGGACTGGACGTCGGCTTATTTTGGTATGCTTGGCGACTGGCGTCTGATGCACTGGCTTGTGATTGGATTGCATTGCTTGGTGCTGATGTTTGTGTGCTCGTGTGTGCGCCATTTCCGCTTTATGAAACTTCCGCTTTACGGCATCGATTGGACTTCGATGGTATTGTGGGGGGCTTTGCTCATGCAGACGGCTTATTTTCTGGATTATGCAGATTGGTATTCCTGGTATAACCACGACACAATGTGGTATCTCACAGGCACCATACTCATCACGCTGTTTGCAATCATGCACCGCATGATGCACGTCAGGCATCCCTACATCAATCCGCGAGTGTTCAGCGGGTTCAGGTATGTGAAGCCCATTCTGCTGCTCATCTGCTTTGTGGAGTGCTTGTTTGGCACAGAACATGTGCTTGAGGAAGTGTTTGTTGAAGAAGTGATGCATTATTCCACCGTCACCAATGCCGGGCTATGCTTGCCGGTGTGGATTGGCAACATGTGCGGATGTGTGTTCTCGCTGGTGTGGCTGCAAAAGGTGATGCGCATGTCGTTCATCCGATTGGGCATAATTGGCAGTGTGATGCTTTTGGCTTATCTGGTAATGATGTATTGCATAGTGTCGCCTGCCATAAATATCGAAGCGCTTTATGTGCCGCTATTCTGCCGAGGATTTGCTTATACCACTCTCAGCATTGTGTTTATGGCTTCGTTGCACAACGTGATGGATTTCAACCATTTCTTCCAGGGGTTGAGCGTGTTCAATATGATTCACATGGCAATAGGCAGTTGCTTGGGCTGCGCGATATGTGCCAAACTGTTTGGCATATACGTTGCCGACGGATTTATGCGTTACACCTCGTCGGCGCTATGGCTTCACGGAAGCACATCCATCAACTTCGATTTGCTCCCGAGCAATATGTTGCTTCAGGGCATAAAATCGGTGTATGGTTGGGCATGCTATGCCTGCATAGCACTTGTGATTGGGTTCTTGTTGTTCGATTCGCCAATACGCCGCCACCGGTCGTATATGCTGCCGTGGCGTTTTGTGGGCAGGACAATAAAGCGCTACTACGAACTGAATCAGTGATGCCCCGATTTATATTGTGAGTAAAAGGCTGAATGTTCAGAGTTCTCCGCGACGAATGGCTTGCATGATGTTTGCCGGCGGCAGTTGCTGCTGTAATTGCCGCTTCATATAGTCCATATACGGAGCAACGTGATTGAAGAACTTGTAGTAGCCTTTGCACAGATAGTTCAATCCCGGTTCGCCCGTAGCGGTGGTGATGATGCGGTTTTTAGGACACTCGCCGTTGCAGGCAAACAGATATTGGCACTCTCGGCATTGTGTGGGCAGTGATGCCTGTTTGTTGTCGCCGAAACGCTGTTGACGTTCGCTGTACATCATTTCCACTAAAGTGGATGTGTAGATGTTGCCCAACTTGTATTCGGGGAACACATAATGGTCGCACGAATACACGTCGCCGTTGTGCTCCATCACCCCGGCATGGCCGCATTTCTTTGCCAAGATGCACACGCCCGGTTGCACCCCGACCCAATTGGCAAGTGTGGAATCGAACATCTGAATGAAGTATTCGCCCACGTCGTTACGCACCCACTCGTCGAAGATGGTGCACAGGAAATTGCCCCATTGCTCGGCAGTGACCGAAAACTCTGCCATAGGGTCGCCTTGCTCGCATGGTGCGGCTAAATGCCTGCCGTCGGTGTGGCGGTGTATTCGTTCAACAATTGGGGCGAATTGAATATAGTGGCAGCCAATCTGCTTGAAAAAGCGATAAAACTCCAACGGATAATCGGCATTATAATCGTTCACCACTGCCATTGCATTCCATTGCACGCCGTAGCGGTTCAGTTTCTCGATGCCCTGCATCACTTTTCGCCACGAGGGTCCACCGCCCGAGGTGCGGCGGTATTCATCGTGAAACTCCTGCGGCCCGTCAATCGACACTCCCACCAGCCAGTTGTTATCGGCAAGAAACTTGCACCATTCGTCGGTGAGCATTGTTCCGTTGGTTTGCAGGCAATTATCGATTGCTCTGCCTCGAGCATATTTTTTCTGCAATTCCACCGCTTTGCGATAGAACGACAAGGGCCGCATCAAAGTTTCGCCGCCATGCCAGGTGAACAGCACCTGCTGCATGGTTTGCGATGTGATGTATTGGTCGATGAATCGTTCAAGCAGTTCATCACTCATCACGCCTCGCGATTTGTCGTCGTAGAGGCACGATTTTTCGAGGTAATAACAGTAACTGCATCGCAGATTGCAACGGGCACCTGCCGGCTTTAGCATTACATATAGTGGCGACGAAAACGGGTCGAATTGTTGCATATTGATTTATGTGTTGGGAAAATTATTTACAAATATATGAAATTTTTCGCTAACTTGCTACTCGTGCCGTGTACGGCTTGATGCTTGGCGAGTACGCACAAAATAATGGTGCTGCGCCAAAACTGTTGTTTTTGGCACAGCACCACACTTATTAGATTAACGCAAGAGCGTGATTATCAATCCTTAACTTTTGCGCAGATGTATTCGCGATTGAGGCGAGCAATGTTGCTGAGGCTGATGTTCTTAGGACATTCGGCAGCGCAAGCACCGGTGTTGGTGCAGTTACCGAAACCAAGTTCATCCATCTTAGCCACCATAGCCTTAGCGCGACGAGCGGCTTCAGCCTTACCTTGTGGAAGGAGTGCGAACTGGCTCACCTTAGCCGAAACGAACAGCATAGCCGAACCGTTCTTACAAGCAGCCACGCAGCAACCGCAGCCGATGCAAGTAGCAGAGTCCATAGCCTCGTCGGCTACGCTCTTAGGAATTGCTATTGCGTTAGCGTCTTGAGCGCCGCCACAGTTGAACGACACATAACCGCCGGCTTGTTGAATCTTGTCGAATGCGTTGCGGTCGACCATCAAGTCCTTGATTACAGGGAATGCAGCCGAACGCCATGGCTCAACAGTGATGGTTTCGCCATCTTGGAACTTGCGCATATAAAGTTGGCAAGTGGTGGCGCCGGTAGCCGGACCGTGAGGGTGTCCATTGATGTAGAGCGAGCACATACCGCAGATACCTTCGCGGCAGTCGTGGTCGAACACGATAGGTTCTTCGCCCTTTTCAACGAGTTGTTCGTTAAGAATATCAAGGGTTTCAAGGAATGATGTTTCGGTGTCAGTTTCAACCGAATAAGTCTTGAATTCGCCTTGTGCCTTAGGGCCGGCTTGACGCCAAACCTTAAGATTTACTTTCATATTTGCCATTTGAATTACGTTTTCTTAATTAGTTGATTATGACTTATAGTTGCGGGTTTGAACCTTGATAGCCTCGTATTCGAGCGGTTCCTTGATAAGTTGAGGAGCGGTGTCGTCGTTGCCTTGATAGTTCCAGCACGAAACGTAGAAGTAGTTCTTGTCGTCGCGCTTGGCTTCGCCTTCCTCAGTTTGATATTCTTCGCGGAAGTGACCACCGCACGATTCGTTGCGGTTGAGTGCGTCGTAAGCGATAAGTTCACCCATAGTGATAAAGTCTTTCAAACGGAATGCCTTGTCGAGTTCCACGTTCATGCCGTCGCCAGCCTTGCCAGGAACGAACAATTCAGTGTCGAATTCTTTGCGGATGCGCTTGAGTTCTTTGAGGGCTTTTTCAAGACCTTCTTTGGTACGGCCCATACCAACGTATTCCCACATGATGTTGCCGAGTTCCTTGTGGATTGAGTCGACTGACTTGGTACCCTTGATGTTCATGATGCGTTCTTCTTCAGCGATACAAGCCTTTTCAACCTCTTCAAATTCTTTGCTGTCGGTTGAGAAGTGAGGCACCTGAATTTGGTCGCTCAAATAGTTTTGGATGGTGTAAGGCAGCACGAAGTAGCCGTCGGCAAGACCTTGCATAAGAGCCGAAGCACCAAGACGGTTAGCACCGTGGTCAGAGAAGTTACATTCGCCGATAGCGAACAAGCCCTTAACCGATGTTTGCAATTCATAGTCAACCCAGATACCGCCCATTGTGTAGTGGATAGCAGGGAATATCATCATTGGGTTGTAGTATTTCACGCCGTTGATGGTGTTGCCGAGTTCGCCTGGATTAACGTCGGTGATTTCTTCGTACATGTCGAAGAGGTTGCCGTAGCGTTGACGAACCACGTCGATGCCAAGACGGTTGATTGCTTCAGAGAAATCGAGGAACACAGCCAAGCCGGTGTTGTTCACGCCGAAGCCCTTATCGCAGCGTTCTTTGGCAGCACGCGAAGCCACGTCGCGAGGCACGAGGTTGCCGAATGCAGGATAGCGGCGTTCCAAGTAGTAGTCGCGGTCTTCTTCAGGGATGTCAGAGCCTCTCTTTGTGCCTGCTTGCAATGCCTTAGCGTCTTCAATCTTCTTAGGCACCCAGATGCGACCGTCGTTACGCAACGATTCCGACATAAGGGTGAGTTTTGATTGCTTGTCGCCGTGGCGAGGAATACAGGTTGGGTGAATCTGAACGTATGCTGGGTTAGCAAAATATGCGCCTTTGCGGTAGCAAGCAATAGCAGCCGAGCAGTTGCAAGCCATAGCGTTGGTGCTGAGGAAGTAGGTGTTGCCATAACCGCCGGTGGCGATAACCACAGCGTGAGCGGCAAAGCGTTCAAACTTACCGGTTACAAGGTTCTTGGCGATGATACCGCGAGCGCGACCGTCGATGAGCACCACGTCGTGCATTTCGTAGCGGTTGTAACTCTTCACCTTGCCCATTTGAATTTGGCGGTTGAGCGAACTGTAGGCACCGAGCAGAAGTTGCTGACCGGTTTGACCCTTAGCATAGAATGTACGGCTCACCTGAGCACCACCAAACGAACGGTTGGCAAGAGTGCCGCCGTATTCACGAGCGAAAGGCACGCCTTGAGCCACGCATTGGTCGATGATGTTGTTCGACACTTCGGCAAGACGATATACGTTGGCTTCGCGAGCACGATAGTCGCCACCTTTCACAGTGTCGTAGAACAAACGATAAATCGAGTCGCCGTCGTTTTGATAGTTCTTGGCAGCGTTAATACCACCTTGTGCTGCAATAGAGTGAGCACGGCGCGGTGAGTCTTGGATGCAGAAGTTGAGCACGTTGAAGCCCATTTCGGCGAGTGTAGATGCAGCCGAAGCACCGGCAAGACCGGTACCAACAACGATGATGTCGAGTTTACGCTTGTTGGCAGGGTTTACAAGTTTTTGGTGTGCTTTATAGTTAGTCCACTTCTCAGCGACCGGACCTTCAGGAATCTTTGAGTCGATTACAGGCTGAGCAGCAGTTGTTTTTGTTTCTTCCATAATAGTTGATTTTTTTTGAAAAATTTCTTTAATGGTTATTCACTCAGCTTAGTTGTTATTCGCCTTTGCAGCATTCAGGGGTTTGACCTTTAGCGCAATCGCCTTCGCCTTTATGGCATTTGTGGCCTTCGGCGCAAGCGCCCTCGCCGTGGTGGCATGGACGTGCTTCAGGGCAGATACCTTCAGGAGCAGGCATTCTGTGGCAAGCCTTTTCCATGATTTTGAGTTCGTAGGCAGGAGCAGGTTTACCGGCGCAGTCAGGGCAGTGAGCCTTGAGAGCGAAGATAACTGCTTCAACAGCAAACAAGAGAACCACTGCAGTTGCCCAAGCGCAGGCTGTGCTCTTGAGGCGTGGGAGCCACTTGTCGTTGTTGGTGCCGAGAGTCTGGAATGCGCTCCAGAAACCGTGAGTCATGTGGAACCAAAGGGCTCCAAAGCCAATGAGATAAATAACCAGCACTCCCCAGCCGAGAGGACCGCCGAATTGATACATGATTTGACCCCAACCGTCGCCAGGAGCAATGGTGTGCTCAGCGCCACTCATTGGGCATACTGCCACTGTTTCGAGGTTCAAGCATGGGAGCAGTTCAGCAAGCATCATGCGTCCCCAGAACTGATAGAGGTGAAGCACTGTGAAGCAGGCAATCACCACACCAAGAGCAAGCATGTTTTGCGATGCCCATTCAACCGACTTCGGACGAGCGGTTACCTCATAAGCATCGTTGCCGCGTGCCTTCTTGTTTTGAAGGGTGAGCCAGAATGCATAGATGATGTGAATCACAAACAATGCTGCAAGACCAAGTGTAGCCGCTACAGCATACCAGTTAGCACCGAGAATACCGCAAATCTTGTTATAAGCCTCCGGGCTAAAGATTGCCACTGCATTCATCAGCACGTGGAATGTTAAGAATAGGATGAGGGCGATACCGGTTACCGACATCACAACCTTTCTTCCTATAGAAGATTTTGTTAACCACATAGTGAGTGTTGAGAATTTAAGTTATTAATTGAGTTAGTTATTTTGTTTTCGTTAGTTATGCTTTGCAAATTTACCGATATTTATGCTCTTTAGCAACTATTAGCGAAAAAATTCTATAATAAAAATTATATGTTTATAAACATATTTTTGGGTTGACGGCACTTGTGAATGGCAAGTTGCGGTGCGTTTTGTGCCGCAATGTGCTTTTTCGTTGACGGTTTATGTTTATCTTTGCATAACAGCATGCTAATTGGATGCACGGCGCTTGTGGCTGTGCCTGCTTTGTTGCTATAATAATCATGCTAAAACCATAAAAAATCGTTTGAGAAATGTGTAAATACTCTTTTTTGACGGCTGTACTGCTGGTTTGCGCCGCTTTTGGCAGCGCTTCGGCTTCGGAGAAACCAAAATACCGTGATGCAAACGCCGGCGTAGACGAACGTGTGGCTGATTTGCTTAGCCGCATGACCCTTGATGAAAAGGTGGCTCAGATGCGTCACTTGCATCATGAACAAATTATGACCGATGGCTGCCTGGATAAAGATAAACTGGCTCAGGTGGTGGGCTCGACGGGTGTGGGCTTTGTTGAGGGCATCACATGGAGCGGTGAGCAATGCTGCCAGTGGATGGGAGAGATTCAACAATATATGCGTGGCAAAACACGTCTTGGCATTCCGGCGTTCACCTCGTCGGAGTCGCTTCACGGTTCGGTGCAAGACGGCTCAACCATTTTTCCGCAAGCCATTGCGCTGGGCAGCACGTGGAATACCGAATTGGCGCGCCTGATGGCTGAAGCCACGGCTGCCGAACTTAAAGCCCAGGGCATCACTCAGACTTTGGCTCCCGTTGTTGACGTGTGTCGCGACCCTCGTTGGGGCCGTGTGGAGGAGTGTCTTGGCGAGGACCCTCATCTGATTTCCCGTATGGCGGCACCGCAGGTGCGGAGTTATCTCGATGCCGGCATTTCGCCTATGCTGAAACACTTTGGCGCACATGGCAGTCCGCAGGGAGGCATCAATTTGGCGTCGGTGTCGTGTGGCGAACGCGACTTGCTGGGCGTGTATATGGCTACATTCGAGTATGTGATAAAAACGGCGCAGCCGTGGGCGGTGATGTCGAGTTACGACTCGTGGAACGGTATTCCCAATTCTGGCTCGCATTTTCTGCTCACCGATTTGCTGCGCAACCAATGGGGTTTTAAAGGATTTGTCTACTCTGATTGGGGTGCGATTGGCATGCTCAATCATTTCCATCACACCGCTGCCAACAAAGCCGAAGCGGCAGTTCAGGCACTCGAGGCAGGACTTGATGCCGAGGCAGCCGATAATTGCTACAGCGAATTGCCTCGTCTGGTGCGTGAGGGTGTGATTAGCGAGGACCTTATCGACTTGGCTGTGAGCCGCATTTTGCGTGCAAAGTTCAGTATGGGGCTTTTCGACAATCCGATACCTGAAATTAAGGATTATGCACGTTGTGTTCACACTAATAATAATGTGAATCTTGCCCGTGAGATAGCCAACGAATCGATAGTTTTGCTCGAGAACAAAAATAATATTCTTCCGCTTAACGCCCAGTCGTTAAAGTCGATAGCCTTAATCGGCCCTAATGCCGACCAAGTGCAGTTTGGCGACTATTCTTGGACTCGCAGCAACAATCACGGCATCACTCTGCTGCAAGCAATGCAGGCTCGAATCGGCGACAAGGTTACGGTGCGCTATGCCCGCGGATGCGACCTCACCACGCAAAATCGTGATGGCTTTGCCGAGGCGGTTGAGGCTGCCCGGCTCAGCGACGTGAGCATAGTGGTTGTGGGCACGCAAAGCGCATCGCTGGCGCGCGAATACAAAGGCTCGACTTGCGGCGAGGGCTACGACCTCAATTCACTTGAATTGTGTGGCGTGCAGCAGCAACTCATTGAGGCTGTACATGCCACCGGCAAACCGGTGATTGTGGTGTTGCTTTCGGGCCGTCCGTTCGCGTTGCAATGGGTGAAGCAAAACATCCCCGGAGTGATTGTGCAGTGGTATCCGGGCGAAGAGGGCGGCAATGCGCTTGCCGACGTGATTTTGGGCAAGGTTAATCCGTCGGGCAAACTCAATTATTCATTCCCCAAAAGCACGGGGCATTTGCCTTGCTACTACAATCATTTGCCAACCGACCGCGGTTTCTATCATAATCCCGGCGACGTCGACCGCCCGGGGCAGGACTATGTGTTCTCGTCGCCCGATGCGCTTTGGAGTTTTGGTCGCGGATTAAGTTACACCAAGTTTGCCTACGACGATGCCACGGTAAATAAGACTCAATATGCCGAACCCGACACCATAGCCATCGACGTGAAACTGCGCAATGCCGGCACGCAGCGAGGCAAAGAGGTGGTGCAGGTATATGTTCGCGATGTGGTGTCGAGTGTGGTCACTCCGGTGAAGCAACTCAAGGCATTTGCAAAGGTTGATTTGGCGGCAGGCGAAGTGCGTACGGTTCGCCTTGCTATTCCTGTGGCTGACTTGGCACTATACAATCGCGAGATGCGCCGTGTGGTGGAACCCGGCGAGTTTGAGTTGCAAATAGGCAGCGCAAGCGACGACATCCGCATCACTCGCCGCGTCACCGTGATGCCGTAGCGAATTGCATGCAAAGGCACGAAGCGATGCGCCGTGAATGGCGTTAGATGATACATGAAAAAAGCAATCGCCGTTGTAGTAACTCCTACAACGGCGATTGTTAGTATTATAATTCACGAAAGTGATTTCAATGCGAGTTCACTTGCCTGATGTGCCGGCGCGAGTGAAACGCTCACATCAGTTGGTTTGAACGATGAGGAAGTTGCTGAGTTCCCAGAACTTGGTGCTGTTGGTGATTACCAGCGTTTTTGAGTTGCCGTTGTCGACGATGTTGTAGGAACCGGCAGGGTGCTTGCTAAGCACTTTGGCTTTGGTGGTGTGTAACGGCAGTTCGGTGAGAGTGCGCTTGTCGGCACGGGTGAAATACGACAGTTCGTAGTCCGATTCCATCACCTTTGTTTTCTTCAAGAAGCCGCTTTCGATAATCTTGTTATCCTTCAATTCCTTTTTCGAGCCAAGCACATAGTAGCAAGTGTTGAGTTCGTTAGTGAGGCGTTCGCTCTCGTCGAGGGCGGCGCGTTTTTCGATGTTCACCTGAGTGTTTTCGTTCTTGAGCGAGTCAACACTCACGTTCAGTTGGTCGATGCGCAGGTTAGCGGCAGCCAGTTGGTCGTTCAATCCGCGTATGGTTTCTTCTTGGTCTTGAATTTGCTTTTTCAGGTTGTTGATGGTCTTTTTCATCTCATCGGTGTAACTGTTCGACTTGTTTAAGCGTGCTTCAAGAGCCTCGAGGCGTTGTCGACGGTCGGCAAGCGCCTGCTGAATGAGAACCATATCACCCAGAATCTGTTGCTTTTTGTTAGGCGATTCGTTGGTGAGGTTGGATGTATTTAGGATATTCTCCATTTCCTTTATCTGGTTCATGCCTTCGCTCACTTCGCTCAGGAGTGCCATAAGGCTGTCTTTCTCGGCGAGCGCAGTGCGCAGCGAGTCGTAACGCTCAACGCTTTCGTCCTGTTCGGTGCGTTCGTTATTGTTGCCACCACAGGCACACATCAGCAATGCGCTGAACAATAAAAATGATAATGCTAATTTTTTCATAATTTATCTGTTTTTTTGAAAAATAGATGAGTTAAATTAAGATTGTAAAGAGGTTTGAATTATTGCTCTTCGGGGTCGACTATGCGATTGCGTTGCTTAAACTTGGCGTATTTGTCGACCTTGACGTTGGTTTCGGGTTGTTTGCCAGCCACCACAATCACTATTTCGCCTCGCGGAGCGTTTTGCGTGAAATGCTCCACCAGTTCGGCAAGCGTGCCGTTGTGGGTGGTGTTGTGCAACTTTGAGATTTCGCGGCTCACCGAGGCGTCGCGGTCGGCGCCGAACACCTCAGCCAACTGCTCGAGGGTGCGCAACAGGCGCAGCGGTGATTCGTAGAATATCATTGTGCGTTCTTCCGCGGCAAGAGCGGCGAGTTTTGTTGCGCGGCCTTTCTTTTGCGGCAGAAAGCCTTCAAAACAAAAACGGTCGCACGGCAGTCCGGAATTTACGAGCGCAGGCACAAAGGCAGTGGGTCCGGGCAGTGTTTCCACCTCAATTCCCAGGCGACGACATTCGCGCACGAGCAGAAATCCGGGGTCGGAAATGGCAGGTGTGCCGGCATCGGAAATCAGTGCCAGATTGCTGCCGCCCTGCAAACGGGCAGTTACAGCCGGCAGTGCATCGTGCTCGTTGAACTTATGATGGCTCGTCATGGGGGTGTCGATGCCGAAGTGCTTCATAAGCACCCCGCTGGTGCGAGTGTCTTCGGCGAGCACCATGTCCACGCTTTTGAGCATATTCACGGCACGCACACTCATGTCTTCAAGATTGCCCACCGGAGTGGGTACTATGTAGAGTTTTCCTGCCATAGAGTTGACTTACACTTGCGGACGTTTGTTCCAGAAATGGTTCTTTATAATCACCATGAAATCAGCCACTTCGGGCGAGTCGTGCTCCCATTGCAAATCGTTGTAGAAATAGTCCTCCGCTTCGTCGAACGAGTGCATTGTTTCGATTAGGTTGAGGGTTTCGTTCATCACAGAATCGCTGTTGCCAAACAATTCGCGACGATAGCGATAGCGGTCGTTGAGAGAGAAGGCTTGACGAAGGTCCTTAGTCATATCGCGCTGAAATGCTTCATCGAGGGTGAGAGGCGAATCCGTAGTGTCGTCTTGCTCGGGTTGGGCATATTTGTCAGCCAATATTTCGGGCTCGGCTATTTCGTTAGCGGGCTTTGGAGCAGGAATAATGACCGGCTCTGGAGTAGTCTCGGGTTCGGGAGCAGGAATGATAACCGGCTCTGGAGTAGGCTCGGGTTCGGGAGCAGGAATAATAACCGGCTCCGATTCAGTATCTTGTGGCTCAGGCTCTTCGATTAATTCCAATTCGATGTCGTCGTCGGGTTCGTCGTCGGGCAATGAGTCGATTATTTGCTTATTGTAATCGATGGTCTCGGGAGTAGGAGTTTTGCCAACTAAATTAGCCATCTCGCCAATTGCAGCAGCCTTTTGAACTATCATGTCAACAACCATGTCAGGCACATCGTCGCCACGTTTGTCGGCAATGAGCAATAAGCCCTCCAACTCAAGGACTTGTTTCAATAGCGTTTGGAGTGAATCGTCCATATTGTAATTTTTTATTTCTTTTCTAACAAATTTGTTATGCCCAGGGTTCGGTTTTAACAACCCAATTAATATGCAAACCTATTAAAAAGTTCAGAAATAACACACATTTGGTGCGATTTTTATTGTTGCATAAACTAAATTTAACACAATTGCGCCAAGTGTTTATTCGTCGGCAGGACGACTTTTGCCCCGATACTGAGTGAATAGGTTTAGCAGCAAAGTTTCTATCTCGTTTTTCAAGTGGCTGCGTTCGCCTTGCCAGTTGTTAACGAGCACCGCCCAGGTGTATTTAGGGCTGTCGGCAGGGAAATAACCCACATAGCATTGCACGTCGCCCATGCTGCCCGATTTTGATGCAATCTTGCCTTTGAGCGGCGAGTTTTTGATTTGGCTTCCGATGTTGCCATTCACGCCGAGGTGCGTCATTAGCGATGCCAGCACAACACCTGTGCTCACGCTGTCGGCGTTGGCTTGACGCAGCATCTGGGTGAAGAAGCGAGCCGTGGCTTTGCCGTTGCGTGCCAGTCCGCTGCCGTCGCGCTGAAAGAGCGGTTTGGTGTCGATGCCTTTGCTTTCCCACAAGCGTTTCACGGCAGCCATGCCGTTGGCGGCATTAGCCACCTTGCCATCGTTGCGCGCAATGGCACGCAGCAATGCTTCGGTGAACATGTTGTCGCTGCGTTCGAGCAGCGAGGCAACGATGTCGGTGAGAACGGGTGAGGTGTGGTCGATAATCATCAGCGTGTCCTGCAAATCTTCGTCTTTCACCTTTTTGTGGCGCACATTGATGTCGGCATCTTTCAGGCTGCGTTCGATGCTGTCGCAAAGCAGTTGTGCCGGATTGGGATTCACAAAATAGTCGACATAGCGTTTGTCGCTGCGGCGGATGTCGCCATAGAGAATTATGTTTGGAGAAGGTCCGATGTTCAGCAGTCGGTACATGTTTTGCATCTCACTCACTCGGGCGTGGCATATAACCTGACAGTTGCTGATTGGCGGGTCGAACACAAAGTCGGTGGCTTCGTTGCCCGAACGGTCGAAACTCAGTTTCACCAGATTGTCGTGGAAGTTAATGGCGTGAACCCCTGGGCCATAATCGTATGCCAAATCTTCAACCATCCAATTGTCGGAAAATGTTTCAAAGGGATAAGCACTTTCGTCGTAAAGAATGTTGCCGTTGATTTTCTTGATGCCCATTTCGTTGAGGGCAGCCACCACCTCAGCCACGATGTCGGGCTGTTTGGCGAAATGGCGAGAGCCAAGAGTGGGGTCGCCGAAACCTTTCACCACCACATTGCCATGCAGCGTATTGCCCTTGATTTCGCCAATGGCGTTAACGATGGTGTGGAAGCGATAATCCTTGCCCAGCAATGCCAGTGCCGAAGCCGAAGTGACGGTCTTCATGGTTGAAGCCGTGGTGATTGCCAAATCGGGGGTGTTAGAAGCCAGCACCTCGCCGGTGTTAATGTCCATCACACACACGCCCACCGAGGCATTTTGCAGATAGTCGGCACGGGTAAAACAATCCACTGCATTTTGGAAATTGTTCACTTGTGCCATCAACGAGCCGGCAAGCAATGCGCTTATGGCAAGATTGAGAATACGTTTCATAGTTCTTTGTTATGTAAAATTTTTTTATTTGTCGATTTGTTGTAGTAATCAATGCGTTATCAGCCTGTTCATTCCGCGAATCCACATACGCAAAAAAGCCATCACATATTTGCTGCTGATAATCAGCACCACAGCCAGGATGATGAGCAGGTTGCCCACAGCGATGCTTGGTGTGAATGCTTCGTGAAACACCACGATGCCCACAACCACAGCGGTCAACGGTTCAAAAGCCCCCATGATTGCTGTTGGGGTCGACCCCACTAACTCGATGGCTCGGGTCATGGTGACAAGCGAAATCACCGTGGGCACCAAAGCGAGCATCACGGCGTAGCCCACAGCAGTTGCCGAAGGCAGAGCCATAAGCCTGAATTGCGGGTCGGTGAACGAATGTAAGGCAATGAAACAAGCGCACACTGCCATCACATACATGTTGAGTGTGAGCACAGGAATTTTCACTCGCCAGCGGTTGAGCGCCACGATATACACCGCATAGGCAAGTGATGACAACATCACCAGCGCGCAACCGATGGCGTTGATGCTGCCGCTGTCGCCACCGCCGTTAAGCATTGCTATGCCAATAAATGCCAATGCCAGCGATGCCACCGTGACAATGGTGATTCGTTCGTGGAAGAACAACGCCATGATGAGCGCAACGATGATGGGATAAACAAACAGCAGCGTGGATGCGATGCCCGAATCCATATAGAGATAACTGGAAAAGAGTGCCAACGCCGACACTGCAAACAGTCCGGCAAGCAGCACCACCAATGCCCAGTGGCTGCTCAACACACGCCAAGCCTTGCCCGGCTTGTCGCGCCTGTCGACGATTGCCGTGGCGCATCGGCTAAGCACAAAACCTTTCGTCAATCGTTCGCGCAAACCGTTGCGGTTTCCCTTGCAGGCGCGCAAGGCAATCACAAATGCCAAGATTGCAACGGCAATGGTGAAGCGCGAAAACAATATGGTGTGAGTGTTTATGCCTTCGGCACCTAACATCAACCCTCCCAGCGGATTGAGTCCGTAACTCATAGCCGACACGATGGCATAGATGCTTCCTTTAGTTGTATTCGTCATTTCTCAGTTAAACTATTCGTCTGTTAGTTTTACAGCCTGCAAAGTTATAAAATTTCACTCAATACGTGGCAAATAATCATTTTCATTATTCAAATCAGCCAAAGCATTTGCAAATTTCAATCAAATTACTTACCTTTACGAATACTTAAAATATAGACCTGCTTTTGGTGCCTCTTTCATGATGTGTTTTCAACAAATATCACGCTTTTTCACCTTGTCAATTGTTGTTGCCATGGCGTCGCTAATTTGCGATGCGGCCAACCAACTGACCCCTAATCAGATATTTGAGCAGCAATGCGCTAAAAACCGCAATGCGCTCAAGCAATTTGCTGCGCAAGTGGAGTCGGCGAAGTCGTTCAAGGAGCAATACCGCATCTACGAGCGTATGACGGCTGCTTGTAACAATATGCCTGAAGAAATAGGCATTATGATGAAGCGGCTCAATGTGGCAAAACGGCTTCACAATACCACTTACCAACTCGATTGCTACGTTGAGTTTTGCCGCATTTACTCCGAAAAAGACAACAAACCAAAGGTGGAAGAGTGGGCAAAGAAGGTTTATGCCGACTGCAAACCGGGTTCCTACCATTGGCTGATGGCAAGTTACTACGAGATTGGCGCCACATTCTGGTCGGGCGACACCCGTTCGGCATGGAGCCAGTTGCAGCAACTCGACCTTGAAGTGAAACGCCACAACACAAAGTTCGGTAGGGCAATGGTGTCGCTTCTTACAGCCGAAATTTATTCGTTCACCGGACAGGACCAAAAAGCCGCCGACTTGATTAACGACTATTTCAATGCTTTGATTGCTGAAAAAAATCCGCGGTTGCTGGCAATCACCTGCTCAACAGCCGTTTCCTATTATTTCTTCCTCAGCAATCACGAAAAAGCCTATCAATATCTCCAGCGTTGGGAAAAAGAAACGCGCCTGCTGCAAGCGGAGCCTATCTCGCCCGACTTGCTTAGGGAAAATCAGTGGGGAATAAAGATGAACACGGCAATCTACTATTCCTACAAACATGACTTGCAGAAGATGAGAGAAACGCTCGTCAACTTGTGGAACAACAGTTATGTGCCGTCGCAGTGGGACATCAACCAGTTCCTGCTCATTCGCGCCAATTTGAATTATCACGAAGGTTTCATTGAAAATGTTGAAGCCGACATCAACTATCTGTTGCGCAACAAGGACCGTTTCACGCACCAATATCTCACGTTGCTTGCCCAGACCTACTATTCCGCCGGGATGTATCAGCAAGCGGCGCAGTCGCTGAAGAAAGCCACTAACGTGCTTCGTGGCGACCGAAACGAAAACCTCTTGCGCGAAATCAACCAATACGGGCAACTTTCAAAGCAACTCAGCAAAGAGGCAGAGAACGACGAAGCCCGTTTGCACGATGCCCACATATTGCATTTGTCGCTCCTCGCTGCCGTGCTGGTTATTGCCGTTGCAGTGTTGTTTCTCGTTGTGATTCTTTATCGCAACATTACCAAAACACGCAAACTCAAGAAACTGAATGCCGACCTCAAACTGAAGCGCAAGCAAATTTCGAGGCTTAACACCAATCTGGTTAACGCCATTGCCGAGGAGGAAGAGAGTAACCGCAAAAAGAACGAGTTTATGGCGAACATCAGCCACGAGATACGCACTCCGCTCAATGCCATTGTGGGATTTAGCGAAATATTGTCGACGTCAATCATCGGCAAGGACGAGTTCGATAATCGTGAGTTCACCGAACTGATTCGCTCGAACAGCGACCTGATGCTGAAACTTGTGAACCAAATCATCGACACGCCAAGCGACACTGTTTCCGACATCAACCTCGAGAAAACCGATGTGCTTGAAGTGGCGCAGAAGGTGCTTTATTCAATCGAGGCATTGGTTGACGAAGGTGTGGAAGTGGTGTTCGACTGCGCAGAGCAGCATATCAACATTTTCACCGACCGTTTCCGCTTGCAGCAGTTGCTCACTAATCTGCTTGGCAACGCTGCCAAGTTCACCAAACAGGGTTCGGTGACCTTGTCGATTCAACGCTCCGACACTATGATTACTTTCATCGTCACCGACACCGGTTGCGGTATTGAGCCCGGCAAAGAGGACAGCATTTTCGGCCGTTTTGAAAAGGTCGACGAGACGTCGCAGGGCAGTGGCTTGGGTCTTTATATCAGTCGCACCATCAGTCAGACGCTTCACGGCGAATTGTTTGTTGACAAATCCTATACCGCCGGTGCACGTTTTGTGTTCCGTCATCCGGTAAATCTTGAAATTCAACTCGACAGAAAGGAGGCTAACCGATGAAAATAAGATTTACGAATATGGCTCGCCTCGCCACCGCAGTGACTTTAGCGATGTTGGTTTTTGCTGTTTCGGCTGCTTCGGGCAGCGACCTTGAACAGCGCACCAAAGATAATCTGCAAAAGGCTCAAACCATCGATGAGAAAATGAAGTGTCTGGGCAAACTTGCCGACATGAATTTCAGTATGCCAGCCGAGTTGGGTTACCTGAAGCAACTCTATCAACTTTCGCGACAACATTCGGCTAATGCCAATGCCTATAAAGCAATGGCTATTTCGCACATTTGTCGCTACTATTTCAATGCCAACGACCTCGACAGCGTGGTGGCTTGGGCTGAAAAATTCGATGAGGTGCGAATCGAGCCGTCGGTGTATTCGCGCTATTTCGACACAAAATACTATCAATGCTCCGCTTTCCTCGACAGGGGTAACACCGAAAAAGCACTTGGCAACGCCCTCGATTTGCAGAAAGATGCGCAACGGCTCCGTAGCGAGGACGGTGAGGTGACGTGCTACGAGTTGCTGGGCGACGTGTATATGAAAACATCGGTGCTTAACCAGGCAATCGACGCCTACTCGTGCGGTCACCAAATTTTGAAAAAGCAGGGCAGGCGCGCCACCTACCGCTTCCAATTACTGACTCAAATTCTGGAATGTTACGTCATAGACCCTACTTGCTGCAATGCCGACATCTATCTGAAAGAGATGCAGGCGATATTTCAGAACGGCGAAATTCCAAAGTCGAGTGGCTTCCTTTATGAGCGATGCCTCAAATTGTATTATGCCTACTCGCTCCTTTACAGTGTGAACAAAAAAGATGAGGTGAACGCCAACCACTATTATTCGATTCTTTCGAAGATGATTACTATCGACGATTGGTTTGTTGAGGGCCGCACCACTCGCTTGATAGCCGAATACTTCCAGGCATGCCACCGCTACAACGAAGCCTTGAAAGAGATTTGCAAACTCGATAGTTTTGTTGCCGACTCGCGCCATTCGCTGCTTTATACCAAAGGTCAGATTCTTGAGAACCTGAAACGCTACAAAGAGGCGACGAGCACCTATTATCTTGCCTACGACACTCTTCAAAGCGAATACAATAAATCGATTCTCAGCGACTTCAGTCAATTCCAGGACATCTGCCACGAGCAGTATGTTTCGCGTCTGCACAAAGAATACATGGCTGAACGCCAACGAAACAACATCGTCTACACGTCGGTATTCCTTGTGATTGCGCTTGTGATGCTTGCCTTGTTTGGCTACCATGTGCGCCGAAGCAGCGCATTGGGGCATAACCTTGCTTTAACCGAGCAGCGTCTGCGTGCCGACGAAACCGAACTGCTTCAACGTCAAGCCGTTTTGCGTGAAGCACTCGAAAAACACATGAAAAACGGTCGCATGAAATCGACGTTCCTCTCAAACATGAGTCACGAAATACGCACTCCGCTCAACGCCATTGTTGGATTTAGCAATCTGCTTGCCGAAAATGCCGGCGACAATGTTGAGTTGCGCGACTATGCCAACATCATCCGCTCTAATTCAGATTCGCTGATGGTGCTCATCAACAACATTCTGTCGCTCGGACGAATCGACTCTAACCGGGTGGTGCTGACGTGGAATGAAGCCAATTTGGTGGATATAATCAATTCGGCTATGGCACCTTACGTCAAACCGGAGGTTGAGCCTATTTTGCAGACGCCAAGCAACAACATAACAATCGTTACCGACGCGTTGCGGTTGGGGAAGGTGTTCGACAATGTGTATTCTAATGCGTTTAAATTCACCAAAAAAGGTCATGTGAAAACCGTGATAACCCTTAACGGCTCAATGGTGAACGTGCGCATCGAGGACACCGGTATTGGCGTGCCTAACGACAAGAAAGAACTCATTTTCGAGCGATTTGAAAAGGTGGATACTTTTATGCCTGGCAGCGGTCTCGGACTCTCGATTTGCCGTGAACTGCTAAAACGCATGGGCGGAACAATAACGGTGGATAAAGACTATACCACGGGTCTGGCAGTAATCATCGATTTCCCAATCAAACCGCAAAAATCAAACGACTAAATCCCCCACTATCTGCGACAAGGCCGATGAATTTGCGCTCACTCATCATAGCATTGCTTCTGTTGTGCTGTATCGACACGTCGGCAGCGGACGTTCCCGCTTTGCCTGCACTCTACGTCACCACAACCGACCTCAATTTCCGTTCCGGTCCCGGCAAGAGTTACACCAAGATGCTTACTTTGCCCAAAGGCGACACCGTGAAAGTGGTGAGTTTAACCTATAACAACTGGGCTCGTGTGGAGTATAACACCAACGAATGGCTCTATTGCTCGTTCAACTATCTGCAATACTGCTGCCCGGTGCCACAGCCTGCCCCCGAAAAGCCGGCAAAAGTGAAGACAAGTGGACTAATTCCCACAATCATTAGTTGGATATGGAGCATTGCCCTATGGGTGATAATAGTGATTGTGGTGCGTAAACTGTTGCTTTGGGGCGCGGCGCTCATCAGCATGGGAGTTTACAAAGTGTATTGGATTGTTAGTTTGCCGTTCTATTTCCTTAACTGGTTTCAACGCTATGCCTCAAAGCCTTGGCGGCTTTTCTATAAATTCAACAGTGGCAACGATGCCCGAAACAGCCAACTGCGTGAAATATTTGAATGGGTGAAGATTCCGTTTTATCTGATTCTCATGCCGTTACGCTTCGTGAATGCCGTTTACTACAACATGGTTGTGCACTGCTCGTTTGAGGCGATGAACTATTTGCTTGAGGTGCTCTATCCGGCGCACTCGCGCGAGGGTGCCGACAGTTGGTGGGAATGGGCATTGTGGCTGCCGTGGCGCGTGATTAAATATCCGCTTTGGCACGGCACATTAACCTACATTGAAAGTGCTATCTGGACTATTGCCGACACCGTGATGCCGGCTCTTACGCTTTATCACGGCACCGACCCCGATGCAAGCGAAAGCATCACTCAAAGCCGTGGCAGAGTGGGCAACAACAGTTGGTGCACCGAGGTGTGGAACGTGGGTGGCGGAAACTTTGCCGGGAACGGCATCTATTTTGCTCCTGACCGCTCAACGGCGTTGCATTATAGTAGCGGGTCGCTCATTGTGTGCCGCGTGAGCCTCGGCCGCGTAATCGACCTCGGATTGGCTCCATACCGTATATTCCGCGAATGTGGACATGCCGATGCTTTGGGCGCTACCCGATGGGGCTTGAACAACGGCTACACCACTGGCGAATGGTGGCGTGCCGACTGCCACTGGTGGGAATACTGCATGTACGATTGGAAAAACCGTTACAACCATTCGTGGCGTATTCGCCCCTTATTTGTGCTTTCAACCGAAGACAAGATATTGCAACGCATCCCCGGCGGCATGCACCATTGGCTGTTCCGCAAAATGGTGATTAACGACATCATCGACAGTTTTAAAACACTTCTTGACAAATAGTGCTTTCCGTTGCACCATCCTTATTATTGCAGAAGCAGGCTCACAGGGGCATAAGCATTGATTTTTGTGCTGATTTTGCCGTTTTTGATTGGCAAAGGGTCGCCAATAGGCTCGCCTCGTAAGTCGACTGGTTGTGCTGTGGAAGCCTTCAATCCTTTTGGCAAAACGATTTCGAGCAAACTTGTTTCGCCGGCTTGCTCCCACACGCGCAGCAGCGTGGCATCGGTGCCGTTGTAGTCGGCGCCGAATGCGGTTATGACGACGCCTTTGCGCGACAATGTGATGCCCGATTGTTTGTTAGGCAGTTTACCGTTATTACGATTAACCGTTTTGGCAATCAGCGGATTGCGTGCTTCGATGGCTTGCTGCGCAAACTGACGTTTGTCGCCGTTACCTATCGCCCACAGGCGCACGCGCGATGTCCACGAGCCGGTGTACCAATAACGGAAATTGGTGTTCCACTGGTTGTTGTAGAGGTTAAGATAAACCACTGGTCGCGTGGGAATATAATCGGTGGTAAATTTCCAGCATCCCGGTTCTCCAACACTTATGAGAGGGTGGTCGATTGGGCAAACGGCAAAACCGCAGCCGTCGCTGCCTGTCACCGTCACGCCGTAGTCGGCTGAATAGATGTGGCGGTTTGCTCCTTCTTGAATGTCGGTGGCAGGGTTCATCACTCCTAATTGCCGGAAAACGGCAAACTGCGGATTGCCGATGTTGAAAGGTAGGCAGAGCCAATCGGCTTCGGGCCAATTATCCTTTGCCTTGTCGATTAGGGTTATTGCCATGTCGATATACGGCTGACCTTTGCAGAGCGTCACCACAAGCCGCGATGCTGGCAAATGATTTGCGGTGTCGGCAGGGAAAAACAGTTCTGCTGATTGCGAAACTGCCGATGCCGACGTGGTGAGCACTGCGCCTCGAGGTGTGGCAGCACGATAGGGCACTTGCTTTTCTGAAATCATGCTGGGCTTGTGCATGCCGGGATGAGGCCAACTGCCGGCACGATTTTGCTGATAATCCATAGTGTATTTGAGCGTCTGCTCGTAGGTGAACCGCTCGTTTAGGTATTGACCGAACCCGATTTCGGAGCCGGCATCAATCCATTCTCGCCCTGTCGCTTTGTCGATGAGCGACACGATAGCACCCTTTTCGGCACTGAATGTTATGCGATAGCGTTCGTTTTCGATATAATTCTTTGAATCGACCGCAGCGAAAGTGTCGGCATCCGTAGGCAAGTCAATCAACTTGTAGCCACAGGCAGGAATGTCGGCAGCGTGAACCAACGCATCGCCGTGTTTCACCCATCCGCTGCGCTTGTATGGCAACGGATTGTAGACCAACAGCGCAGGGCGGTTGCATTTCACGTTGGCTGCAAGTGAATCGAGGTTGGCAGCCGACAGTGCGTTGGTGGCTGTTGCTGCTTGGCGTATGTAGTTCGACTTGTCGTCCCACGAATCTTCGAGATTCTTATAAGAATTGTCGGGCAGATTCTTGAAAGGTTCGCCGTAGGTGTTCACCGATTGAGCGCCACCCCAAGTGTGCTCATCGTAGAGAAGCATATTTTCGTAGACTTTAGCCACCGTTTGGCTGATGTCGGGCATATTGATTCCCCAGCAAGCCAATTGCTTGTTGAGCAGTTCGGCAGTAGCAATCAGCGAGCGGGTGCTGCGCGACTGGCTTATGCCGCGAGGGTCGCACATTGCGCCGTGCACCCACGTGTCGGGCATCTCGGTTTTCAGCACGGGAATGTCGGGGTTGCTGCGCATAATGGCATCGTAGAAGTCGTCCATCGTGCCCATGTGCACCTTCACGCCGGGCATTTTTTGTTTCACGTTGTCGAACAGTTCCTTGATTTTGTTAGCCGTGGTGGGTCCGGTGTTGTCGCCGGTGACTAAGATGGCAGGCCACACCTTGTATTTCCAGTCTTTAGCAGGCAGCAAGTCGGTGCCCATCATTGGGTCGTTTGGACCTTGCCACGCTTTTGGGAACACGGCTGTGGTGGTGCCGTAACTCGGCGAATAGAATGTGAGCACACGCGAGCCGTCGGGACCTTCCCACCAATATAGCCCCGGAGTGGTGACAAATCCGCTTGGCCAGTTGCAGCCTATGTGCAGAAATTTCACGCCGGCGTTGGCGAGCACCGTTGCCATAGCACCGCAGTGCGATGGCTCGTCGGTCATCTTTCCCGAACGCGACAGCGCAAATCCATAGCGACGGTTGAGGTTTGACGAGAATGCCAATCCGCGAGTCATGTCCTCCACACCGCTCATGTCGGAGATGAGTGTGAACGGCAGGGCATGGCAAATGAGTTGCTGCGAGCGGAATCTACGGTCGAGGCGTTGACGGCGTTCATCCGATTGTCCGTCCCAATCCTCCATAGTTTTCGATAGCACCCATCCGGGAATTGTCCACGCGAACTGCTGTTCGTGAGGCAGCGAATCCGACTGGTCCATGGCATCGAGCGCGCGGTCAATCATGTCGGTTTGATAGTGCCGCACTATTTCGCTCACTCGATGAGTGTAGCCGATGTCGAAGTGCGTTTTGGTGATTACAATTATTTCTTCAACAGGCGATTGCAACGCAGATTGTGCCGAAGCGTCGTGTGCAAATAGCGCGAAAAGGACAACAAGTGCAAGGAGATGTTTCATAATAGCCGTTATTGTGAGTTTTTAGCATTACAAAGTTATTTAATTGCTTTTTGCTCAACGGTTGGATTTTTTCACTATTATGTTGTAATATTTTATGTTTGATTGAAAATATGCTGAGGCAAGTAAAAATAAAACGGCTGCCGCAATCGCGACAGCCGTTGTTGGATTTTATCTTGGCACAAATAGAGTGCCTGGAATTAATGGTTAGTCGATTTCTTCGTCGGCTTCGTAACCACCCATTTCGCGCAAAGCGTTCTTCAACATAACATATTGTTGGAAGAGGTGGTTAACAGGCACTTCGTCTTGAGTGTAGTCGTGCATTGGGCTCTTGAGGAAGAAACTCAAGAAGCGTTGTGTGCCGTAGCGTCCTGCGCGAGCAGCCAAGTCGCTGAGCAATACAAGGTCAAGGCAAAGTGGAGCTGCAAGAATAGAGTCGCGGCAGAGGAAGTTAATCTTGATTTGCATTGGGTAACCCATCCAACCAAAGATGTCGATGTTGTCCCAACCTTCCTTGTTGTCGTTGCGCGGTGGATAGTAGTTGATGCGCACTTTGTGGTAGTATTGAGTGTCTTCATCGTTGCCGTGGCCATAAAGGTCTGGTTGATTTTCAGGAACCAAGATTGATTCGAGAGTAGAAAGTTTGCTCACCTCTTTAGTACGGAAGTTAGCAGGTTCGTCGAGCACAAGACCGTCGCGGTTGCCAAGGATGTTGGTAGAGAACCAACCAGACAGACCTAAGCAACGAGTGCCAATGATAGGAGCGAAGCCCGACTTAACGAGAGTTTGACCAGTCTTGAAGTCCTTACCAGCGATAGGCATCTTGGTCTTTTCAGCGAGTTCCCACATAGCAGGAATGTCGACAGTTGTGTTAGGAGCACCCATGATGAAAGGAGCACCTTCGGTGAGAGCAGCGTAAGCGTAGCACATTGATGGAGCGATGTGTTCGCAATCGTTAGCCTTCATAGCAGCCTCGAGGTCGGCGAGATGATAGTGAACCTTTTCGTTAACCGGAACGTAGATTTCGGTTGAAGCAGCCCAAAGAACAACCACGCGGGCAACGCCTGTGCGAGCCTTGAAGTCGCGGATGTCTTGACGGATTTGCTCTGTCATATCCCAACGGTCCTTGCAAGTCTTCACGTTGTCGCCATCAAGACGCTTTGCATAGTTCTTGTCGAAAGCAGCCTTCATAGGAACGATTTGTACCAATTCGTCCTTAACTGGTTCGATGTCCTTTTCCTTAAGAACTTCGCAGTTGATTGCACTTTCGTAAGCGTTTGCAGGATAAACGTCCCATGCGCCGAACACGATGTCCTTGAGGTCAGCGATTGGAACGATTTCGTTATAGTGAAGATATTTCTTGTCAGCACCGCGACCTACACGAATCTTGTCGTATTGGGTCATCGAACCTACTGGCTTTGCAAGACCTTTGCGTGCCATGAGCACACCTGTCATAAATGTAGAGCTAACTGCTCCCAAACCTACTACGAGGACGCCTAATTTGCCCTCTGCTTGTTTTACGTTTGTCATTTTTCTGTTTTTATGTTTATCAATAATAAATATTTCTCATCTCGTTTAGGGCGATAACTTGCCCTGCGTAGTGAACGCACCGACAAATGTAGGTGTATTTCGGTTACTATAAAACATTTTATGTTTAATTTTTGTTTACAAATAGTTAAAAAATGTAGAGTAGGCAGTGTTTAAGTTAACAAATACAAAATCCACGTTGTTTTGCCACTTGATTGGTGAACGAATGTTAATGCTTGCTCACGGCAAATTGCCCCATTTTTTGCAATTATTACAGAACGAATACCAAATTTGTGTCGTTGCTGAGCCTTTCGCTGAAGTTAAACCCTTGATAGTTGAACTGCAAAAGTTGGGTTGGTGAGGTGATTTGATGAGTAATCACATAGCGAGTCATTGCTCCGCGGCAACTCTTGGCATAAACGGTAACAGTCTTGGTGCGGCCGTTGTTTTCAACGAGGAATTGTGGCTGAACCACAGTGACTTCGCGCTTCACTCGGCTCCAATCGAAAAGGTGCTGCATCTCTTCGGTGGCAAGGTGGAGCAGCACACCGTCGTCGGTTTTCACCGAGTCGATGAGCAACTGCGTGAGGCGGCTGCGCCAAAAGGCAAACATGTTTTCGCCGTTGGCGGAAGGGAGAAACACATTGCCTTCCATGCGATAGGGGTGGATGCCGTTGAGTGGACGCAGCAAGCCGTAGAGAAACGATGTTATCCACAGGTGCTGTTCGGCATAGAGCAGTTGCTCGGGCGTGAACTCTCGGGCGCGCAGCGTTTTATAGGCTTGTCCATAATAGGCAAGCACGGCAGGCTGCAGCGGTGTGTCGCTGAAGAAATCGCGGTAGCGCAAAGCGGTTTCGGCAGCAATCTGCCGCGAACAGTGCATTGTGGCAGCAATATCGTCGACGTCGAGTGCCGTCATGTCGGCAGCAAACTGCATCGCTTCGGCGGCAAAAGCCGGCGTGCTAAGCGCTGGCGTGACTATATTGCCGGGGTCGGTCATTATTTTTGCACAGGCAAGGAGTATCTGCATGGCGGGTTATTCAATTAATGGCAAACGCGCTGTCAGATTCCGGCTTCCACAGCCATACCTTTCTCGTTGATTCGCATCGGGATGAAGCCGAACCCCCAGCGTTGACCTCTGAATGCGTAAGGCACGGTGATTACTATTTGGTTCACGCCTTTTTTCAGGTTGAGTTTCACAGGTTGGCGCATCCAATAGAGTTGCTCGTCGGTGAAAGGCTCTTCCTCTTGCGCTCTGCCCCATGTGTGGAACGGGTAGCAATAGGCGCAAGGCTGTCGCCACGGCTCTGTGGGCCACACTGCGGTGCCGTTCACGGTAATCAAGCCGTCGTTTTCCCAGCGATACTGCTGACCGATGCCGGTTGACATGCGGTCGCTGCGGGCAGGAGTGTCGAATCCGAGCCAAGCAGTTACGGTGGTGTCGGCTGGCACAGTGATTGTGGTGCTTGCCACCGCCTCTTTCAGCGATGCCGGTTTGATGTTATTGGTTTGGCAAAGGATGTCGAGGTCGACAGCGCCGCCCCAAGCCTTCACGGTGGTGTTGCCGAGGGTTATATTCCAGGCGATGTTGGCGTTAGCCACCCAACGAATGTCGTCGGGGGCGAAAAAGCGGTCGCGGTGGCTGCTCATGCGTCGCTCAAACTGAGCCAGAGCCATGCCGTCGGGCGTTGCCGGGTCGGGGTAAAGGTTTTCGTCGGGCATCGAAGTGCCGCCGGCGCCACCGTTCCAAAATCGTTCGGCAAACGCCATCATTCCGTTAATCATGCCATTGTGCAGCGAGATGCGTGTTTTGTCGTCGACGCGCACGTCGTTCCACAGGCAAAGGATTCCGCCCAGAGCCTTTGTAGTGTCAGGAACCTCTTGACCGCAAGCCTTGTGCTGAAATGCACGCATGCTGAACAGAATAGGGTCGTAATAATTAAGGTATCCCACAAACGAATCGACATAGCGTTCGGGGCGAGATATTGCTTTTGCGTTCGATTCAGCGCCGCCGTTCCAAATCTGGCGAATTGTGCCGGGCATAACAGGCAGTCCGGGGTCCCACACCATCACCTTTCGTCCGCGTTGAGCCACATAGCCCTGCGCCCAACTGGCAAATCCTTCGGGGTCGGCAACGTGCACCTCGTCGCTGCCGACGTGGATGTAAGGACAAATACTTGCAGGGATTTCTTGCATAAACTCGTCGAGACATTTGCTCAATGCTTCGATGCCCTCTTTCGATTCCATTTTGAAACCCATTGCCGCGGTGAACGATTCGGAGTGACCCGGCATATCGATTTCGGGAATCACAGTGATGCCACGTTCGCGAGCATAGGCACACAGTTCGCGTATTTCGTCGTAGGTGTAGAATTTGCCTTCGTCGCGGCCCCGTCGCTGATATTTGGGGTCGTTGAGTTGCGGGAAGCAGCGGCACTCGATACGCCACGATGGGCGGTCGGTGAGGTGCCAGTGAAACATATTCAGCCTGTAAAGGCTCATGGCATCGATAGTGGCTTTGAGCATATCAAGAGTTTGATAGTTTCGCCCCGTGTCGTGCATGAATCCGCGTATGGGATAACTTGCCCAGTCGTGAATTTCCACATCAGGCACACATCCGTCGGCGTCGGTGAGTTGACGCAGTGTTTGGCGAGCCCAAGCCTCGTTGCCCCAAATGGTGGCACGGCCGCGGCGTATGCTCAAGCCATATTCGTCGTCGCCATAGGTTATGGCGTGTTTCACAATGCGGCAATCTTTCAGTTTGTTCAGTTTTGTGCCTTTCACTACACATTCTTTAGGCGATGGAATGAGCGAAAAGCCAAGATTGTCGAGTTGGCTGGTGTGTGCATAAGCCGATGAAGCAATTATCAAGCACAGCGCAATAATCAGATGTTTCATGATGCGGATATATGGTTAGTGTTATTGCAAAGATAATATGTTTGCCTTTGATTAACAACACTCCGGTGAGGCTAAATGGGGCGGGGTGATAAAAAAAGTTAGACCCTCGAATAACATTTTCGAGGGTCTTTGAAATGCTTGCGATATTTTCGGAGTAATAAACTCTATTTTAACACTTTGCCAAGAATATAAGGCAGTTGCTGACGCCATGAAGGCCAGTCGTGGTCGATGTCAAATCCCCAATAGTCGAACCAAGCAGGCACGCCTTTTTCTTTGAGAATACGGTCCATTTCGCGGGTGCTCCACAGCAAGTCTTCCTCCCAGCGGCCTTGCCCTACGCAGAACACGATGGTGCGTTGGCGATACATCTGCATCCAAGGGTGGTCGCCCGGCATATTTTTCAGGAAGTCCTGAGGCGAATTTTCGTAAACGGCGCCGTCCATATAACCGTCGAAACCGTAACTGGCGTGATACAAGCCGCTCAGGGCAATCATGCCGTTGAACAGGTCGGGACGACGGAAAAAGAAGTTTGCAGCGTGAAATCCGCCCATCGAGCAACCGCAGGTGAAGAACATCTGTTCGGAGTTGACGCGCAGGTTAGGCAGCAATTCGTCGGTGATGTATCTGAACCAGCGTTCGTGCTGCTCAATTCGCCAACGCTTGTCGCCGCCTTTGTTCGACCATGTTTCCCAGTCGATGCCGTCGACGCAAATCACGCGCAAGCGACCGGCTTCGATAAATGGCCCCAGCACATCAAACATGTGATAGTTTTCCCAATCGTAGAATCTGCCGTCTTGACAGGGGAAAGCAATCATCGCTTGCCCGTCGTGGCCGAAAACCTTATATTCCATGTCACGATTTAGGTTGTGACTCCACCATTTATGATATTCTATGTTCATAATCTGTATTAATAAAACGAGGTTAAGTGAGCATTACTGGGCACGGTTGCACACGTCGTAGAGGAACTCGTCGCGAGCCTCGGTTTCGCGGAATCGGGCAATAAAAGCATAGTCGCCCATGGCAGGAGCCAAAGCGGGAGCGATGCGCGGCGTCATCACCAGAGCATCGCGATATTTCTCTACGAGGGCTGCTGAATCGAGCACATAAGCCACATTGTCGCGGCGACCGGCATACACGCAATAGTAGTCGTCGTCGGGGGCAGGAGTGGTGCGACGGTCGAAAGCAATCATGTCAGCCCATATCTTAAACATCGAAATGTTGTGGGCATAGTTAATCATATCGGGGGTGTAACCACCGCCGGGACGCATATTCACTTCAAGAGCCACAAAGTCGCCCACTTCGCCAAGTCCACGGTGAGCACGGTTGAGGCGGAAGAACTCGAGGTGAACAAAACGTGAAGTCACGCCAAAGGCTTTCACTGTGCGGCGACCCCAGAAACGCAGGTTCTCCGACATCTTCTTCTCAACAAAGTAGGTGGATTCGAGATTGTCGTTCACAATGTCGGCAATGCTTGGCGGACACACGCACATCGATTCAACAAGCGGTTCGCCTTTCGAGTTGATAACGGCATCGTAGGTGCAGATGTCGCCGGTAACAAATTCTTCAATCACATAGCCGCTTACTTGTGGCGTAGTGGCGAAGAATGCTTCGAGAGCCGCTTCATTTTCAATTTTGTGAGCACCACCGGCACCCACGCCCACGTCGGGCTTTGCAAAAAGAGGATAACCGGCATCTTCCGAGAACGATTTCACAGCCTCAAGACCCTCGCTCGCCTTAATCTGGCGGGCGGTGCGGATGCCGCCTTGAGCGTAGTATTTCTTCATCTCGCTCTTTTCCTTGATAGAGTCGATGCGGTCCATTTTTATGCCCGTGTTCACGTTGAAGTCGGTGCGCAAGCGAGCGTCCGATTCAAGCCAGAACTCGTTGTTCGATTCAATCCAGTCGATGCGGCCGTATTTCCAAGCGAAATAGCCTACGGCGCGATACATTTGGTCGTAGTCAGCAAGGTTAGCCACATAATAATATTCGGTGAGCGACCGTTTCAGTTCGGCACTAAGCGAGTCGTAAGGCGAGTCGCCGATGCCTAACACACGCACTCCGTTTTTCTGCAGTTCGTCGCAGAATTGCCAGTACTTCTCCGGGAAGTTGGGCGAAACAAATACGAAATTCTTCATATAAGGGTTATTATTTGATATCAATTAGGTTAGATTTAATTTCATTTTGAAAGCAAACAAGCCGTTTGCGAAACGATAATGTAATCGTTTTTGCAAAAATAATTATTTTCTATAACTTTGTAAACATTTTTCGTAGAATAATTAAGAAAACAGCAAAATTTGTTATGATATATTTCCTCACCAGCAGTCCGAGCGTGTCGATGGACGGGGCAATCAATCCCGCCAACGGTTTTCTTGACAAACTGCTAAAGGCAGTGAAAAGCCCCTCGAAATGTGTGTTTGTAACCACCTACCCCGACAATGCCCCCTGGAGCGAGCACTGCTCAAATTGTATGCGCAAGGCACTCGAGGACGCAGGTATTAAGTTTGAGAAATACACATTGCTCGACCGTCGCACAGCCGACAACGCTCGCCGGATTATAGCCGAAAGCGATTTCGTGATTTTGGGTGGTGGGCATGTGCCTTCGCAAAACGCCTTTCTCAAAGAAGTGGGTATGACTTCGCTGCTGAAGAACTATAAAGGCGTGGTGATGGGCATCTCGGCAGGTTCGATGAATTGCGCCCGCGTGGTGTATGCCATGCCCGAAGAAGACGGCGAGGCAACCGACCCGCGTTATAAGCGTTTCTTGCCCGGACTTGGCATCACAGAGGTGCAGATTCTGCCTCACTACTATCTATATAAAAATTCACAGACAGGCGGCAAGCACGCTTTTCGCGATTTGGCTATGCCCGACAGCCGCCAAGGCCGTCGCTTCTATGCTTTCCCCGACGGAACATATCTGTTCGGGCAAAACGGCGTGGAGCAGATTTACGGCGAGTTTTTTGTGGTTGAAAACGGCGTGATGCGCAAAGTGGGCGAAAACGACCAAGTGATGGAATTGCCCTTCATTTGACCCTTGCGCCACATCAACATATCGCCTTCACAAAAACCGCCACTATTCTCTATGTGGAGTGACTTTTTTGCTGTATATTTGCCAAATACAAAAAAGGACACGTTCACAGAATTATGAAGAAACTTTTATCTATCATAGCAATTCTGGAACAACCATGGCGAAACCGATTGTTTTGTTGACGACGTGACCGTGCTCGACCGCAACTTTGCCAAGCCCCTTGGCAACATAGGCAGCGGCGTCCATGTGATTGACACTATTTATTTGGTGATTGACAAAGCAGAACTAAAGAAAAACCTGAAATGAACAACCCTTGCAACATCACTATAACCACAGCCTCGCTTGCTCAACTCGACGAGGCGACGCAACTCGAGGCGCTGTGTTTTCCGCCAGCCGAGGCAGCCAGTCGCAGTTCGTTTGAGTGGCGTCTTGCCACTTACGGCAGCCATTTCCATGTGCTCAAAATAGGCGAACAGATGGTGGCGTTTGTCAACGGACCGGTGACAAAGGAGCGCGACCTTGCCGACGAGATGTACGACTCGCCCGCCTTTCACACCGAGCAAGGCAAGTGGCAGATGATATTTGGCGTGGTCACCCACCCCGAGCATCAACATCGTGGCTATGCCTCAATGCTGATGAAACACTTCATTGAGCATGCCCGGCAGCAGCAACGCATGGGCGTGGTGCTCACCTGCAAAGAGCACATGATTGGGTTTTACCAACGCTTTGGCTTTGTCAACGAGGGCATCTCGGCATCGGTTCACGGCGGAGTGCCTTGGCATCAAATGAGGCTGACTTTTTGAGAGAGCCAAACGCTTTATTCAGCATATTGCACATTAAAATAACCACCATTATTCATTCTCACCAATGAGCAAAATCACCACCATATTTCTCGACTTTGGGCGTGTGCTCGTCGATTATGATTTTAGCCGTTTCTTCGACGTTCTGCGGCACGACTATCCCATTAGCGAAGCCGCCTTTAAAGAATTCATGCAAGTGGTTCTTGCCGAGGAAACCTACTCGAGCCTCGACCGCGAAGTGATTCCGTTTGCCGAGCAAATCGAAGCCCTAAAGCAGAAACATCCGCTATGCGCCGAACTGTTTGATGCGTTCGACAGCAGATTTCAGGAAGTGGTGACAGGCGAGGTGCCAGGTATGCGGCAACTGATTGCCGAATTGCGTAGGAGCGGTTTGCGGCTTTACGGATTGAGTAATTGGTCGAGCAAGGTGTATGAAACAATGCGCAATTATAGCGACATTTTCGGGTTGCTGAATGGCAGGGTGCTGTCGTGTGAAGAGCATCTGCTCAAGCCCGAACCGGCAATCTATGAGCGTGCGCTCGAGCGATTTGGAGTGGCAGCCGAAGAATGTGTGTTTGTCGACGACAAACAGCCCAACATCGATGGATGCCGGGCTGTTGGGATTGACGGTATATTGTTCAAAGGTGCCGCCAACCTCGCCGCCGAACTCAAAAAACGCGGCGTGAGATTGTAACGAGGCACTCACTGTTTCTTTATCGCTTTTTCAAGAAATTATTTCGATGGTTTTTGTTTGCGCTAAAGGCGTATTCTCCGCCAGTGATTTCGCTCAACGAGAGTGAGCGGAATGTAATGTCGTAGATGTCGGTGTGCTGACTGCCTAAACGCAGCATTTTGCCATTGTCCTCATAGGCAAAAGCGATGTTGCCGTTGGCATCGAGCACCATAGTGGAATATGCCGACCGGCGGTTGGTGATTTCAAAGCGTGTCCAACCGCTTTCAAAACATTCGGGCTTCGCAAAATCGGCAGCCGTGGCAAGCACTTTCCAGTAAATCGACACGTTGCAACGGCGGTCGATGTTGTCGACCAACTCTTCGCTGCTTCCGGCAGGCGTCGATTGCAAAGCAACATACACGGTGTTACCCTTTTTGTCGCGGGCTGGAACAATCAGTATTTCGCCGTTGCAGGCATTGTTCAGGGTTGCCGTACCGCCATTAGTCGACGTAGAAGCCACCACGTTGTCCCATTTGCCTGAAGCGTCGGCAGTGGATGTGTAGCGGAAAATGTTGAAATATCTGCCGCCATACATGCGAGAACTGAGCAATACGCTGCCGTCGGGCAGTTCTTCCACTTTAGCCTCATCGCCTTGAGGTGCAGGACGTGCTTCGGCACCACCCAGCGGAAGCCAGTTTTCTCCAAAATCGTCGGAATAAACAACAAGGCTGCCCCGATTGGTGGTGAGCACTGAATATATTCTATAATAACTGCCATGCTTTATGGTTTGGCTCTGACAGATGCGGCCGCTTGCAAAAAACAGTCGGGTAACAGGCACTTTGCTTTTGCCGTCGGCATAGGTTTGAGGGTCTGCAGAGTTATAGATGTGATAGATTTTTTCGGTCACTTCCTCGCCTTGCCAAGAATATCCGTCGGTGCTGTAGTAGCGACCCACGCGCTGAGCACGGCTCAAATCGATGGCGCCATTATTCACCTTCACGTTGCTGCGACCATAACTCACGTCGCCCGAAGCGCACATCATCAGCATACGTCCGCTTTCGCGGTCGCACACAACGGCGGCGTCGCCGTGTCCGCGGTGAAATCCGGCATCGCCTTTGCCTTCAGCCACGGTGTAGACACACGGAAGCCATGTTTTTCCGCAATCGTTGCTTCGGCGAGCCACAATGCTGATGTTGCCCTCTGAGCCGATGTCGCCCCAAGCGGTGGCATCGGTCACGCCGGAACGGTCGTCGGTGAAATAGATAAGTGAGTTTCCCCGTGCCAACAATGCGGGGATGCGATAGAACACATGATTGTCGGCATCGCTGTCGAACAGCACGGTCTGGGCGTTAAGTGCGGTGCAAGGCACCATTGCGGCTATGCCGCAGAGTAGGGTGGCTAATAGTTTCATTATATTCAAGGTTATGTTGGTTTAATGAAATGGTGTAAAATTCCTAATTACTACAAAGATAAGAAAATGTTCATATAAACTTTACACTCAACTCTCGATTTGCACGAAATTTTCAGTAAATTTGTTGCAAATAAGCATTTGCAAGTTATGATTACACGATTTGAACTACCATATCCTCCGGCAGGAGAAACGCGGTTTATTCATCTTTATTTGCCTGACGACTATCACGATAGCGACGAGCGTTACCCGGTGCTGTATATGTTCGACGGACACAATATGTTCACCGACAGCGATGCCACCTACGGCACTTGCTGGGGCATGAAGGATTTCCTCGACCAGTGGGATAAACCGCTCATTGTGGTGGGCATGGAGTGCTCGCATACCGGCAACAGCCGTTTGAGCGAGTATTCGCCGTATAACTTCCGCACCCGCTCGTCAGGTGCCATTAAGGGCATCGGCGACCTCACCATGCAATGGATTGTGGAAACGGTGAAACCCTACATCGATGCCAACTATCGCACATGGCGTCATCGCGAAGCCACTGCCATTGGAGGCTCGTCGATGGGCGGTTTGATGTCGTTGTATGCCGTGCTGCATTACAATCGTTGGTTCTCGAAAGCGGCTTGCGTGTCGCCGGCTATGAGTTTTGTGATGCGTCAGATGCGAGCCGAAGCGCAAAAGGCGAAACTCGATGTAGATACGCGCATCTTTCTCAGTTGGGGTTCAAAAGAATGGCGTGGCAGCGATCGCCCAACTACGCGAAACATAACCGAAATTGAAAGCATTGTGCTGAAGCAAGGCGTGCGAACTTGGCTTTACCACCAGATTGGCGGACATCATTGCGAGGCTGACTGGGCGTTGCAGGTGCCCACATGGATGGAATTTTTGTGGAAGATGCCTTGACACTGGCACGCATGGTTTTGCTGTGGCAATGAACGATTTTGGGCGAAAAATCATTATAAATTTTGAATATATAAAGAATTATTTCCGACTTATGAATACAAGAATAACAGAATTATTTGGAATAGAATTACCGATAATTGCCGGAGGCATGGTGTGGTGCAGCGGATGGCGGTTGGCATCGGCGGTGAGCAATGCCGGTGGCTTGGGCTTGCTTGGCGCAGGCAGCATGCACCCTGAAACGCTTGCCGAGCACATCGACAAGATGAACGCAGCCACCACCAAGCCATGGGGCGTGAATTTGCCGTTGATGTATCCCGAAATCGACCGCGTGATTCAACTCATCATCGACAAGGGCGTGAAAGTGGTGTTCACCTCGGCAGGTTCGCCGAAGAAATACACCGCCCGTTTCCACGAAGCCGGCATAAAAGTGGCGCACGTGGTGGCGAGCAGCAAGTTTGCAGCAAAATGCGAAGAAGCCGGCGTTGACGCCATTGTGGCTGAAGGGTTTGAAGCAGGAGGCCATAACGGACGCGAGGAACTCACCACCATGTCGCTGATTCCGCAGGTGCGACGTGCCACCTCGTTGCCGCTAATAGCAGCAGGCGGCATCGGTTCGGGCGAGGCGATGTTGGCGGCGATGGCACTTGGCGCCGAAGGCGTGCAGATAGGCACTTTGTTTGCTGTGAGCGAGGAGAGTTCGGCTTCGCCGGCTTTCAAACAGCATTGCGTGAGCCTCGGCGAGGATTCCACAATGCTGGCACTGAAAAAAGTGTCGCCTACGCGATTGATTAAGAATGCTTTGTTTGAGCGCATAGCCGAAGCCGAGAGTCGCGGTGCCGACGCCGACGAGTTGCGTGCCATTCTCGGGGCTAAAGCCTCGAAGCGCGGCATCTTTGAAGGCGATATTGAGGATGGTGAACTCGAAATAGGGCAGGTGGTGGCTGGCATCGATGCCGTGCGTCCTGTGGCAGAAATTGTGGGCAGGCTCGTTGAGGAATATGCCGAGGCTCTTGCCCGTATCAACCGATTATGATTATTAATGGAAAAAACAAGACTAACCGATGATAAACGATATTCTGAAATTCAACCGTGAGTTTGTGGCTGAAAAAGGTTATGAGCCATATCTGACCGACAAATATCCCGACAAGAAAATTGCCATTGTGAGTTGTATGGACACCCGCCTCACCAAATTGTTGCCGGCGGCATTAGGACTGCGCAATGGCGACGTGAAGATAATAAAGAATGCAGGCGGAGTGATTACAAATCCTTTCGACAGCACTATGCGCAGCCTGTTGGTGGGCGTGTATGAACTTGGCGTTGAGGAAATTATGATAATAGGTCACACCGATTGTGGCGTTCAGGGCATGGACGGAGAGGAAATGCTGCATTTGATGCGCAATCGTGGCATCGACGATGAGCATATTTCGCTCATGAAACATTGCGGAATAAACCTTGAACAATGGCTGCACGGCTTCGACAATGTGAACGAGGCGGTGAAAGAAACCGTTGATTTGGTGAGAAATCATCCGCTGATGCCTAACGACGTGACGGTGCGCGGCTATATTATGGATTCCACTACTGGTTTGCTCAACGAGGTGTGCGACGACTGACGCCACTGTGTGTGCAATGTGCCGTAAACTAAAAATGATTAAGACAATGAAAAGACTTGTTGTTGTGGCGGTGATGAGCATCGCTCTGAACTGCTTTGCCAACGATATTCAAATGGTGTGGCCCGAAGGGAAGATGCCTAACCGCCAGAGCCACCAGATTGCAGCCATGACCGATGTGTCGGAGCGTGCCGATTTCGATGCCGACAAGCATCGGGTGGCTTATGTGGAATGGATGCCAAAACCTCGCAAGAGTGTTCGCAACGGCGCTTGCATGATTCTGATTTCCGGCGGGTCGTATCAAAACTGCTGCGACGTGAATCTGGTTAAGATGTGGGGCGAGCGGCTCACTGAATTGGGCATACAGTGCGTGAATTTTGTTTATCGCACTCCACGCCCTGTGGGGCTGCCAATCTATCAAACTGCATGGCAAGATGCCCAACGTGCAGTTCGCCTGGTGCGCAGCCAAGCAAAACAGCGTGGTTTCGACCCTGAAAAGATAGGCACAATATCGATGTCGGCAGGTTCGCACCTGGCTTTGCTGCTTGCCACCAGTTCGATGACCTCTGCCTATGATAGAATCGACGACCTCGACACCATTCCCTGCCATATTAATTGGGCGATAGTTAATGCGCCCGCCTACATTACCACCGATGCCGAATCGGGCACTCCGGCAGCCCGTCAGGGCTACGGAGTGGATGTGAAACTCAGCCCGGTGTTTAAGTTCGATGCCAAGACGTGTCCGATGTCGCTGCATCACGGCGGCAACGACGGTTATTCGCCTAACGGCTCAACGCTGGTTTACAGGGAGTTGCGACGCCGAAATATTCCTGCCGAATTGCACCTCTATCCCAACGAAGGGCATGGGGCTTTCGGGTTTGAGCGAGCCGTTGAATTTATGAAGCAAATGGAGTTTTTCGACAAACTCCAGCCCGAGGAGCCGCTAATGGAGCGGTTTGCTGACAGCAGCGCGTGCCGTGACACTGTGTGCAACGACATTTGGCAAGAGGGCATGATGCCCGATGCCCAGACGCATCAGTGCAAGCCTTATTTGGTGTGGCATTTCCCGAAGGTGAAGACCACCGATGCCATACAGATTATTTATAGTGGCGGTGGATATTATTCCAACAATCCCGATGGATTTGAGGTTGCGCCGGCGTGCCGATATTTGAACGAACTGGGTATGACGGTGGTGACAATGCGTTATCGCACTCCGCGGCCAAAAGGACTTGCCAAGCACACCACGGCGTGGCAAGACTTGCAGCGAGCCGTGAGAATTGTGCGCAGCAAGGCGGCTTCGTATGGACTTGACGGTTCAAAGATTGGCATTATGGGAAGTTCAGCCGGCGGACATCTCACCCTGATGGGTGTAACCTCGTCGTTGCATCAATCCTATCTGCCAGTTGACAGCATCGACGCCATTCCGTGCAATGTGCAGTGGGGAATTGGCATTTATCCTGCCTATGTGCTCACCGATGGCATTAACGGCGAAAACACCGAGGGCGGCAACGGCGATGATGCTCGTTTGGCACCGGAATTCAGTTTCGACCGCAACACAGCCCCGATGCTGCTTATTCACGGCGACGCCGATGGATATTCGGCTATGAATTCGGTTAAGACATGGGAAAAGATGCGAAGCATTGGCGTGCAGAGCGAATTGCACACGTTGTGCCTGAGGAAACATTGTTTTCAGCAAAAGGCGTCGCCCGGCACGGGCAGTTACACTTGGCTTGAACGAATAGCCGAGTTCCTGCGCAAGCAGAAGGTGTTGTGATTGCCCCCTCCGAAACGAAGAATTTCAAGATTTTATTTAATGGGTTCGAGGTGCAGCATGATGTGAGTGCCGGCGCCGAACTCTTTGCGCAGGTTGCGCTCGATTTCGCTGGCTCGACGGTGTGCCTCGGCAAGAGGCATTTCGCCCGGCAGCCGCAAGTGCATCTCAATGGCAATTAAACTGCCGATGCGCCGAGTGTAGAGGTGATGAATGTCCTTCACCTCGCGAGTGCGATAAACAATTTCGCGTATGTGGTTTTCGATTTCGCTTGGCAGGCGTTCTTCAAGCAGTTCGCCCGACGATTTGCGAATGAGCATATATGCCGTTTTGATGATGAACACGCTCACCACCACGGCGGCTATGGGGTCGAGCACCGCCCATTTGTTGCCGAGCAGCACCGCACCGCCTATTCCTATGGCAGTGCCAACCGACGAAAGCGCATCGCTGCGGTGATGCCATGCGTTGGCTTCAAGAGCCGACGATTCAACCTCGTAAGCCACCTTGCGCGTAATGCGGTAGACCCACTCTTTCGACAGTATGCTTATGATTGCTGCTGCAAGTGCTATGTGCCCGGGCGATTGCAGTTGCTCGCCGCGGAAGAATGCGTAGATTTTATTGAGACCTTCCCAGCCGAGCATGCAAGCCACGGCAAGAAGTGCTATGCCGATGATTGATGTGGCAATGGTTTCGTATTTGCCGTGTCCGTAGGCGTGGTCGTCGTCGGCAGGTTTGTTGCTCAGGCGAACAAACACCAGCACTATCACGTCGGTGACAAAATCGCTCAGCGAATGTACGGCGTCGGCAATCATTGCTGCCGAGTGGCCAACGATGCCGGCAGCGAACTTTGCTATGAGCAGCAGCATGTTCACAACGCTGCCAAGCAAAGTCACACGGTAGATTCGCCGATTTCTGTTATGTTTCATTGTCCTTTGGCTTTTCCTGTTGTTTATAAATATCTGCAAAGATAGTTATTTCTACTGTATGGGCAATGAATAATGGCATAATGCGTGGCAATGGCGAGTGCCGCGGGGCGGATAGGGCATAAAAATCCGCCGAAGCATTGTCACGACTGGGATATTCTGGGCAAAATGCTTCGGCGGCAAACAAACTATTTTTCCTTAAACCGATGTAGTAGGTTTATTTCAATCCTGGTACTTTCGGCAATTTTTCAAGACTTGCTGCAATCTGCTCATCGGTTGGGATGGTGTCTGACATAGTCTTGTTGTTGAATTGCTCGTAAGCCACGAGGTCGAAGTAGCCGGTTCCGGTGAGACCGAACACGATGGTCTTTTCTTCGCCTGTTTCTTTGCATTTGAGTGCTTCATCGATGGCGACGCGAATGGCGTGGCTGCTTTCGGGAGCCGGCAGGATGCCTTCGACGCGTGCAAACTGTTCGGCTGCGGCAAACACCGAGGTCTGTTCCACGGCGCGTGCTTCCATCAAGCCATCGTGGTAGAGTTGCGAAAGAATGGTGCTCATGCCGTGGAAGCGCAAGCCACCGGCGTGGTTGGCTGACGGTATGAACTGGCTGCCCAGGGTGTACATCTTAGCAAGCGGGCAAATCATACCGGTGTCGCAGAAGTCGTAGGCGAACTTGCCGCGAGTGAAGCTCGGGCACGATGCCGGTTCAACGGCAATAATCTGATAGTCGGCTTCGCCGCGCAGTTTCTCGCCAACGAATGGGCTGACTAAGCCGCCGAGGTTTGAGCCGCCGCCGGCACAACCGATAATGATGTCGGGTTTGATGCCGTATTTGTCGAGCGCAGCCTTGGTTTCAAGACCAATCACTGTTTGGTGCAGAAGCACCTGGTTGAGCACCGAGCCGAGCACATAGCGATAGCCCTCTTGCGTTACAGCCGCTTCAACGGCTTCGGAGATGGCGCAGCCGAGGCTACCTGTGGTGTCGGGAAATTCTGCGAGAATCTTTTTGCCTATCGAAGTGGTTGTGCTTGGCGACGGAGTTACCTTTGCACCGTAGGTTCGCATCACTTCGCGGCGGAATGGCTTTTGCTCATAAGAGCATTTCACCATATATACTTGGCAGTCAAGTCCGAAATAAGCGCATGCCATGCTCAACGCGGTGCCCCATTGTCCGGCGCCGGTTTCGGTTGTCACGCCTTTAAGCCCTTGCTTCTTTGCATAGTAGGCTTGAGCGATTGCCGAATTGAGTTTGTGGCTGCCCGAGGTGTTGTTACCTTCAAACTTGTAAAAGATTTTTGCGGGAGTGCCCAATGCCTTTTCCAGGAAGTAAGCCCTTACGAGAGGTGAAGGGCGATACATTTTATAGAAGTTTACAATCTCTTCGGGTATGTCAATCAACTTTGTATCGTTGTCGAGTTCTTGTTTGCAAAGGTCGGCGCAGAAAATCGGCTCTAACTCGGCTTGAGTGAGAGGTTGGCCTGTTGCCGGATTAATAAGCGGTGCCGGCTTGGTGGTCATATCGGCACGCACATTGTACCATTTAGTTGGAATTTCGTTTTCAGCCAAATAGATTTTGTAAGGAATCTTTGTTTCCATAATCGTATGCATTTATAAAGTGTAAAAATGAATAAATATCAATGTTGTTTTTGCAATTTATCGCATTTTGCAAGGCTAATTCAAGATAATTAGAGGTGCTAAAACTGATATTGCACTGCAAAACTAAGTATTAATTTTGATAAATCCTATAAAAATTCCAAAAATTTTTAGAAAAACAATGATTTTTGCCACATTTTGCCCATTATTATATAAATATGCAGAAATAGACATTTAAAATGCATATTATTTTATGGATAAATGTGCGCAGACGAGTAACGATATGGTTCGGCATCTTCGGCGTTGCTATCAACGGACTTGCTATTTTGGAGTGTTACCTTTCCGCAGACTGCGCCACTCTGTGGCTTGCCCGCGGTTAAATTAGCCAAGATTTTGTGAATTGTGCATGCCGGTTTAATTAGCATCCGAGTTCGAGCTGATTTTTAACGAGGTGATAGTAGACGCCGCGTTTGGCGATTAGCGATTGGTGGCAGCCACATTCCACCACTTTGCCGCCATCGAGCACCACGATTTGCTGGGCGTTCTGCACTGTGCTCAGGCGGTGGGCAATCACCACCACGGTTTTGCTGTGGTAGAACCTGCTGAGGTTGTCAACAATGGCGCGTTCACTCACGGCGTCGAGCGAGTTGGTGGCTTCGTCGAGGAAGATGTAATCGGGGTTGCGATACACAGCGCGAGCAATGAGTATTCGCTGCTTCTGCCCGGCGCTCAACCCGATTCCGTCGTGCCCGATGCGAGTTTCGTATTTGAGCGGAAGCGACATGATGTGGTCGTGTATGCATGCAATTTGTGCGGCTTCAACGAGCCGTTTGTGCTTGATTTCGCCATCGTCAGTGGCAATGTTTCGGGCAATCGATTCGGCAAAAATCACGCCATCCTGCATCACGACGCCGCATTGCCTTCGCCACCATTGTTTGTTGAGTGTGGTTATTTTGGTGTTGCCCACAGCAATACAGCCGGCTTCGATGGGGTAGTATCCCAACAGCAATTTCAGCAAGGTGGTTTTGCCGCTGCCGCTTGCGCCCACTATGGCGGTGACTTTGCCGTGCGGAATGGCTATGTTGATGTCGGAAAGTGTGGCAGAGGAGGCATGTGGGTCGTAGCGGAATGTGACGTGGTTGAAAGCGATGCCTTTTTCGGGGCAGTTGATTGCCTGACCTGTTGAAGTGGAGTTGTCCTCGCCGTTAATTTGGCGAATTTCGTTGATGCGTTCAAGGCTGATTTTCACGTCCTGCAGCGCATAAGCCCATTGCGTGAGTTGCTCCACGGGGCTGATGAGTTGCCCGATGATGAATTGAATGGCTAGCATGGCGCCGAGGGTTATGTCGGTGTTGATTACTGCAGCGGCAGCCATCACGGTGATGATGATGTTAATCACTTCGGTGATGAAGATGCTTCCGGCAGAGTATGTCTGCTGCAGGCGCAGGCTTTTCAGTTGCACGTCGTAAAGCCCCTTTTGCATTGCTTCCCACTCTTGGCGGCGGCGCTGCTCGCAGTCCTGCAATTTTATTTCCTGAATGGTGGTGAGCAGTTGAAACGAATTGTTGTTGGCGGTAGCCTGACGCTCGAATATTTCGTAGTCAACCACTCGGCGACGTCGCAGGAAAGCCATGTTCCACAAGGCATATACCGCTGCTCCAGCGGCAAAGACGCCGAAAATCGGTGCGTTGTAGTAGAGCAGCACGCTGGCAAACATGGCAAGCGAAAGCGAGGCAAACGCCACGTTGAGCGATTGTTCGGTGAGGAAGGTGTTCACGCGGCTGTGGTCGGCGATTCGTTGCATGAGGTCGCCCGACGTTTTGGTGTCGAAAATCCACATGGGAAGTCGCAGAAGTTTGGCGAGGAAGTCGCTCACCAGCGAGATGTTGATGTGCATGCTTATTTTCATCAGCACCCGGCGCCGACAGAAATCGATGGCGGTGCGGCTCACGGTGAGCATCAGTTGTGCAAGCAGAATGAGCCAGACGAAGCCGATGTCTTTGTTGTGTATGCCCACATCCACTATCTGTTGTGTGAGCAGCGGCAATGCCAGTTGCAGCAGGCTGCCCACGATTAATGCCACGAGAATTGCTGCAAACGGGCGGCGATAGGCTGCAATATATTTCATCAGAAACTTTAGCGAACGGCTGTCGCCGGCATTGTCGGCGGGGCTGCTTAGGGCGAAGAATTGCGGCGTTGGCTCAATTATCATGGCAATTCCGCAAGGTTCATCGTTGTTGTGGGTGCTAATCCAGCATTGCTCAAACTCGGTGCGTGAATAATTGATTAGCCCTTTTGCCGGGTCGGCGATGCAGAATGTGTTGCTGCTGCGAATGTCGTAAAGCACTACAAAGTGGTTTTGATTCCAATGCAAAATGCAAGGCATTGGCGATTGGGCAAGGCGGTCGGTGGTGATGCGCACGCCAGTAGAGCGCATCCCCAGCGCCGATGCTGCCTGATTGATGGCGAGCATCGACAGCCCTTCGTTGGAGGCGTGGCATATTTCGGCAATGCTGGCAATCGACATGCGTCTGCCATAATGCCGGCACACCATGGCAAGGCATGCTATGCCGCATTGCATGGCATCGTGTTGGCGAACGCAGTGAAATCGTCGGAACAGCATGGCGTAGTAGGTTCTTTAGGAGTTAAAAACGAGTCTTTTCGGTATTGCCGGCACCTTTGCCTTTATATTTCTTCTTGGTGATGTTGAGCATATATCGCACCGAACATTCCACACCACGAGTGTTGTGTCGTTGTTCAACATATATGTCGCGGCAGTCGTTGAAGAAAGTATAATGTCTTTTGTGTCCGGTATTAAACAAGCCGTTATAACTTAGTTTCACTTGCCAATGACTGTTGAAATTCTTGGTGACACTGGCATTAGTGGTGAGCCTGCTTCCCAAATCGATGTTTTCGCCTTGTCCCTCGCTAATCCACGTCATAGACGCTTCAACACGGGTGCTGTGAGGCAGAGCCAAGATGTTGCGCCAAACGACCATTGCCATAGGGTTGTTCATGCGCCGCAATGCGCCACGATAGTCTATCTTATAGAATTGTGTTGTCATTCCGGCAGATAGCATTCCAAAATAACGTCCAAATTGAGGCATATACACTAAGAATGCGTTGAGCTCATGCAAGTCGTAGGGCGAATTGTCTTTTTTCAGCAATGTTGTGCCTTGGTTGGATGTTGACGATGGTGAGTGGTATTCGCCAATTGTTGTGATGATTTTGCCATCGGTGAACGAATAGTTTGACTCGAACATAAATTTGCCGAATTGATAAACGGCGCTTAATTTATGCATGTATTCGTTTCGCAGCAGAGGGTTGCCGCTCTCGTACAAATTGCGGTCGAGGTATATTACTCGGCTTGAGAGTTGCGAATAGAGCGGTCGTTTGTATTTGTAGGCATAACTTAATTGCAGCCAGTTCTTGCCCAAAGGCAAATTGATGTTTGCCGATGGCAGCAGCTTGTCGTAGACGCGCGATTGCTCGGGGATGAGCACGCCGTATTCGCGGTAGCGGCTGTCGATGTGCTCGTAGCGCAAGCCCACTTGCAGGCTTGTCCTGCCTAATTGCTGGACGAGTTGGGCATATCCAGCCGAGGTGGTTTCGTCGATGGTGAGGCTATTGTTGTTGAGATACTGCTCGATGTTGCTGAAGTCGTCGGCGCGGTGAGAGTGGATGATTTCGGCTCCGAAATTAATGTTGCCTTTCAGCAGCGGATGCGAAACGTGAACTTCGGCGGCAATCATTCGCGAATCGATGTTGGATGCGGTGGTGAGATTGCGGCGGTCGGAATCGTTGATAAATTCATTCGAATTCAGGTCTTCGTCGGTGGTTTTCCACAGGAAATCGAAGTTTGCAAAAATGGTGAATTTGTTAAATTTGCCATTGTAGTATCCATCCACCAAATGTGAGGTGTTGTGGATTGAGGTGTGCTGACTTATTGTAGAAATCTCGTCGATGATGCCATCAATTCGGCTCTCTGCATCGGTGGCTCGGCGATTTCTCGAAGGGGTGTGCCCAACTTTGTAGTATACGCCTGTTGAAGATGTGGGCGAGAAGGTGTAGTCGAATCCTATTTGGGCATCGTAGACCTGCGATTTGGTTTTAGTGGCATACTCCATTGTTTGCTGAGTGTGTTGCTCCAGCCAGGTGTTTTGTATGCTTGTGTTGGAGGCTTTCGATTTGTTGTAGCCGTACTGCAGATTAGTGAACACATCAAGGTTGCCGTTTCGGTAGTTAAGATTTAGTTGGTCGTCGCCAATCAAGTAGTCTTGAATACCCAGTTTGAGCGTATTGTCGAGCGAAATGCCTTCGCCTGGCTCGCGGTCGGCAATGATTCGGATTACTGCATTAGTTGCGCTTGCGTAGCGGGCACCCGGGTTTAACACCAGTTCAACGCGCTTGATTTTTTTCGATTTTAATGCGTCTAATTCGCTGAGGCTGCGCACTTTGCGTCCGTTGACATAGTATGTAGGTGCGCCTTTGCCGAGCACTTCAATCGCTCCGTTGATGTTGATTATGCCAGGCAGATAGCCAAGCACGTCCTTAGCGGAGCCAATGTTTTCGAGCATGGTGCCGCGTATGGTGGTGGCGAGTGCGTCGCCCTCGATGCAAGTGACTGGCCGCGAGGCTTTCACCATCACTTCGCCCAAGCGAATCGTGTCGGGGGTGAGCATTATGTGTTGGGGAACAGTGTTGGCCTCTGCGTTTATTAATCGGTCGTTAAAGCCTAAATGGCTTGCTTTTATGATTGCTTTTTGCGGCAATGCCGTGATTCTGAAGTGTCCAAGGCTGTCGGTGGTGGTGCCGTCGATGTAAAGCGAATCGGATGCGCTAAGTAGCACCACATTGGCAAGATGCAGAGGTTGCCCTTTGTGGTCAACAACAGTGCCCTGATAGACGGATGTTTGTGCCGATACGCCAGAGGCGTATGCTATTAGCATGAATAGTGTGATTAAATAAGATTTCATAATTTCTGTTAGTTGATTCAGATTCAGTTTGTGAAATATATTATTTTTGGTTATTTGCTTAATGTGTTGTGAGTGGGCAGTTTATGTCGGGATAATACCATTTGTCGCTGCCGTATTTTCTCACAATTTCGCGGTAGCACACTTGCCGGAGGTTGCGACATTCTTCGAAGCGTGTGCAAGAGTGGCAGAGCGAGTCGTCGGGGATGTCGGTTTGCTTGATGAAATATAGCGATTTGGCCTTTTCTGAGTTCCAAATCTTTTGGATGCTGTCGCACATCACGTCGCCCACAATGAAGTGAGGATTCCAGTAAAGTTGCTCGCAGATGGTGACTTTGCCATCGGGGAGAATGTAAAGCGACGAGAATAGGCCGCTGCAGAATGTTCGGTCGGTGAAGAATGCGTCATTGCTGTTCGGCTCGGCGGTGATGCTGGCTTTGTCGTGTTGATTTTCAGCGTCTTGTGGCGGCATCTCGGGATAGCGGATTGAAAAGTCGCTGGTTTTGGCTATTGAAGCAAGGTAGCGAGTGGCTTCGCCCATAGCCTCGGCGCTTATTTCAATTTCGCTGTAAGGAGCGCGAGGATATAGGGATGGGTCGCCTTTAACAATATGCCAATCTTTGATGTTTCCAAGCGTGGTAAACAGTTCGTAGAGCGATTTCATGTCGTTCTCCGAGCCGTTGTGGCGTGTAAGCACCGAATGAATCATCACCGGAATGTGGTATTTGTCGAGCAGGCGCAGTGAGTCTGCCATGCGTTCGGCATAGCCGGGCTTCACTTTGAGCGAATCAGTAAGATGGCTATCTATGAGTGTGTCGAGCGAAATTTGAATGTCGAGAACATTCAGTTCGGCAAGCGTTTTTACGATGTCCTCGTCTACGGGAATCTTGGTCGACAAGTAGGGGTTATAGTCGTTTTTGCGTAATTCGGCAAGCACTTCGCGCCAATGCGGGTAGAGAAAAAATTCGCCGCCAATCACGTCGAAAGAGTTCACATTTAGCTGTTTGGCTTCGCGAATCAACTCGATTATGCGTTCAATAGGGATGGTGCAGTGGGCACGATGCGTTTTGTCCTGATAGCAATAGATGCAGTCGGTCACGCAGATGTTGTTCACCATCAGGGTGAGCACCGAAGGCGTGGCATGGCGTTTCATCACCACATCTGCATTATCGTATTCAAACATCTCGGGCTGATAGCGGTGCTCGTGCATCGGCTGCGTGCTCGACACTATTGTGTGCGGCGGAAAGGTCGACACGCCGCTATTTGCTTTCATTGCAATTTGCTTGGGGTTGTCAATGAGATTGTTGACAAATTTCTCCACCAAATCGGGGCTTACGCTTAGGCTCTCGGCTGCACTGCTGATGCAAAGCGATTTCTCCCTGCCGTCGACAAAGCTAAGAATCATTGCATAGATGGGGTGGATGGCATTGGTGAACGAATCCTCGATGCCGTCGAGCATATTGCGTCCCATCAGGCGCGCCATCACCAAAGCCCTTCCGTCGTCGGGCTTGAGCATGTATAGCGGATTAAATGCAATGTATTCCATATCCATAAGTTTATGGTATGACAATAACATCCATCACGGTTGTTGTGCATGCTTTGCATGTGGTGCACATTACACATGCTGAACAAGACACACATTCTTTTGCGCAAAATGTGCAAGGACTAACCGGTCCATCAGTGTCACCGCCGGCTTTTATTTCAAACATCTCGGAGTTCGTAAGTAATTCTTTTGCTTCGTAAGCATATTGCTCTAACTTCTTCATTGTATAAATGATTTGAATTGTTTCTATAAAATTAGATACAATTATTTGAAATACAATGTTAATATTTGTGAAATATAATGTTAATTTTGTGAAAATCATTTTTTTGACAATTTGGGTTGAATGCAGGATAAGGCGTATAAATATGGTAGTATAGAAATAAGGGGTGGAGTGTATCCTATTATTTCTTTAGGAGATGAACATGTTGCTGATATTATCTACTAAGACGAATTGTCAAGATTGACATTTCCTCTCGAAGATGAGCATGTGAATGGATTTTTTGTCATTGGTTTTGTAATGTCAGGGCCTGTTTCATTATGGATAGATGGTGGCTTGGCGTGTTTTGAGAATAACGACATTTTCTTTTTGTCGCCAAACAATATCGTTTCTTTTAGGGAACAGAAAAGAGTGGGTGTGTCGTTTGTAGTAATATCGCACCGATTTTTTGAGAGTCTGGTTATTAACTTTATGAGGCAAATAAAGTATATTTTGTTTTATAATTATGTCGGTGTTGTGAAATGTTTAATGCCTGAAAACACGTCTGCAAAAATTCACCGGGTGATTGATGAATTTAGATGGACGTTGAAAGGTGGCGGCGATTTGGCTTTAAGAAATGAATATGTCGTTTCATTGCTTATTAACCTGCTATTAATTATTTGTAGGGAATGTGTATTTGAACATAACAAAATTGTGCCGCAAGATGGGTCATACGACATTTATGTTTCGTTCCTTGAATTATTGGATGAGAACTACAAAAGATGCCATCGAGTGGATGGTTATTGCAAAATGCTTGGCGTCTCGTCATATCAGTTACGCAAATGTGTAACAAAATATGGACTCCGGCAACCGTCAACACTAATTAATTGCAGAATAGTTGTTGAGGCAAGAAAGATGTTGAGGCTCACCAAAATGCCGGTGAAAGCTATTTCTCTACAACTTGGATTTGACGATGCTTCGAATTTTGTGAAATTATTTAAGCACATTGTGGGCGAAACGCCGTTGCAATATCGAGATACTTATAGAAAAAACAAAAGTTAATCGCCATTTTTGCGTCGGAATATGTGCATCACGTTTGTTGAGCAAATAGTGCAGGATGTGGTACAGGTTGAAACGCAGGTTGTGGCACAATAGTGACATTGCTCAGAGCCTTTGCCAGCCTTGATTTCGTAAAGCTCGGCGTTGGAGAGCAACTCCTTGGCTTCGAATGAATGTTTCCTTAAATTCTCGTTACTCATAACTGATAATTTTTATTGATTGATAAATTAGATTAATTAAGCAAGCGAGGTGGCTTGCGTTTTTGTGCGTGCATGCTATCGCTGAAGGCAAAGGTAATAAAGCAATTTCAAAATACCAAATATAATATGCTGATGAAACAGCAGGCTTTATGGGGCGATGTGTGGTGGTGAAAGGCTGTTTGCAGGCGGTAGAAGATGTTTTTTCCAGTCGAGGTAGGCGCGTTATTGTTGCACGGCAATGCAGCAAAAAAATAGGGAACCCATTATTTGTGGGTTCCCTATAACCAATTTTTCATTTGAGTTGCTCACGCAACTCGGAAAATTTTCTATGGTTTAAACAATATCAATTAATTATAATAAGGCTCAACAACTATAGTCCAAATCTTTTTAGTGCCATTGGCAGCAGTAACCTCATATTTGTTTGGTTTGCTCCAATCGCCCGGAATGCCAAGAGTAGGAGAGCCTTCAATCGGCTTGATGGTTGCAGCAGTAGAGATTGTAACTGCGATAACCACATTCGATTGAGTGAATGCGCCCACTTGGTCGGCAGGAAGGTTGCCGGTGACATAACGGATTTTGAAAGTGTTGCTTTCGTTGTCGGCGCTGATTGCGCGAGCCAGACGGACTTGCTTCACTTCAGTTTCACCACTGCCAGGAATCGTAGAGGAGCCATAATAGCGCCAATAGATTTCGCCGCTTGTGATGTCGCAACCGTCGTAACTTTCTATGTCTTCAAGTCCGCTTTCGAGGCATGATGTCGTGAACAGAGCCATAAGCATTGTCACGAAAATATAATAATACTTCTTCATATTAAATCTAAATAATTTAAAACGTTTATTCAATGATTACCAGCCTTCGTTTTGATCGTGGTCGAGGCCATATGCTTCGCGAACGTCAAGGAAACTCTGGTTGATAGGCAATACATAGCGGCGTTCGGTGAAGTTTCGGTTAGCGCTGTTCAAGAGAGTAACCTGGCCGATGAGCAACTTGGTGCGGTCGCGGCTGATTTCAATCTTGTAAGCTGGGCGGTCGAGGTCGGCAATGATGCCGCCAGCAGCTCTGCCATAGTTTGCGTCGCCGCCATATTTACCCCAACGCAGGTAACTGAAATAGATGTCGCCGGTTTCATTACACATTTCGCAGTTGCGCTCGCGAATGTAGTCGGCCCATGCTTCGGCTGAAGTGGTGGCTGTTGATGGAGCCAGACCGCCGTGCTTGGTGCGGGTTTGGTTGAGTGCTTCAACGGCATGAGTAATGTCGCCCTTAATCAAGTAGGCTTCAGCAAGGTTCATGTATGCTTCGCCAAGACGGGTGATGTTGAAGTGCAGAGCCACTTGGCAGTTGTAGTAAGCACGCGGAGTTGGATTTTCGATGTTGCTCTTGCGCCAGTAGTAGCCGGTAACGGTGTTATACCATCCGCCGTCTTCCTTGTCGCGAACGCCTTGCGAGAGGTTACCACCCAAGTTGGTTTCAACCTTTTCGTTAATCCAAGTGCAGCCGTCGTAAACCATTGTGGTGTAGAAGCGTTTGTCACGACCGGTGTACATGAGTTCGCTCAGGTTGCGGTCGGCACCGTCTTTGAGTTGGTGATAGCGTTTGAAGACGTCGTATCCTTCCTTAGTTTGAAGTAAGTCTTGAGGAGTTGGGATGCGGCGTGGGTCACCGTTTCTTTGCTGGTAAGCGTCAACTTGTCCGGCAGAAGTCACCGTACTTGGGTCGAGGAAGTCGACGTTGTTGACATATTGAGATGTTTCATACCAAGGCTTTGCTTCTCCGGTCAATTCGTCGGTTACGAGGAACTGGTCGGCAAGGTCTTGTGTCGGGAAGTAGATTGCCCAACCTTCGAAGGTTTGACCGTTGGCTTGCTTGAGCATCACAGGGCTTAATGAGTTGAGGCAGTTGTCGGTGCTGATGTTAGGATAAGTGCGCATCAACTCGTCGAAACTTTGCACGTAGGTGTTGTCCTTTTCGCGATAGTAAGCCCAAAGCACTTCCTCGTTGTAGAGGTCGGTTTCGTTCCACATGCTGTGGTCGGGCGAGATGTTTGTTTCGAGCGAAACGCCACTGTTGTTAATCACATTTTGTGCTGCATTGAGGGCGATGTCGACATACTTAGTGTCGTTGGTGTAAGCGTATGCTTGCAGAGCGGCGCGGCTCAGGAGCACACCAGCGGCGTAGCGAGTAGGCAGACCGGCAATGTTTTCCTCTGGCAGATATTCAGCAGCCTTTTGGAGGTCGGAGATGATGATTTCGTAACTTTCTGCTACATTCTTAGTCATAGGAATGTTCACTGCTTCAGGCTCCTCAACGTCGAACACTTGTTGAACCGGAACAAAGCGGCCCATTTTGCGTGCTTGGTCGAAGAAAATCATACCGCGCATCAGATAGCCGTGAGCCGAAAGTTCTTTCTTTTCAGCATCGCTAAGGGTTGCACTTGCTTCAACGTTGGTGATGATTAGGTTGGCTTTACGAAGCAGGGCAAAACGGTTGCAGCCCCAGTCGTTTGAGGTGCTAAGCCCTAATTCGGTGGCAGTACCGTCGATGCCTTCGCCCACTTGTGAGCATCTAACCGAGTTGGGTGTGCGTGCTTCCCAACCCACGCTTGTGCCTGAGCCGGCATAACCGGAATTGATAACGCTGCTGTAGGTGGCATAAACGAAGCCTTCAACGGTGGCTTTGCTTCCCCACACGGTTTCGGCGTCGAACACCGTTGTTGGGTGTGTATCAAGAGTGTCGATGCACGATGACATGCCAACAAGGCTTAAGCCTAATATGCTATATTTTATAAACTTTTTCATATTTACCGTAGTTTTGTTAGAATCCTAAATTAAGAGTAAACGCCAATGTTCTTTCCACCGGGTAGCCGTAGTTGTTTGTACCGTTGGCTTCAGGGTCCATACCATACTTGGTGGCTTCAGAAATTGTGAAGATGTTTTGACCGGCAATACCCACTTTGCAGCGGCTCAGCCACTTGGTGTTCTTCAGCAACGAATATTTGAAATCGTAACCAAATTGGAAGTCTTTCATGCGCAAGTAAGCGCCGTTAATCAACCAGAAGTCGCTCGAAGCATAGTTGTTGTTGCTGTTCAAAGCGGTGTTCGACATCAGACGCGGATATTGTGCGTCGGTGTTGGTTGGAGTCCAGAAGTCGGTTTGATAGTCGTAAGCCACTGGCAAGCCGTAGGTTTGACCGGTTTGCATACCAAGCGAACCACTCACATACATGTTGAACGAGGTAGAGCCTTGCAACAGGGTGCTGAAGTAGAAGCCCTTATAACTCATGTTGATGTTGATACCGAATTGGCAGTGAGGTGCGCTCGATTTACCTGCACGGCGGTAGTCGTTAGAGTCGATTTTACCGTCGCCGTTGGCGTCGTAGTACTTAAGGTCACCGGCAGTGAGGTAGCCAGAGTTGATTGAGTTGACGATTGCAACCGAGTTGTAAACGTCTTCTGCGCTTGTGTAGTAGCCCAAGCTCTTAAGCATTGCGCCGTAGTAGTTGAGCTTCACTTGTTGTTGACGAGTGAAAGGATTCATACGGCTTGATTCCGATTCGTCGGCAATCTTGGCCCAGATTGAGTTGTAAGATGTGATGTTGGCCGATACGTCATATTTGAAGTCGCCAATGTCATCTCTCCAGCCGAGTTGAATTTCAACACCGGCGCGGCGATATTCGCTGTCGCTCTTAACCTTTGGCAGTGATACGCCAAGTGCTGTGTTGAGGTAACTTTCGCCTGTTGGAGCAACCAAATAGCCAGTTGTGCTGTAATAGAAGTAGTCGAACGAACCATAAAGGCGGTTGCCCAGCGATGCGAAGTCGAAACCGATGTCGGTTTGCTTGGTGGTGTACCAAGTCAAGTCGGGCGATGCCAAGTTGCCTTCGGTGAAGCCTGGATAGTATTGTCCGTTAAGCACGAAGGCGTATGGGTCGTAAGAATAAGTTGTCATATATTGGAAGCGACCAGCGTCGGTGTCCATACCGGTTTCACCGTAAGAAACGCGCAACTTCAAGGTGTTGAGGATGTTTTTGCGTACAATCTCTTCCATGAATTTTTCGCCGGTAACAACCCATCCGAGAGAGCCGCTGAAGAATGCACCCCAGCGCTTTCCAGGAGCGAAGCGGTCGGAACCGTCGTAGCGGATGCTACCTTCGGCGTAGTAACGGCCGTCGTAGTTGTATTTTGCTTGTCCAATCCATGCTGCACGGCCAAGTTCGGCTTCGCTACCCGAGTTGGTTTGGGTGTTGGCGTCACCAATGGTGATTTGGTCGATGTCGAATGGGTAGTTGGTGCGTTGCAAACCGTATTGTTCGGTCTTTTCGTAGTATTGCTCGAAACCTGCCAAAGCCGAGATTGAATGCTTGCCAAATTGGTTAGCATATTCAACAAAGGCTTGGTTGGTGAACGAGTAGCCCGACGAAGTGCTATAACTTAATTGAGGAGTGTTGGCATAAACCGGCACTTGCGAATCCCAGTCGTATTGTGCGGCATCTTTACGCCAAGCCTTTTGTGTTTCGTGATAGTAGCGGTAGTTGCTTGCTGCACGAACCTTGAGTCCTTCAACCCAGAGGCAGTTCCACACCAGTTCGCCCTTGCCGTTAACCACGTTGGCGATGTTGCGAATGTAACCGGCATCTTTGGCGGTTTCGGCAACAGGGTTGTCGGTGATGTTGTAAGGCAAGCCATATTTGTTCACGCCAGGATATACTGACGGGCGGTCGTTGATGTGTGAGAACACGCCATAATAGCTGCTGGCTGTTGAAGTGTAAGGGTGTGTGGTTTTTTGGCGATAACCGTCGATAGTGGTGTTAACCTGAAGTCCGATTGATTTGATTAACGATTGTTGCGACAGACGGAAGTTGGTACGCTTCATCCAGTGGTTGTCGTTTTTATAGAGCGAGTTTTGATAGATGTGGCCCAACGAAACGTAGTAACTGTTGTTTTCGTTACCGCCCATAAGACGCACGGTGTGCTTTGTTTGTGGAGCCCAATCGTTGAGCACGAGTTTGCGCCAGTCGGTGTTTGCAAAGTTTTGAGGGTCGGAACCGGTGCGGAATGCCTCAAGTGCCTGTTCGGTGTAGATAGGGTCGAGACCGTCGTTGGCACGAGCGATGTTGGCATAGAGGGCACGGTTGTAAGAACTCATCTTTTCCGGCCAGATGCTTGGTTGAGCAAAACTTTGGTTGAAGTCGTATTCAATATTAACCTTGCTTTGGTTCGGAGATAAAGTACCTCTCTTGGTAACAACCTGGATGATACCGTTGGTTGCACGCGAACCGTAGACTGCGGTTGCCGAAGCGTCCTTAAGGATTGACATTGATTGGATGTCGTCAGGACTGAGGTTTTGGAAATCGACTGCTGAACGGATTACACCATCAATAACATACAATGGAGTGCCGCCGCCTCGAATGCTGATGCTTGGAGTGGAGTTGATACCACCACCGCTTGCTTGCACAATCAAACCGGGTGAACGGCCTGCCAGACCTTGTGCAATGTTGGCAACAGGCATGTTGGAGATTTGGTCGGCCTTAACGGTCGAAACCGAGGCAATAAGGTCGCGTTTGGTGGTGCTGCTGTAGCCCACTACCACCACTTCTTCAAGGGATTGGGTGTCTTCCTTCAACACGATTCTCATCGCTGCGGAAGTGGCCTTCACTTGTTGGCTCTGGAAGCCCACATACGAGATGTTGAGCACATCGCCAGGTTTGGCTTTTACTTCAAAGTTGCCGTCGAAGTCGGTGGAGGTGCCTGCGTTGGTGCCTTTTACCATCACCGTAGCGCCGATAATTGGCTCTCCTGCCTCGTCAACTATTGTACCTTTAATTACCCCCCCCTCTGTGGTTTGAGCGGTTTGTGGAGCTGAATCAGTAGTCCCTGCCGCGAACATCGTCTGCGGCAAAGCGCATAATAGCAAAAGCATAACTCCTGCTATTAGTGAGTAAGTCAGCGAATAACTACTTCCTGACTTACAGGGAAAGTTCGTTTTTAGCATAGTGATTGTTTTTATAATAGAATTTGTTTAAAGGACTTCTCTCTAAATTTGTTTGGTGAAGTTTCGTCAGTTTCAATAACCAGCTGTGAAATCAGTATTGCTTAGAGTAGTTATGGTATTATACTTTATTTCTTGAGGTTTATTGTTAGCAGCATTCTGCTTAGTGTCGCCGCTGCGACTTTTGCGAAACTTGCACTCGCTTTTAATGTCAGATTGTTTGGAATGTCGGTTTATACTACATAGGCATTTCGGGTATTAAGTTATTATAACCATCACCAATAGTAATATTCGGTTGGAAACAATGCTAAGAAATATTCTTGCTCTAATGTCTACAAATACGATATTTTGGTATGGCCAAAAGGTTTATTTTGCCGTAAAGGTAATTATCTTACTCTAAATTTGCAAAATTTTATTTAACTTTTTTTACAATTAAGCGTCACTTAGTTTTGGATATGGCGATTTTCAGTGTCACTTTTCCGTTTGATGTGCCTTTTGGCGATTTTTGTGAGTTTTTCCCCTGATAAAAAATGGAGTGAATTGGTGCTGTGTCTAAACGCAAAAAAAATGGATAGTCTCACGACTACCCACCTCTTACAAAAATACACAATTATCTATAAAACAACTTTTAAAAACCAATTTATTCTTAATTTTACGATGCAAATTTATTTAATAAATTTTTAATTGCAAAGAATATTTCGTAAAAAATTCTAACTTTTTATATGTTTTTATTTAAAATATGACATAAAATGTGCAATATTGTCGATTTGGGTGACAATTTGATACGCCTCGTGTGTTAGCCGGTGAGTTTATTTGATGTAGGTTGGTAAAATGAGTTGATGGGCATCGATGGTGCCGCTGAGGCTGAGGCGGATGGTTCGCAGCCGCGGCGCGGCAATGCGTTGGCAAACGGGTGCGTTTACACTGCCGGCTAAATTGATGCGTGAGAGCATAAAGCCGTGGCACGAGGTGCCTCGTTCGCCGTTGACTTGCAGTTGCAGGTCGCACGAGTTGGTGAAGATGTTCCACACCACGTTGCGCAGCATGCCATTTGCCGATGGCGTGAGCACGATGGGCTGGGTGAGCCAATGCACTTGCATGGGTTTGAGGTCCGATTCGCGAGTGATGTCGAGCAGCGTGTTATTGGCGGCGGCGAATGAGGCGTTGGCTTGCGAATAGAGCCACGTTGCCGTGAGGCTGCGGCAGTAGGTGCGGCCGCTTGGCATCATCACAACGATGTTGCCGTCGGGTTTCATCAGCCAAAGTTCGTGTTCAGCCTCGTTCCATGCAATCTGACGTGCACCGATGTTGCGCAGATTGCGCCGGAGAATGCCGTTGGCGATGCTCATTATGTCGCCTTGCTTGTTGGCGAAATACACGCCTGCACTTGTTTCGCACGGTTGGCAGCCGGAGGCGATGGTGTGACGGCTTAGCATGCGTGCTTCGCCATAGTTGCCGCTCGAAAGCAGCGGCAGGGCGTAGATGCCGTCGCTGCAGAACAAGAATAGCGGATAGCGGCCAAGCCCGCTGTGGTAGGTGGGGCTCACCCACGATGCTATTGCCGCAATTCGGGTGCCAGGCAGCGTTTTGTTCAGATGCCATACGAGAGGGTTGCCGTTGCTGCTCAGTGCCAGATAGCCCGTAAGAGTTTCGGTGAAGAATTGCGTTTCGGGCAGTGTAATCATTGTTTCGCCCGTGTCGGCGAAAGTGTTGTTGCCGAGTTTGGGGTTCACGGCTGATGCTTGTGAGCCGAAGTTGTCGGGCATGAGTTGCGACTGCCATTGCAGCACGTTGCCGTCGGCTTGCAGCCGCAGGGTGATGTGTGTGGCGCGCGAGTCGGGGAACGTCACAATGGGCGATAGGGCAGTGGGCGTGAATGGAAGGTTTGCCCATGCGCTGATTGTCTTGCAGCCGTCGGCGGTCGACAATGTTACTTTTGCCATCGCCACACAAGCCACATTGCGGTATGGCGCGGCAAAGTATTCGGCGATGTTCCAGGGCATGCCGTGGCGCAGGGTGATGTCGGCACAGGCTATTCGCGAAGCGTTGGTGCATAGGCTGCGGCAAGCAAGCCGGGTGCCGGCAAGGGCAAGAATGTCGGCACATTTACTCTGGCTAACGGTGCTTCCCGAGGCAGCCGACGCCTGAAGCGCATAGGTGACTAATCCGGGAATCGACGGCGTGAGCGCTTCGGCGCAGTTGTTGGCAATCCATTTGCCTTGACGCAGGGCGGCAAAGTTGCTTGTCGACGAAACCACTTGCCAGCGCGTGGCGTTAACCAGTGCTTCGGCAATCGCCATACGGGTTCGCGTTGCCGGGGCAATGAGCAGATATTGTTCGCGTGAACCGCTGGCGGTGGAGGTTACGCATCGCGTTTGGGCATTGCCCGAAACATCGAATGGCATCTGCTGGGGCGTAACAAGCAAATCCACCGATTTCACTATGCCGTCCCATTCTTCGCTGAACACATTCACCACTGTGACGGCAAGCCGATATGTGGCGATGCTCACGGTGGCAGGCTGCGTATTGGTGATGCCGGAACTTCCGCTCGACAGGTCAACGCGGCTCCAAGCCATGGCAAGTTCGATGAAATCGGCACCCACCGTTTGCGGTGCACTCATCCAAATGTAGGAATCGTCGTAGAGACGCACCCCGATTCGTGCTGCCAGGCATCCGCAATAGCGGCCGTCGAACGATGCCGACGAGCACATTGCCTGCAACGCCGAGTTCAGCATTTTTGAAATGCCCGGGCGGTCGATTTCGCTCAGCGCAGTCCACGAAGTGTAGGGCGAGTTGAAAGTGTATTCGCTCAATTCGTGCGAAACTTGGCTCTGTTCCTCAGCCGAGAACATCACAAGTGGTTTTATTTCGCCCGTGTCGAGGCGTTTATAACCGTCGGCGGTGCGTTGCAGCACCAGTATTTCCTCATCGGTGGCAATCACGGCATAGTTGCCGCAGCAGCGAGCGCCCGTCACGTTGCCGCTCACTTCAGCCACCGTTTTGCCAACTGATGAGGCAACGCCGTCGACAATATGGCTGTGCCACACGATTTTTCCCTGCACATGGGTGAGCAGGCGCAAGCCCTGACCGTCGTCGTCGGCAAGCACCAGCCGTTCGTCGTTGAGCAACGCTCCGATGCTCAAACATTCGCCAACGCTTTCCATGGCATCTTCGCGTTCGCGCAGGTTTAGCGCGTAAGAGGCTACACCGCGCTCAGCCGCTTCGCCATTGGCAAAAGCCACGGCACCCATCGGTGTGATTTTTACAGTGTTTTTCATGATAATGCTTTATTTTTTTGTTCTGATGAATTGTTGTTGCGATTGTGATTTGTTTGGATGAGGTTTACATCCGTCGGAGTGCTTTTCCGCTGTTTTTCCCTTTGAGGAGTTATGTGGTGGTTCCCTTTTCGGGTGCAAATATGAAGCAAAAACCACCGTCAAAAGGTGTCAATAAATCCCATATTCAACATCATCGGCACACTTATTACAGCGATTTATCATTTATTTCCCATTATTTGTGTTGCAATTGCTTTCAATTTTTGTATCTTTGACTAACAAAAGCAATTGGTTATGCGTGCTGACTTTCCCATTTATCGTTGTGATTTGCTTTCAATTTTTGTATCTTTGACTAACAAAAGCAATGCCAACTGAACATCTCAACCGACGCCACAGGTTGTGATTTGCTTTCAATTTTTGTATCTTTGACTAACAAAAGCAATCAGCATCTTTTTTTATTCGTTTTTCAATACGTTGTGATTTGCTTTCAATTTTTGTATCTTTGACTAACAAAAGCAATAACGTGCTGTCGAATATCTTAAAGCAAGGGGTTGTGATTTGCTTTCAATTTTTGTATCTTTGACTAACAAAAGCAATATGCAATTTCTTTAATCGTGCTTCTTGGTTGTTGTGATTTGCTTTCAATTTTTGTATCTTTGACTAACAAAAGCAATATGCCCGTCCCATGGCGCGTTTATCGGTTGGTTGTGATTTGCTTTCAATTTTTGTATCTTTGACTAACAAAAGCAATGCAGCGACGAAGTTAAGGAGTTGACGTTGGGTTGTGATTTGCTTTCAATTTTTGTATCTTTGACTAACAAAAGCAATTAAATATTTGGAATATCTATATCATCGTGGGTTGTGATTTGCTTTCAATTTTTGTATCTTTGACTAACAAAAGCAATCCGCTTGCATGACGTGCTCGATAGTAGCCAGTTGTGATTTGCTTTCAATTTTTGTATCTTTGACTAACAAAAGCAATTGTCGGCAATTGTCAAAGTGCGAGTACTGCGTTGTGATTTGCTTTCAATTTTTGTATCTTTGACTAACAAAAGCAATTTTTAGCTCTATAAGGCCTTTTATACGCTTGTTGTGATTTGCTTTCAATTTTTGTATCTTTGACTAACAAAAGCAATAGAATACGAAAAAAGGTTTCCTCGTTATGGGTTGTGATTTGCTTTCAATTTTTGTATCTTTGACTAACAAAAGCAATTGTCTTGTATAGTACCGTAAGTACCAAGGTGTTGTGATTTGCTTTCAATTTTTGTATCTTTGACTAACAAAAGCAATAAGGGTATAATTGTGTCATGCTTCTCATAGGTTGTGATTTGCTTTCAATTTTTGTATCTTTGACTAACAAAAGCAATTATTTACGGCAGTAATGTCACGATTTTGACGTTGTGATTTGCTTTCAATTTTTGTATCTTTGACTAACAAAAGCAATTTTTGAAAACTACAGAGGTCAGCCAATTGTGTTGTGATTTGCTTTCAATTTTTGTATCTTTGACTAACAAAAGCAATAAGTGGAAAAACTGATTATCGCTCACAGATGTTGTGATTTGCTTTCAATTTTTGTATCTTTGACTAACAAAAGCAATTTTGAAAAAGTTTTGAACATCTTTGTAGTTGTTGTGATTTGCTTTCAATTTTTGTATCTTTGACTAACAAAAGCAATTAACGCTGTTTTGGTTACCAATGCCAAAGAGTTGTGATTTGCTTTCAATTTTTGTATCTTTGACTAACAAAAGCAATGGAGCATTTGAAAAAATGCGTCCCATATGCGTTGTGATTTGCTTTCAATTTTTGTATCTTTGACTAACAAAAGCAATAGTAAATGTTAAGGTGATAAAATGGTGGCTGTTGTGATTTGCTTTCAATTTTTGTATCTTTGACTAACAAAAGCAATAGGATGTGTGGAACTGATTGAGGGTCAAACGGTTATAAGCACTTTTAGAAATTAAAAATCAGGTTGCTTTTAAACAAAAAATCTCGGGATAGCCCGAGATTTTTGTTTCTAATGATGTTTGTTATATTGGCGTTATGGTCAAAACAATTCTAATTGCTGTGGTTCTCGTAGGGCGGCGCATTGCTTTTTGCAGGAAAATATTTCCATATCGCCGAATTGTTTGTCGGTTATGCAAAGTATTCCCACATTTCCGCTTGGGGGCAGCATATTTTTCACTCGTTTTATGTGCAAGTCGGCAACTTCTTTGCTTGGGCAGTGGCGCAGGTAGATGGAAAACTGAAACATGGTGAAACCGTCGCCCAAAATGTCTTTTCGGAATCGGGCGTACTCTTTGCGTTCCTTTTTGGTTTCGGTTGGAAGGTCGAATAGCACGAGGACCCACATAATTCGATATTCGTTGAATCGTTTGTTCATGGCGCGCAGGGCGATGTGGAGAGGTGAAGCATCAAATCGAAGGGTAACTGATTTTACGCAGTGTGCCTTCGAAGCATTTGTAGAGAGTGGCGGTGGTTTGTGCCACTGCCAGCATGAGCGGGCGGCGAGTCCCGTCGATGGTTACATCGAGGGTTGGCAGCGAAAGGAATTTTGCTTTCAGTGCGGTGGTTAAGGTGAAATAGTTGTCGTTGCTATTCACAATGTCCACCACGAGTTGGTCAACATAGGGGCGATAAGGCTCCATAATGTCGTCGGCAAGGCAATAGGCGTTGGCACGGTTGCGGTGGTGTATGCCCAGTATTGGCAACATTCCGCTTGCCACTAATGAGCGTGCCACAATGGCTCGCAAAATGGCATAACCATAGTTGAGCAGGTTGTTAGGTGGCATTTCGTCGCGACCGCGCACAAAGTCGGGTACACGCGGTGTGAACAGGTTTCGCCAGTAGTAGACGGCAGCGCGTGCTTCCATGTTTTCGCTGTCGCCACTTTTCACGTCGTTTGCCCACGATAGCATATTTTTCACGGGCAGGTTGGTGTTGGCTTTGAGCACAGCGGCTTGGTTGCGAATCTTGCATTGTATGGTTTGCTGCCAGAGTTGTTTGCGCAGTGGGGTAGAGGAGTAGAGTTGGTTGCGGAAGCGTTCGTTTTGGGTGATGTTTGCGCTCAGTGGCATAAAAAGGCCGATGGGCATGTGTGAACTGTCGGTGGTGATTACTGCCACATTGTTCAGCATCAGAGCTTCGAGCAAGGCTTGCGTGATGGTGATTTGCTTGTGGTCGAGCATCACCACCCCGATGTCCTCAATCGGGATGGTGCGCACTGCGTTTTCCTTGATGATTTCGCTCACGTTATCGGCTTTTTCCACCTCTGGGAGGCGGATGACGAGTTGCTTATTAGTGAGGCTCAAATAAGCCGGATTGCCAAAATAAAGCGTTCGTTTAATCATATAAGGAGAGAGATTTAATGATTAGTACTCACCAATGCTCACAATTTGTCCGATGTTGTTTACGCGTACTTTAACAATGTTTTTGAGGTTGTTTAACCCTGTTATTCTAATCCACGCATATCCTTGTAAACTCTTGTTTTCGTCCACTGTAGTTTCTAAATGATGCCTAAATACATAGTATTTTGTTGAGAATTTTTGAACTCGATATAAATGTTTACTTATTTCTGCATAATTGTTGGCATCAAGCAAGTTGATTTCGTTAGGATTGAACAACAATGTGTCAGTAGGTTTGCCGTTTTCGTCTAACGCATATTCAGGGAAGACAAAATATTCGTTTTGCTTAAGCGTGAACAGGAATTGCCAACCTTTGTCGCTGTTGTAATCTTTGTCAATCACGGGTAGACCTAATGACTTGCTTGCCGTGGCTTCAAACATCGAAACTATGTGTTCTTGATAGTTGCCCTCGGCATCAATGAAAATCGCAACATGATGGTTGTTGCTTGTAGAAACGTAATCGGTTGGAATCCGGTTGCCGTTTTCGTCAAGAATATAGTTTCCGTCTTTGTCACGTTTTTCGTGTAGAGGTGTTGCAATGTTTACGCCTTTAATAGTAACGCTTTTAATGCTGATTCCTTGTTCTTTATTTAACCAAATGGGGTTTTCGTCAAGGTTTACAAATGCTTTCTTTGCGTCGCCACCAAACTCTTTGAGGCGTGCTTGAAGGATGCGTTTAATGCCTTCGTCAACCACTTTGTCGATTTTTAGGTCAGGCGAAATGGCTTTGCGTATTGTAAAGTTGGTTTCGTAGGTTTTTGTTTTCACCTGCTCGGGAACACAATCGGTTTTCTCCGAGTTGAGGTAGATTGGCTTTTTTGCCAAAGAATTCGTTCCGGAGAATGCCTTTTTGGCATCACCGTTAAATTGGCGAAGCCGTTGAAGCAGCGCTTCTCTATAAAGAGGATTGCACACTGTTGCAATCTTTTGTTCGTTGAAAGTAGAGCCCACTTTTTCGGTTTTTACCTTAGCAACTTTGCTGCTGCCATAAATTGTTTCATTGTGCAGTTGTCCTCTTGGTGTGAGCTGTGCTTTTTTGTTGGTGCCACCTCTTTTTTTAGTGACATTGATGTTGGTTGTTGTCACTTTGTTTTTGGCTTTTATAGAAACCAAAATATTGCTAAGGTGATACAAAGCCTCTCTGCGGAAAGCCTCAACCGGCAAAATAGGAGAGATGAAGCGCAGGTGATTGTCTTTTTCGTCACGTTTGAGTTCTTTTTGCTCAATGGCATATATTGCACCTGCTTTATTGCTGCGAGCGTTGAGGTTGTTGAGATATTGAATGTGACTTTGCTTGGTGAATGCTATTGTGAGAGCATCCATAGCGTGGTGCCGGTGGTCGTTGCGTTTAGTCCAATCGGTGATTTTCCTAATGGTTTGTCCGTCGCGATTCTTGTACTCGAATGTCAATCCGAGTTTGTTATATTTGTCCCAATTGAGTTCTTTCATAGTGTCGACAAGTTGCCAATCTTCGCGCAATCGGTCGGTGACACTTCCCGTTGTTGAAACCACAACACGGGTGATGTCGTAGAGCATTTCTTTTGCTTTACGGGCTATGTATTGGGAATCGCGCAAGTCGCGGTTGATGAATCCGTCGGGTATTTCGCTCTCTTTAATGAGCAGATTTTTATATTTGTTCTTGCTTATATGTTGTTTGAGGAACTCAATGCGCTTAAGGTATTCATCGAGATTTCCATATTGAGCAACATAATCGTAGGCTGTCATGTTGCCTTTGCGGAGATTAACGTCGCGTGTTTCGAGAGTCTTGTTTGAAAAAGAATCATCGAACAGTTTGGCTTGTGGAATTATGTGTTCAATATCGAAGTCGCCACTAAACACTTTCTCTTTGGGTATGTATGTGTTTGAATAGAGCGTATGATATCCGTTTTTTTCTAATTCAAGATATAGGCGATATCTGATTAAGTCGTTGCGACTAACTTGCTGTGAGCCGGTTATTTCAGAGATTTCTTCGCGATAACGTTCGTATTCGCGAGTGGCAGTGTTTATGGCATCGTAGGCATTCTTTCTCTCGTCTGCCGATTTTTTTAATTCTCTTGCCAGTTCAATGTGAACTTCGTCGAAATAGTTTATGCCTGTTTCGGTGTTGGTTTTGCCATACTGGGCATTAAGTTCATTCACAACATTAATCATTTGGTTGAGAATTTTCTCAACAACAGGGTTTCGCAGACTGTTTTTAGGCAGAATGTCAATTTTGCCTTTTAGTTCACGCGATTGAATTTCTTCGGTAGTTAATGATGACTTTGAGTGACGATAGCCCGCAGAAATGCAAGCATCGCTGTAGATTTGCCCTTGTTGCAGGAAAGGCAAAATTTTCAGCATGGCTTTAGATGAAAGCGAACCATAGTCGGGCTCGAATGTAACATTCGCTACTAATGAGGCGTAGTCTTTTTCAAAACCTGTAATCTTGGCGATTTTCTTAATCAGTTTTTCATTTCCGGTTTTTGATTTGTCTTCAACGTAGGAATACAAAATGTGCCATAACTTAAACATGGCGTTTTGTTGCATTTCCTCGGCGTTTGAGCCTGTTTGAAATGTGAGGAAGTCGGTGTTATAGCCAAGACCTGCGAATACACGGCTCATTGTGTCAACCTTGTAGTGCGCCGACATCTGTGAAAGGCTTTCGGCATCGTGTCCACTCATCTCATAGATTGAAGTGAAGCAGTCGAATAATTTGGCAATTGTGGTGTTGCCTTTAATATCTTTAAAGTTAAGTTTATAGTTCTCGTTTTTTTTCTTGTTAAGTCCGAGTATAGAAAGAATTTGAGATGCCGAAAGTTTTTCTTTAAGTGTCAATTCGTCATGGATTGTATTTCGCTCTTGTTCAGTGAGAGGGCGTTTGCCGGAATCGGAACTGACAACAATATTATTAATTGTTTGCCAAATACGAAATTCTTGAAAAAGGGGTGACGATTTTGGGCAAACACGCAACCCGATAGTTTTCTGCTTTTCTTTATCGCCGATTTTAACGGTTATGTTGCGTTGCTCAAATTCGCAAAACGAAATCAAGCCTTTTTGTGATTTTAATTTTCGTTGATAGAAAATCACGATGTCGCGAATTGTCTCTTTTAATTCAGCGGTTAATTCGGGATGATATTTTGCTTGAGTTTCCCAAATCGTTTCAAACTCATCGAGGTAGTCTTGTCGGTAGAATACCTGATTTTTGATTCTGTAATGAGGGTCCGACTCTAAGCCTTTCATCAGGTATTGACCGATTGTTTGACGATTGAAATAGAGTTCTTTGCTGCGGTCGCTGATAGAGCCGAGATAACCGCTCGAATTTGATATTGCCCCGTTAACGTCGCAAATCACGGCGGCAAGTTGCTCGATTGGCAGTTGCTCTGAAAGTGATTTTACACGCCATCTGTAAGGCGATATTAATTTCAGATTTTTGTCTTTTTCTTGTTCTGTGAAGATTTTATATGTGCTGATAAACAGTTTGTTAGTGGCTGTTCTGCTTTTCCCCGATATGGCAATGCGAAATTCGTCGGTGAGTATTTCGGGATAATATTGTTTTTGAATTGACCAAATCAAGTCGAGTTCGCTAATCAAATCGGAACGATAGAATGATGGAATGTATCGTTTGCCGTTCTCGAGATTGTTCAGCGTAAATTGTCCGGGGGTGATATGTTCGTTATATAAGGCTTTCGCTATTGCCATCCCGTCGATTAGTTGTCCTTCGTCGTCATTGTTTGCTTTTCGGCTGCTTTTGTATCCTCGTTTTTTATTAATCATAAAAAGTACTCTGGCAAATTGCTCGAGAGAGACCTCTTCGATAGCGGCTTTTGAACGAAGCCGATAAGTCTCGAAGGTGCTTTTGTTGCCATTTTCCGATAGTATGGAGTCACTATTAATAATGTTGTTGTCAATGAGGGTTTGCAGCAAAGTAGCCCTGCGTAACTTGTATCGTTGCAAGTTGCGTCGCATGCTTCGTTTAAGTGTTCTGTCGGCATTGGTGGTTATGCTTTTGCCTGATTCAAAATTCGATTTCTCATCAGTAGTAAGTGGATTAACTCTTACTCCAATTTTCACGATAGAACTATGCTCGGTTTCGTTTTCTGCTTGGTTGACTACTGCCCAACCGATGCTGGCGGTGCCAAGGTCCAATCCCAGTATACGTTTCATACTATTGATGTGTTGATAAGTTTTATGATATATTTTGCGTAAAGTTAAGAAAAATAATTATAAAAAAGTTTTTTTAGATTGTTTTATTTGGAAAATTTATTGAAAGTGGTTAGATTTGCAGTACAAAAATTGAAAGCAAATCACAATAAGGATTATTCCGTTGTGAAAACATTTAGAGCGGATATCATAAGTTTCTTATGGTATTCGTTCTCTTTTTGTGGTTATGTGATGGAAATTTTTGCCGGGATGAGGGATGGCTCTTGCCGTTCTCATCTCGCCCAAAAACAAAAATCCCCCAAGAGCAACGCTATTGAGGGTTTCTGCGGAGAGGACGAGATTCTTTCTCGACTGTGTTCGAAAGCGCTGTGCGATGACGAACTCTTGCCGTTCTCATCTCGCCCAAAAAACAAAAATCCCCCAAGAGCATCGCTCTTGAGGGTTTCTGCGGAGAGGACGAGATTCGAACTCGTGGTAGGATTGCTCCTACGTCAGTTTAGCAAACTGGTGGTTTCAGCCACTCACCCACCTCTCCAATGGTTTGTGCTGATGTTTTGTAAACTTTAGCGGTGCAAAGATACGCCAAATAATTGAATTTGCAAATTCTTATATGAAATATTTTGCGTAATTTTGCGCTAAAATGTTTTAGCAATGAATATAGGAAGTGTGAAAATTGGCGTTAAGACGCTCATTATAAGCATTGTTGCAGTGGTGGCGTTGGCTGTGGCTGCGTGGTGTGCTCCGTTTGTGCTTAGTGGCGCGCCGGAGAGCGATGTGGTGTATGTCTATCCTGATATGGACCGTGATGCGCTTGCCGACAGTTTGAAGGAGCAGTTGAATGTGTTCGGCAAACGTGTAGCCATTTTGCTTGAAGTGGCGGGTGTTGATGTTGAGCGCAGTGCGGGTGCTTACCGTGTTGAGCAGGGCGAGTCGCCGCTCGAGTTCGCGCGTAAGATTCGCAACAGGCAGCAGTCGCCGGTGCGTTTCACGTTTAACAATATTCGCACGCTTGAGCAGTTTGCCGAGCGTGTGGCTGACAAGTTCCTGATGGAAGCCAGTGAGGTGCTCAACGTGCTCAACGATTCTACTATTTGTGCCAAGTATGGGCTTACGCCTGCCACGATAGTGTCGGTGTTGTTGCCCGACAGTTATGAGTTTTATTGGAACATTTCGGCAGAGGACTTGCTCGACCGTTTGGCTGGCTATAGCAGCAAGTTCTGGACCGACGACCGTTTGGCTAAGGCAAAGGCGCTTGGGTTGACGCCCGCCGAGGTGGTTACGGTGGCGTCGATTGCCGAGGAGGAGACAGCCAAGAGCGACGAGCGTGGCAAGGTGGGGCGGTTGTATATCAATCGTTATCAAGGCGGTATGCCGCTTCAAGCCGACCCTACGGTGAAGTTTGCCATTGGCGATTTCTCGATTAAGCGCATCACGGTGGCTATGACCAAGGTGGATAATCCCTATAACACCTATCGCTACGCCGGGCTTCCGCCGGGACCAATCAGGTTGGTTGAGAAGGCGAGCATCGATGCTGTGCTCAACAGCGACGAGAGCGATTATTTGTATATGTGCGCGAGGGAAGATTTCTCGGGCTATCACAATTTCACTCATTCTTATACCAAACATTTAGCCAACGCCGCGCGTTATCGTAAAGAACTCGACCGTCGTGGCATAAAGTGAGGCGTTGAGCGGAGGGCGTATGAAGGTGGTTAGGTTGCGATGGTTTCCGCGCCGTTGGTGCATCAATTTGTTTGGTGTGGCCTTTTCGGGCGACACGTCGTGGATTAACGACAAGGTGATTAACCACGAGCGCATCCACACGGCTCAGATGCGAGAGTTGCTGTTTGTGCCGTTCTATGTGCTTTATGTGGCGGAATGGCTGGTGCGATTGGCGTTGTGCCGAGGTTGGATGCGGGCTTATCGCAGCATCTCGTTTGAGCGCGAGGCTTACGGCAACGATGCCGATTTCGGCTATCTTGGGCGCAGGCGTGCTTATGCGTGGATGAATTATTTGCTGAAGTGAAATTGTTGTGTAACGATATATTTTTGTGGCTATGGAGAAAGACGATGATTTGATTAAACTTGGCGAGTATGAGTTTATTGCCGATGCTTATATAATTAAAGGTATGCTTGAAAGCAACGGCATACCTGCAATGGTGACCGATGAACTTAATCCTTACGGCTCGACGTTTACCAAGCCGCGGGTGCTGGTGTTCAGGCGCGACGAGGCTGCGGCACGCGAGTTGATGCAGGCGAGCAGTATGAGCGAAGGCGAACTCGACGCTATGGCAGAGGCTGGCGGCGACTCGGAATGACGACAGCCGGCTTAGAGCAGCGGTTTTGTGAGTTGTGCGCACGAATTTTTCTGCTATGTGCTTGATATGCACAAAGTATTTTGTAATTTTGCAAACCGAAAATGCAAACAGGCGCATTTGGTGAGGCGCTTCAGCAATGTGGCGCATCAGGGCAATGTGTGCTGAATTAAATTTAGGAAATAAACGAATTGATAATCATATAAAACTGTCTATGAACGAATTGGCTACCAAATACAATCCTGCCGAAGTGGAGGATAAGTGGTATAAATACTGGATGGACCACGATTTGTTTAAGTCCACTCCCGATGAGCGTGAACCGTACACTATCGTGATTCCGCCGCCTAACGTGACCGGCGTGCTTCACATGGGGCACATGCTCAACAACACTATTCAGGACATTCTCATCCGCCGTGCGCGCATGGAGGGCAAGAACGCCCTTTGGGTGCCGGGCACCGACCATGCCAGCATCGCCACCGAAACTAAAGTGGTGAACAAACTTGCTGCCGAGGGTGTCAAAAAAACCGACCTCACCCGCGAACAGTTCTTGGGACATGCTTGGGATTGGACTCACAAGCATGGGGGCATCATCCTGGAGCAACTTAAGAAACTGGGTGCTTCGTGCGACTGGAGCCGCACAGCGTTCACTATGGACGAGGTGCGCAGCCAGAGCGTGCTGAAGGTGTTCTGCGACCTCTACGACAAGGGCTTGATTTACCGCGGATTGCGTATGGTGAACTGGGACCCTAAGAACCAAACCGCTTTGAGCGACGATGAGGTGTATCACGAGGAAGAGAAGTCGAAACTCTACTATCTGCGCTATTATGTGGCTGACGACGATATGAGCGGCGAAACCGGCGCTCCCGAGGAAGTGGTTCACCGCGATGCTCAGGGCCGCCGTTATGCAGTGGTTGCCACCACTCGCCCCGAAACCATTATGGGCGACACAGCAATGTGCATCAACCCTAAAGACCCCAAGAACCAATGGCTGAAGGGCAAAAAGGTGATTGTTCCGCTGGTGGGCCGTGTAATCAACGTGATTGAGGACCGCTACGTAGACATCGAATTTGGTACCGGTTGCTTGAAGGTTACTCCTGCTCACGACGTGAACGACTATATGTTGGGCAAGACTCATAATCTTGAAACTATCGACATTTTCAACCCCGACGGCACAGTGTCGAAGCAGTCGCCTCTCTATGTTGGCATGGACCGCTTTGACGTGCGCAAGCAAATTGCACTCGACCTTGAGGCTGCCGGCTTGATGGAAAAGGTTGAGGACTACACCAACAAGGTGGGCTTCTCGGAGCGTACTCACGTTGCCATCGAACCGCGCCTGTCGCTGCAATGGTTCATCGACATGAAGCACTTCGCCGAAATTGCTTTGCCACCGGTGATGAACGACGACATTAAGTTTGTTCCTGCTAAGTATAAATCGACCTATCGCAACTGGCTCGAAAACATTCAGGACTGGTGCATCAGCCGCCAACTGTGGTGGGGCCATCGCATTCCTGCCTATTACTACGGCGAGAAAGACGAAACAGGCGAACGCCGATTTGTAGTGGCTGAAACTGCCGAAAAAGCCCTCGAAAAAGCCCGTGCTGCTTCGGGCAACGCCGATTTGCAACTTAGCGACCTCGCTCAAGACGAAGACGCCCTCGACACATGGTTCTCGTCTTGGTTGTGGCCTATCTCGCTGTTCGACGGCATCAACAACCCCGATAACGAGGAAATCAAATATTATTATCCGACCAACGACCTTGTAACCGGTCCCGACATCATTTTCTTCTGGGTGGCTCGCATGATTATGGCAGGCTACGAATATCAGAAGGCTATGCCTTTCCGCAACGTGTATTTCACCGGCATTGTTCGCGACAAACTCGGACGCAAGATGTCGAAGAGCCTTGGCAACTCGCCCGACCCTATCGAACTGATGGAGCGTTTCGGCGCCGACGGCGTGCGCATGGGCTTGATGCTTGCAGCCCCTGCCGGCAACGACATCCTCTACGATGATGCCCTTTGCGAACAAGGCCGTAACTTCAACAACAAGATTTGGAACGCTTTCCGCCTTGTTAAAGGCTGGGAAGTGGCTGACATTGAGCAGCCCGAATATGCCAAGATAGCAATCAAGTGGTTCGATGCCCAACTCAATGCTGTGCTCGCCGAGGTGAAAGATTTGTTCGGCAAATTCCGTCTTAACGAAGCGTTGATGGCAGTTTACAAATTGTTCTGGGACGAATTTTCGAGTTGGTATCTTGAAATGGTTAAGCCGGCTTATCAGCAGCCAATCGACCGCGCCACCTACGAAGCCACTTTGCGCTTCTTCGACGTGCTGTTGCGCTTGCTGCATCCGTTCATGCCATTCATCACCGAGGAGTTGTGGCAACACATCAGCGAACGCACCGATGGCGAAAGCATAATGTACGCACGCGTGCCCGATGCAGGTGCGGTTGATGCCGATGCACTTGCCCACATGGCTATGGCAAAGGAGATTATTTCGGGCATACGCACAGTGCGCCTGCAAAAGAACATCCCTAACAAGAACGCCCTCAGCCTGCAAGTGGTTGGCTCGTTCAACAACGCTTGCCGTGCCATCATCATCAAACTTGCCAACATCGAGTCAATCGACGGGGTGAGCGAAAAAGATGCCACTGCAGCATCGTTCCTGGTTGGAACCACCGAATATGCAGTGCCATTGGGCAGCAACATCAATGTTGAGGAAGAACTTGCCAAACTCAATGCCGACCTGAAGTATTATCAAGGCTTTTTAGCGTCGGTTGAGAAAAAACTCGGCAACGAGCGTTTTGTTAACAACGCCCCTGAAGCCGTTGTTAATGCCGAGCGCAAGAAGAAAGCCGATGCCGAAAGCAAGATTGCAACGCTGAAAGAGAGCATTGCTGCCCTGAGCAAATAATAGAGGGGCAGTTCCCATAAAAAAGAATTGGCTGCGCATTGTGTGCGGGTTGCGTGTTTAGTTCACGCCTCGGCGCAATGCGTAGCCTTTTTTGTAGGGGTGGGGAAAGAAGGAATCAGCCAAAAAACTCGGAGATAAGCCCACCTCCGCACAAGCGGCTGTGGGGAAGATGTCCGCGCACAGACGTGGGTCAGATGTTAATTCCGTAGGATTGTTTTATTTCTTCCATCACAAAAGTGCTTTCCACCGAGTCGAGCGCCTCGATGTTGCCAAGCACATTCAGCAGGAACTGCTGATAAGCCTTCATGTTGGCAGCGTAAATCTTCAGCATATAGTCGAAATGCCCCGAGATGTTGTAACATTCGGTCACTTCGGGAATTTCAAGCATCTTTGCGGTGAACGCCGATGTGGATTCACGCTTCAAGTTGCGCAGTTTCACCGAGCAGAACACCATAAATCCCAGATTTAGTTTCTCGTTGTTGAGCACGGCAATATATCGGCGAATATATCCTTCGCGTTCGAGTCGCTTGATGCGCTCAAACACCGGGGTGGTGCTCAAATGCACCTTGTGAGCCACCTCTTTGGTGGTAAGGCGTGCATCTTCTTGCAAAGTGCGCAGTATGTTTATGTCGATAGCGTCGAGCACTTCGCCCGTAATTTCCTTTTTGTTTGCCATAGGTGAGTGTGAATAATAATTATTCTATATATAAATAAATGTGTGAAAAAACCTTATTTCGGTCTTGTGATGCAAATGTATTTAATTTCCGGCATTTGGCAAGCGTTTGTTGCCGGAAAACCGCTGCAAAGCCCGCCGTATTAGTCCATAAACCGCATTAAGTTGCAACAATCATCGTAATTCGCCCCAAATGCTTTCAAATTATAAATATTTGACGCATAAATATTCGTAATTGTAAGCAGATGCCTAAAAATTATATTTTTTTTAACGAGATGTTATAATAATTTAAAAAAATGCATTATCTTTGTGGCTCATTATTGAGGATATTTGTGCATTTGCATTTAATGCATCGATGGAATTTTACTCTGAATCTGTTTTAATCAAGTGATTCAAGTTAAAGACAAACTAACGTAAAATATTGGTTTTGGATTGCGTTGTATTAATGAAAATGATGTCCTGACAAAAATGGCAATTGGGCTGCGGAAAAAACAAGTCCGCAGGTCAATGTATGTGATAAACGAACAGAAATTTTTAGTAATCAATAAGTTTTAATTAAAAGAACAGAAATTTTTATGAGAAAAAAATTGATGCTTTTGATGGCGGTTCTTGTAATGGGAATCGGCTTGGCAACAGCTCAGGTTCAGACTGTGACAGGTACTGTTACTTCTGAAGAAGACGGTTTGCCTATTGTTGGAGCATCTGTAACGGTTAAGGGCACCCAATTGGGTACTGCAACCGATATGGATGGTCATTTCACAATTGCCAACGTGCCTGCTTCGGCAAAGTCAATTGTGGTGTCGTACATCGGAATGGACACTCAAGAACTTCATATCACCAAGAATATGAAGATTAAGATGAGTTCTAATTCGCAAAGTCTTGATGAAGTGATGGTTGTTGCTTACGGTACAGCCAAGAAAAGCTCGTTTACCGGTGCAGCCAGCACTGTAAAGGGCGATAAGATTCAGAAGTTGCAAGTATCTAACATCTCTAAGGCTCTCGAAGGTTCAGTTGCCGGTGTGCAAACTGCTTCGTCGAGCGGTACTCCAGGTTCTGCATCAAGCATTATCATCCGTGGTTTGGGTTCTATCTCAAGTAGCCAATCGCCACTTATCGTGGTTGACGGTGTGCCTTACGAAGGCTCGTTGAACTCTATTTCTCCTCAGGATATCGAAAGCCTCACCGTGCTCAAGGACGCTGCTGCTAACTCAATGTACGGTGCTCGCGGTTCTAACGGTGTTATCATCATCACCACAAAGGGTAGCAAGTCGGGTAAGACTCGCATCAACTTCGAAGCACGCTATGGTTTCAACGACCGCGGTGTGGGTAACTACGACATCATCACCGATGCCGGTGAATACTACGAAATGGCTTACGAATCAATCCGCAACAGCTTGGTTGGTTCTATGGGCTATGCCGCTGCAAGCCAATATGCTGCAAAGAACCTCATCTCTGGCTATTTGAAGTATAACAAGTTTAAGGGTGTTGCTGATGACCAACTCATCGACCCTGCAACTGGCAAACTTAATCCTGCTGCAAAGACTTACAAGTGGAACGACGACTGGACACAAGACCCATTCCACAATGGTACTCGTCAAGAATACAACATCAACGTAACTGGTGGTACTGAAAACACTCAGGCTTACGTTTCGTTGGGCTATTTGAGCGACGAAGGTTATATGGTTGGTTCTTCGTTCGACCGTATTTCGGCTCGTGTAAAGGTTGACCAAAAGATTGGTGAACACTTCAAGATTGGTGGTAACGTGGCTTACGCTAACACTATCCAAGACCGTTTCAATAGTTCGGTTGGTACCAACTATTCTAACATCTTCATGTTCTCGCAGAGCATCGCTCCTATCTATCCTATCTATTTGTATGATGCTGATGGCAACGTGATGCGCGACGAAAAGGGCAATGTTCGTTACGACTTTGGTACCGAATATGTTCGTCCTTACGCTTCAGAACAAAACCCATTGGCAGTTGCCAAGGAAAACATCTATAAAATCACTCGCGACAACCTTAGTTCGCGTGGCTATTTGGATGCTTATTTCTTGAACGACTTCAAGTTCTCTCTCAACATTGCTTACGACGTGTTCAACACTCGTCAAACCGACTTCGCTACTCCAATCGGTGGTGACGCTTATAACGTTGGTGGTCGTGGCTACAAGTACAGCACTCGTAGCGGTGCCCTCAACTGCAACCAATTGTTGAACTGGAACCGTTCGTTCGGCGACCACAACGTGAATGTTCTTCTCGGTCACGAAACCAAGAACGACAAATATGAATATATGTATGGTCACATGACCAACTATGCCGACCCAACTAACCCTGAATTCAGCAACGCTGCTCAATATCAAGGTCTTTCATCGTACACTGGTGAATATGCTCTCGAAGGTTATTTCGTTAAGGGCGAATACAACTACGCTGACAAATATTATTTGACTGCAAGTTTCCGTCGCGACGGTTCTTCGAAGTTTGCTAAGGAAAACCGTTGGGGTTCATTCTGGGCTGTCGGTGCATCTTGGCGCTTGAAGGAAGAAGCATTCATGAAGGACATCGACTTTATCGATAACCTTAAGATTAAGGCAAGTTTCGGTACCCAAGGTAACGATAACATCCTCGACCCTGACGGCTACACTATCTACAAGGCTTATAGCGACCTCTACACCGTTGACCGTGTTGATGGCGACGCTGCTTTCACTAAGGTGTTCCGCGGTAACCGCGACCTCACTTGGGAAAAGAGTAACAACTTCAACGTTGGTTTCGAAGGTTCGTTCTTCAGCCGCTTGAATGTTAACTTCGACTTCTTCATCAAGGAAACTAAGGACATGCTTTATGCAAGCCCATTGGCTTCGTCGGAAGGTACTCCTACTTGGATTTACCGCAACGAAATGAGCATGAAGAACACTGGTGTTGAAATTGAATTGAATGCCGACATCGTTAAGACCAAGAACATCAAGTGGAACGTAGCCCTCAATGCCACTCACTACAAGAACGAGTTGACCAAGTTGCCAGATTCGAAGCCTGCATCGGAATATCCTGATGGTTATCAATCAGGTTCTTACTGGCGTAAGATTGGCGGTTCGCTCTACGACTTCTACACTTATGAATACGTAGGCGTTGATGCTGAAACTGGTAAGCCAATGTACAACAAGTACACTACTAACGAAAACGGCGAAGAAGAAGTAACTATAGTTAACACTACTTCTGAAGCATCGCTCCGTCAAACTGGCAAATCGGCAATTCCTAAGCTCACTGGTGGTTTGTCTACTTCAGTTGAGGCATTCGGTTTCGACTTGTCGATTCAAACTGCATTCCAAATCGGTGGCTATGTATGGGATTCACAATACATGAGCCTTATGAACACTGGTGATGCTGGCGAAAACTTCCACAAGGATATGTTCAACCGTTGGACTCCATCTAACACCAACACTAACATTCCTCAGTTGATTTACCAAGACCAAAACCAAGCACTTGGTGGCGACTTCGCTCTCATCAATGCTTCTTACTTCAGCCTCCGCAACCTCACTATTGGCTACTCTTTGCCAAAGAACCTCATCAGAAAGATTGGTGTTGACCGCCTCCGTGTTTACCTCACTGGCGACAACATGTGGTTGCAATCGAAGCGTAAGGGCCTTGACCCACGTCAGAGCTTCTCGGGTGGTACAGGTTATGTTTATTCAGCATTGAGTTCTTACTCAATTGGTTTGAACCTCACATTATAATAACTAAACTATAATATCTAAGGAAATTATGAAATTATATAAATATATTGCAGCAAGTTTGCTGGCTGTGGCTGGTTTGACTTCGTGTGGCGATTCGTTCCTTGAGGATGTTGAGTACACTGCAAACCTCGATTCTGAATCGGCTGCCACTGCTGCCGGCGAGAATCCCGACGTATTCTTGAACGGTTTGTGGTCGTATATGGTAACTTACGAAGGTTCTCACGATCAATTCGGCTATATGAGTGTGATGCTTGCCACCAACGCGATGAGCGAAGATATCGCATTCTCGGCTTCGCACTGGTTTATCTACGACTATCAGTTCGACAACCGTATGTACAACTATCGTCGTACATCGAGCATGTGGACTAACTTCTACACCTATATTGCTAAGGCTAACGAAATCATCAGCCTTTATCCTAATGGCGGTGAAACAGTTTCTCAAAAGGGCCTTCTTGGTCAAGCCTATGCTGAACGTGCTTTGGCTTACTACTATCTGATTCAATTGTATCAGTTCACAGTTGATGAGGCTGGTAACAACAACGTGAATGCTCCTGGTGTTCCTTTGATGTACACTCCTGCCGATGGCAAGACCACAGAGGAAATCGCTGCTGCTAAGGGCCGTAACACCGTTGGTGAAGTGTTCGCTCAAATCGAAAGCGACGTCACTAAGGCTATCGAAAACCTCGAAGCAGGTTACGTTCGTCCTTCAAAGAACTACATTGATGCAAGTGTTGCTCACGGTATCGCTGCACGCTACTATTTGCTTAGCCAACAATGGGCAAAGGCTGCTGAACACGCTGCTGCTGCTCGTAAGAACTACACAATCATGAGTGCAACTTCTTCGGGCCTCTACGATGGCTTCAAGACTGTTAACAACACTGAATGGATGTGGGGCTTTGCTCACACCACTGAAACTCAAACCACATTTGCATCGTTCTCGTCGCACATTTCTAACTTGGCTCCAGGTTATAGCGGTATTGGCTACTGCACTAAGTTGATTGATGCTCGTCTTTACGACAATATTAGCGATAATGATGCTCGTAAGAGTTGGTTCAATGGTCCTGATGGCAACCCTAGCGGTGTTACCACTGGTGCAAAGATGCCATATGCTAATATTAAATTCGGTCACAACAGCGACTGGACTGAAAACTACCTTTACATGCGTGCTGCTGAAATGGTGCTCATCGAGGCTGAAGCTTATGCTCACCAAGGCGATGGCGCTAAGGCTGCTACTACACTTCAGGAACTCATGTCGAAGCGCGATGCAACTTGGAACAAGACCAGTGTTACTGTTGACGACATTTGGATGCAACGCCGCATCGAACTCTGGGGTGAAGGCTTTGCTTTCTTCGATTTGAAGCGCCTCAACAAGGGTATCGACCGCAATTATGAAGGCAACAACCACTTGGCTGGTTATGCACTCACAATTCCTGCTCACGACAAGCGTTGGCGTTATCAGATTCCTCAACGTGAAATTCAAGAGAACACTCTTATCAACGAGGAAGACCAGAACGAATAATCAGTGTGTAATTAAATCACTATTTTTTAGAATTTAATATGAAGAAATTATTTAAAATATTAGTTCCTTGCCTTGCCATCGTTGCTGGTCTTGCCAGTTGCGACGACGAAATGGGCAGCAAGGCAAGCATTGACGCTCAATTCGAAAAGCCAAGCAATGTTTCTGCCACAGTCACTAAGGCTGATGCTATCGACTTCTCGTCGTTCTCAGCAGAAGGTAGCGTTAGTTCCACTGAAGGCGTTCTCGAAGTTGGTTTCTTGTATGCCGACAATGCTGATTTGAACAATGCCACTGCTGTGGCTGCTGAAGAAGTTACCACTTCGTTCGCTATTACTGTTGGCGACATGAAGGATAACACTACTTACTATGTTTGCGCTTATGCTTTCACTAAGACTGAGGGTATGGTTAAGAGCGAAGTTAAGAGCCTCACTTTGCCTAAGGCTCCTGAGTTTGAAGACACTTATCTCTTCGGCACTTATATGGCTCTTGACACCGATCTCGATACTGGTGAGATTGATGGCGGTGCTTACGGCGTAAAGATTGAACAATACAATGGCTTGTATAATAAGGTGGCAATCACCAACATCTGGGGTGGTGGTATGACTATCATCGGTACTGTTGATTTTGAAAACAAGACTATCACTACCGATCCATCGTCGATTATTTATGTTCACCCAACTTATGGTAACGTTTACTTCTATGGTTTGGTATTCCCTGCTGATGGTGGATATGCTTACACAAGAAGCTGTGCGTTTAACTACGATGCCGAAGGCAATGTTGACTCGGAATACTGGGCTGCTGTATGTTCAGCAGGTGCATTTGGCTGGTATCAAACAAGTCTGACTAAGGTGAACTAATCTCGGTTTAGAAATTAGTTTTCAACCCATATCAAAGGGGCGTTGCTTAAGTGCAACGCCCCTTTTTTTGTTTGTGCGTGGAGTGCTTTGCCGATGTGTCGCACCGCGGTTTGTGCATAGTTGTGGGCAACCGAAGGGCTATTGCGAATCACCTTGGGAGCAGAATGTGCAAAGCGGAATCCGAAAGGCAAGGCGTTTAGCCCGGTGTGAGCATAGTGCAACACGTGGCGCAGAATACTATAGGAGGTGGTGTGCAAAATGTGCAAATTGTTTGGCTCTTTCGTCTCTTTTTTGAACACTTACTTGCGACGCTTTTACTTGCGGCGGGCGCTTTCCTACATTTGTGTTACAAAATTCGCTTGATTTTTGCTATTTATGCGCGCTTTTCACTGACAATTTGCTGTTTGCTGCCGATTATTTTGTTGCATTATGCGACTTTTGTTAAATTTTAATTGTTAAAACTAATTTGATTTTAACAATTCAACGACTGATTTAAATTGTTTCGTTAATCAGTGTAAAACAAAAGTTGCAATTATAAAATTTTGATTATGATTATTGCCAAAATGCAAGATGCAAATTTGGATAAGGGGTTATATTACAATCGTTTATCTGTTGAATTGCGTTTTTTGATTCGTTTAAAAGTTTTTTGTTGATTTAATTTATATTTGAAATCATTGCTTTCTATTATGTTGTAGTGTGGTTTTAATTACAAAGCGCCGTATTTTAGGTTTAAAACACGGCATTATGTTAAACTTGATAAGATTTGTTTTATTTTATGGTTTATTTTTTTAATTTTGCTATCTCTCGTCACAGGTATCATAAAAGATATTTAATATAAATCATAATACTAATTGTAAAATTCAAAAAGGTATGAAAAAACTGTTATCAATTGTGGTTGCTGTTTGTGCCGTTTTGACTCCAGCCTTTGCGAGCGCAAAGACTGTAAGCGGTACGGTGGTAGACGCCGGAACTGGCGAAGCAGTAATCGGAGCATCGGTTGTGCCAATCGGCACAAAACAAGGTGCTGCAACCGACGTTGACGGTAAGTTCACAATGAACGTTCCTGACAACGTGAAACAAATCAAAATCAGTTATGTTGGTTATGAAACCAAGACAGTGCAGGCAGGCACAAATTTGAGGATTGAATTAACTGCGAACTCACAGGTTCTCAATGATGTGGTTGTGGTTGGTATGCAGAATGTCGACAAGCGATTGTTTACTGGTGCAACCACCAAAATTGATGCTGCCGAAGCAAAACTCGATGGTGTGGCTGATATCAGCCGTTCGCTTGAAGGTCGTGCTGCCGGTGTGAGTGTGCAAAACGTGTCGGGTACCTTTGGTACTGCTCCAAAGATTCGCGTGCGTGGTGCAACATCAATCTATGGCTCGTCGAAGCCTCTGTGGGTTGTCGATGGCGTGATTATGGAAGATGTGATTGACGTGAGCGCCGACGAATTGTCGTCGGGTAACGCCGAAACCCTTCTTTCGTCGGCTATCGCCGGTTTGAACTCCGACGACATCGAGAGTTTCCAGATTCTTAAGGACGGTAGTGCAACATCAATCTATGGTGCTCGCGCCATGGCTGGTGTGATTGTTATCACCACCAAAAGAGGTAAACAAGGACAAAACTCAATTAACTATACAGGTGAATTCACGATGCGCTTGAAGCCAAGTTATTCTGAATTCAACATCATGAACTCACAAGACCAGATGGGCGTTTATCAAGAACTTGCCCAAAAGGGTTACTTGAACTATGCCGAAATTGCTAACGCATCGTCGAGCGGTGTTTATGGTAAGATGTATCAACTCATCAGCCAATACGATGCTTCAAGCGGTCAGTTTGGTTTGGCTAACACCGACGAGGCAAAGGCTGCCTATTTGCGTGCTGCCGAATATCGCAACACCGACTGGTTTGGCCGTCTGTTCTCTAACAACATTCAGATGAACCACTCGGTGAGCATTTCGTCGGGTACTGAAAAGGCTCAGCACTATGCTTCAATTTCTGCTATGGCTGACCCGGGTTGGACTCTGCAAAGCAAGGTTGAGCGTTACACCGCTAACTTGAACTCTACTTACAACCTTTCGAAGCAATTGAAGTTCAACATGATTGGCAACGCTTCGTATCGTAAGCAAAGAGCCCCTGGCACATTGAGTTCGGAAATCGACGCCGTTTCGGGTGAAGTGAAGCGTGATTTCGACATCAACCCTTATTCTTATGCGTTGAACACCTCGCGTGCTCTCGACCCTAATGAGTACTACACTCGCCACTATGCTCCATTCAACATCTTCAACGAATTGGAGAATAACTATATGGACCTCTCGGTTGCCGATGTCCGCGTTTCGGGTAAATTCTCTTACAAGCCAATCAACAAGGTTGAACTCACTTTGTTGGGTGCCATGAAGTATTCTTCAACCACACAAGAGCACTTCATCAAGGAGAACTCTAACCAAACTTTGGCTTATCGTGCAATGGGCACAACCACCATTCGCGACAACAACCCGTTCCTCTATACCGACCCTGATAAACCAGGTTCGTTCCCAATCTCAGTGTTGCCTGACGGCGGTATCTACGAACGCAGCGACAACAGCATGTTCGGATGGGACTTCCGTGCCAGCGTCAACTATAACGACGTGTTCAACGAGGACCACATCTTCAACTTCTATGGTGGTATGGAAACCAACTCAACCGACCGTCACCGCACATGGTTCCGCGGCTGGGGTATGCAATACGAAATGGGCGAAATTCCAAAGTATGCCTACGAGGTGTTTAAGAAAGGCGAAGAAGACAACTCGGCTTACTATTCGATGACCAACTCACACGTTCGTTCGGCTGCATTCTTTGCAACAGCCACCTATTCGTGGAAGCATCGCTACACACTCAACGGAACAGTTCGTTATGAAGGTACCAACTCGCTCGGTAAGAGCCGTTCGGCACGTTGGTTGCCTACATGGAACGTGTCGGGTGCTTGGAACGTACACGAAGAAAGTTTCTTCAACGTTCTTGAGCCGGCATTGAGCCACCTCACTCTCAAGGCTTCTTACTCACTCACTGCCGACCGTCCAGCCGTTACCAATTCTTATGCAGTTATCTCGGCTTACACTCCATGGCGTCCGTTCACCACAGTGGGCGAAAGCGGCTTGCAAGTGGTTGACCTCGCTAACAGCGATTTGACTTACGAAAAGAAGCACGAGCTTAACATCGGTTTGGCTGCCGGTTTCTTGAACAACCGCATCAATCTCGAAGTTGACTGGTATAAGCGTAACAACTACGACCTTATCGGTCTTGCCACCACACAGGGTATCGGTGGTCAGATAAATAAATATGGTAACATCGCTTCGATGCGTTCGCATGGTGTTGAACTCAGTTTGACAACCGATAACATCGTCACCAAGAACTTTAAGTGGACCACCAACTTCATCTATTCTTACGCAAAGAACAAGGTTACCGACCTTAAGACTTCGAAGCGCGTAATCGACCTCGTTTCAGGTAACGGTTTCGCTCAAGAAGGCTATCCAGTGCGTTCGTTGTTCTCGATTCCGTTCCGCGGCTTGAACAGCGAAGGTTTGCCAACATTCCTCGACCAGGACGGCAACGTAACCACTACTGGTATCTACTTCCAGGAACGCGACAACCTTGACTTCCTTGAATATTCAGGTTCTATCGACCCAACCGACACAGGTTCGCTCGGCAACATCTTCAAATATAAGCATTTCACATTTAATGTGTTCGTGACTTATTCGTTCGGCAATGTTGTACGTCTCGACCCAGTGTTCTCTAACACTTATGACGACCTCGATTCAACTCCACGCGAGTTCATCAACCGTTGGGTTGTTCCAGGCGACGAAGAACGCACCAACATTCCTGTTATTGCTTCGAAAATCCAAAACAAGAACGACACAAACCTCAGTTACGCTTACAACGCTTACAACTATTCAACTGAGCGTATCGCTAAGGGCGACTTCATCCGTTTGAAGGAAGTGTCGGTTGCTTACGATTTCCCAAAGACCATCACCAACTCGTTGCGCATCAACAATCTGTCGCTCAAACTCCAGGCTACCAACTTGTTCTTGCTCTATTCCGACAAGAAACTCAACGGTCAAGACCCGGAATTCTTCAATACTGGTGGTGTGGCTCTTCCTATGGCTAAGCAGTTCACTCTCACATTGCGTGTTGGACTTTAATTGAGATACAATGACAACATTAATCAATGCTTTTTTTGAGAAATATATGAAAAAGAAAAATATATATTTGATTGCGGCTCTGGCGCTTGGCTCGATGACTTTCGCCTCGTGCGACAAGTTCCTCGATGAAATGCCCGACAACCGCGCTGAGGTGGACACTGAGTCGAAAATCTCTGCCATCCTTGTTTCGGCTTACACCGAAAACGACCACCTTATCATTTCGGAATATGCCAGCGACAACGTTGACGACTTTGGCGAAAACAACCCGTACACCGACCGCTTTATCGATTACACATACGCTTGGAAGGATGAAGTGGAGTCGAACAACAACTCTTGTGAAAACTTCTGGGATGGTTCGTTCAACGCCAACGCCAACGCAAATGAGGCTCTTGCCGGTATCGAAAAAATTGAAGCCGGTTTAGGTCACGGCGAAACGCTCTCTAAGACCCTGCAAGAATGTAAGGGCGAAGCACTCATTGCTCGTGCTTACAACTATTTTATGCTTGCAAACATGTTCTGTATGCCTTACTCGCCCGACACTGCCGATAAAAATCTCGGCTTGCCTTACCTCAAGGGCCCTGAAACTCAACTCGCCCCTGAATACGAGCGTGGCACACTTGCTGAACTTTATGCAAACATTCAAGCCGACATCGAGGAGGCTCTGCCAATCATCGATGACAGCCACTTGAAGATTCCTAAATATCACTGGAACCGTAAAGCCGCCTATGCTTTTGCTGCCCGCTTCTATCTCTACACCGGTCAGTATCAAAAGTGTATCGACTGCGCTAACGTGGTGCTCGGCACCAACCCGAAATCGCAACTTCGCGACTGGGCTGCTTATAACAGCGTGATTAACGACTATCAGAGCCGTTGCAACGAATACATCAGCGCAGAACGCAACTGCAACCTTGTGTTGGCAACTTCTTATTCGTCGATTGGTTTGGCATTCGGTCCTTACCGCGTGTGGACCCGCTACTCACATGGCAACTATTTGGCTTCGCACGAAACCATCTATTCAACAAACAACATTTGGGGCTCATACACAATGTATCGCTCACTGCCTAAGGTTTACGTTGCCACCAACCTCGACCGTATAATCTGGTGGAAGATTCCTTACAAGTTTGAATACACCGACCCTGTAGCCGGTATTGGTTATCGTAAGGCTGTTTATCCGTTGATTACAACCGACGAAACTTTGCTCAACCGCGCCGAGGCTCATATTTGGCTTGGCAATAATACCGACGCCGCTGCCGACCTCACATTGTGGATGCAAAACATCACAAAGTCGACAAAGACTCTTACTCCTGAAAACATTCAGGAATATTATAATAGTCTTGACTATTGCTACAGCGATGCCAACAAACTTTTGTCGACTCGCAAAAAACACCTCAACCCGATTATGGGCAGCGTGAGCGAAGGCAGCGTGCAAGAAACCCTCTTGCAATGTGTGCTCGACTTCCGCCGCATCGAAACTGTTGGTCAGGGTATGCGTTGGTTCGACATTCGCCGTTTCGGCATCGTAATTCCTCGCCGCGTGATGAATTCCTCTGGCGAACCTGAAAGTGTTACCGATTGGCTCGAAGTTAACGACAACCGTCGCTGCTTCCAAGTTCCTTCGAAGGTTCTTTCTGCTGGTTTTGAACCTAACCCTCGTTAATGCTCAATAGTGGATACGTTAAATTTCTAAAACTTAGAATAATATGAAACTTAAGAATATATTATATTCATTGATGCTCGCCGGCTTTTGCTTGTCGTTCACTGCTTGCGAAACCGATGAGCCGGATGAATCGATTAGTGTAATCACTATCGATAAATATGAGCCGAATCAGTTCGACCTCTGGTTGGAGGAAAACTTTGTGGCTCCATACAACATCGCGTTCAAGTATCGCTACGAGCAGATTGAATCGGACTTGAACTATTACACCGTTCCTGCCAACCTCGAGGAATCGATTATCTTGGCACACTTGGTGAAATATACTTGCTGCGACCTCTATGACGAGATTGCCGGCGTTGAATTCACCCGCTCTTACTTCCCCAAGATGTTCTTCCTCATTGGTGAATGGGAATACAAAAACAATGGTACTATCATCCTCGGTACTGCCGAAGGCGGCAAGAAGATTCTTCTTTCGGGCGTTAACCACCTGAAGACCTATATGAGCCGTGGCGCCGACGCTGTGAACTACTATTATCTTAAGACCATCCACCACGAGTTCACTCACATCCTCAACCAAACAGTTACCATCCCTAACGAGTTCCAGTTCGTGACCAACGATGGCTATCTTGAGGACCTTTGGAGTGAATCGCCTAACAATGTGGGCTATCTCACTCGCGGTTTCATCTCGGCATATTCGCAGAACTCTTACACTGAGGACTTTGCCGAAATGCTTTCGATGTACATCACCAACACTCCTGAACAGTGGGCTGCTTGGATGGAAGAAGCAGGCGATGCTTCCGACCTCATCGAGGCTAAACTCGACATCGTGCGCAACTATATGCAATCGGGCTTCGGCATCGACATCGACGAACTCCGCTCGGCATTGATGCGCCGTCAAAACGAGATTTTCACAGGCAAAGTGGATCTTGAAGATATCTCTCTGAAATCATCAAATCAACCTAACGAAGAAGTAGAAGAATAATGAAAGCGAAGATATTTAAACTGTTATTCGGCTGCGTAGCATTGTTGGCATTGTCCCTTCAATCGTGCAGCAACAAGGAGGATGAAATTTTCGAAGAATCGCCTTCGGCACGCCTCCAAGCGTTGATGGATAAAACTCAAGCCACTCTCGTGAGCAGCGAAAACGGCTGGGTTATGGATTATTTCCCTGATAGAGACCTCTCTTACGGCGGTTTCCTCTATATCCTCAAGTTCACTAATCAAACGGTTGAAGCCTACTGCGAGTTGAGCGAAGATTTGACTGAAAGCATCGAATCGCTCTATAGAATGACCAACGACGACGGCGCAGTGCTTACGTTCGACTCTTACAACGAGTTCTTACACTTCTTCGCCACTCCATCATCGGGCCGCTATGAGGCTTACGACGGCGATTTCGAGTTTAAGATTATGAAGGTTGAAGACGACCTTATCACCGTTAAGGGTAAGCGTACGGGCAACACCATGTATCTCCATCGCCTGAAAGAGGAACCGGTGCAATACCTTGAAAAGTGTGTTGAAACAAGCGAAAACATTTTTGCTCCTGAGGCATCGGGCGTTTATGGCGGCACCTCTATTGAAGCCTATGTTGACCCGGATGTGCGTCGCATCACTATCTATCTTAATGGTGGTGAATACAGCGAGTACTATATGCCTACGCCAACCGGTATCCGTTTCGTTGAACCTCTCGAAATCAATGGCGCAACTATTTCGGAACTTAGTTACGATTCTGTGAAGTTTATCTTCTCAGGCACCGATTCAAAGGGCGCTACCATTCAATTCACTTGTGTTCTGCCCGAGGAATATATGTTCTTCGAAGAATTTGAAGGTGATTATAGAATGTATTTGAGCACATCATCGTCAAGATATTATGTCGACGTGAAACTTGTGCCAGAAGGCGACCACTACATTTTGGAAGGTTTCCACCGCAAGTTCAATCCGGTTCTCACATTTGTTAAGGCTAAGGGTTGCCTTGAAATGAGAAGTCAGGATGTTGGCGAGTATAATGGTAACACAGTGAGGATTTGTGCAATGGGCGGAGGTAGCCTCTATCCTACATTACTCACACCTGGTTTCTTCATCAAGAAAGACCTTACACGCGAAAACATGCTTGTTTGGGTTCCTAATGATGACAAAACTCTCGTTTGGGACGGTTGGTTGACTTGGCTGATTGATTCATCAGGTAAAAGTGCAGGTCAGTTATACAACGTTAATGAATGGCGCTGGCTGGCAACCAAAGTTGGAACTACAAGCCGTTATTACTTGAACTCGTGCTTAGTAGACGATATGGAAAAATTGTAATTCAGCATCTGAATGTAAATCTTTTAAAAATTTGAAAGAATTATGAAGAAATTAATAAGCATATTCTCGATAGCAGTCATGCTCATAGCGTTCTCGTCGTGCGAGAATGAGGAAGGCCATGGCTACGAAATCGCCGACAACATTCAGATTGTCAGCAACAATGTTGCCTTCGATGCCAAAGCTCAAAGCGGCACAATTGAAGTTATCGCTCCTGGAGCCATCACCGTTAAGTGTGATGCACAGTGGGTTACTACCAGTGTTGTTGGCGGCACAATCAATGTGTCGGTTACTCAAAACAACAGCCTTGAGGGTCGTAACGCAGTGCTCACCATCATGAGCGGCGACGAAAAGAAAACCATCACCGTGGCTCAACGCGGCTATGTGTTTGAAATCGACTTTGGCGGTGCCACCGATTTGAAGGTTGGCGACGAAGCGTTCACCAAGGCTTATCCTTGCAAGAGCACACTCGACTTGGTTATCAACACTTCGGCAAGTTGGCTTACGGCAACTTACGCCGATGGCAAACTCACCATCTCGGCTGAGGAAAACACCACCGGCAATCCTCGTAAGGGCTATATCATCTATTCGTTTGGTCCTGGCACTGAAGAACAGACCATTAGTGTGATGCAATGCGAACTTTCCGACATGTACGGCGAATATTATTTCGCTTTCTACGATGGTAACACTGGCGCTTTGCAATATTTCAACGGCACAATCACCACTGTATCGGCTCTTGATGAAAGCGAAGGCTTGTTCCTCGTGTTCCCAATATCAACATCTTCTACGATGACTTTGCCTTTGGGTTGGGATGACGCCAATAAGATGTTCAACATCAACAACGCACAATATATGGGCATGTATGGCACATACTTTATGCACAACATCGTATGGGATGAAACTATGGGCTACATCAACTATGGTGTATATCATTTCCAAGATGCGTCGGTCGACGTTACCGAGGATGGCATTGTCTATGCTGATATCGTTGACAACGGCACTTGGACCACTTACACTGCTTCGTCGATGATGCTCTATGCGTTCAGTGGCACTCCTGCTGCTTCGGGCAACAAAGTTGGTGTTTTGAAATATATGGTTTATCCATTCTTGCAAAAGAAAGAATTGGCAGGTACAACAACCACATCGGCTGTTAATCGCGAAGGCAAGCGCATGCGTCAAGCCTTTGTGAACGAAGCCGACTTGGTGACCTACGACCCTAACATAAAATGGTAATATTTAATCCTCAATAATTAGTATTATTTTTGACAAATACGAGAGAAGGGGTTGCTGCGATGGCAACCCCTTTATCCAAACGAAACCACTTTTTGCTAAAGGCGTTGAATATGCAACTATTTGGCATCGTATAGCCGAAAAAAGTGAGAAAGTATCGCAAAACGCAAAAAAAATGCTTATTATTGTAATTTATTCATTAAATATTTTTTGTAACGTGTGTTATTAATAATTTTTTGATTATCTTTACACAAAATTTGATTAACCCTATAATTAATAAACAACGATGAAAGAATTAGTTGAACAAATCCAAGCTGCTTACGCAGCATTTTTGAAAGATGCAACAGCACAAGTTGAAAACGGAAACAAGGCAGCAGGCACTCGTGCTCGCAAGGCTTCTCTTGCTATCGAAAAGGCAATGAAGGAATTCCGTAAAGCATCTTTGGAAGAAGCAAAGAAGTAATTAGGTTTTTTTAAACCAAATCATAACAAGGAGTCGCATATTTTTGATTGCGGCTCCTTGTTTGTTTTGGTTCCGCAAAGCCGTCGCGTATATCGGCAACGGGCTTTCGGCAGATTAATGGCGCAGGGGCGAGTATTGCATAAGTTCGCCAATTACACCACATCGCTGAATGTGGGCAGGGGAGCAGTGTAGCAATTCAGTCGCGATGCAATCAGCATGCCAATGGCGCGCGTCATCACCATGTCGTCGTGCCGTCCGGCAATAGCGCCGAAACCGCCTCGCGGCTTATGTTCATACCACGCCAACTCGTTCACAGCCCCGTCGCTGTGTTCAATGTAAGCCCCGTCGCGCACCAACCCTATTAGGTGGAAAATAGCCTCAGTTTTGGTTTCGCGGTTAGTGTGAAATCCCAAACGGTCGGCTTTTCGGCGATAGATGTAGCGATAATGGTGGCGCAGAGTGTTCAGCACATATTGCGTGCCGTCGCCTTCGCTATACTCCATTTCAAGCGTGTTGCTTTCAATCACCAGCAAGGCATTGCGGTAGTATTTTGCCATTTGAGCAGCGAGCCATGCAAGGCGGTCGTGATAGATGTGACCTCGCCATTCTGCCACAATCTCCATTTTGCCGTGTGCCGCCAAGCGGTCGATAACGGTAATCACCGAATAGTCGGCCTTGTCGCTCAATCCGCCCACGTCGACAGCCACCACATAGCGATGTCGGTGCTTGTCGGTAGCCACCGGCTCGCGCCACAGGCGGATGTCGCCGGCAGTGTCGTTGCGGCACAACTGGACGTCGGTGAGTGCTTCGGCGCTTGTGGGCGGCTTGGCGAACGAGCAGAGCGAATAGGGGAGCGAGCAATGGCGGCGCAGTTGTTCAAGGTGAGTGGCGTTGAACACCGGCATACCGCTGAACGCAAACGCCTCGATGTCGTTGGTGGGGTATTCCGCCTGCATTTGGCTGTGACTGTTATACTCCTTGCGTTTGCTGTGATACCATGCAATCATCTCCAACGTGCAGCCCGATTGCCACAACGTGCGCTCATAGTCGTCGAGGCTTTGCCACAATGCGCTTGCGTTGTCCACCTTTTTTCGATAGATTTCAATCTCATACCAGGGTACAAACAATGCCTGTTTGTCGCTGAAACCCGTTTTCGCTCGCAGCCATTCGCTGTGGAAATAATTGCCCATGCCATTGGCAGTGGATTCCATCACCACAAGCGTGTCGGGCTCGAGCATAATTGAGCCGCACACCGAGCGGATAAGGCTCTCGGGACTGCGCCGTGCGCTCGTGGGCCAGAAAGCCACCTCGGTGAGGTGCGCCATTGCTATGTCCATGCCACGCACGCTCTCGGGGCTCATGGCGGTGGTGGCAGCCACAAGGCAGTTCCTGCCCGCAATTTCGCTGATGTTACGGCTTTTCTGAAAAGGCCTAAAGCGCATTGGTTCGCCTTGTGGCTGATATTGCTCGGGATAATCGGCGAGTATTCTGCTGTATATGCCCTGTATGGTTGAAGCCGTGTCGCGCAAATGTCCGCACACTATGCTGTTGCAATGGGTGTGGTGGATTATTTGCATCCAAGCCATATACACTTGCGTGAGCGTGCTGCCGCCCCATTGCCGCGCTTTGAGCACAATCAGCCTGATGGGACGGCGTGCCAGTCGCATATCCTCGAGCATGGCAAGCATGCGCCGTTGCGGAGCGTTGAGCACCAAGCGGCGGTTGCGACAGGTGATTTTGTCCTTCACCGTTACGCAGCAGGCGCACCAGTACTCAAAATCGTGGCAAAACCGCAGGCGGTTGAACACCTCGTCGCTCATGTCGGGCGTGATGAGCGCAGCCATCGCCTCTGGCACCATCACCTGCTTGCCGTGGCGGTCAACGGCAATGCGCACGCCATAGCAGCCCACGCCCGTAATTGGGTCGTAATGGCAGCGCAGCGCCTCGTTGCGACGCTCGTTTTCTGCCATTATTGCCTCGATGTTGCAATCGTGGTTAGCCTCCACTTTTTGTGTGTCAGTGTTTTTCATGGTTTGTTTATCAATCAAGATGCAAATTTAGCGCAACGAGAAAGTCGGTATGGCGTTAAAATGTGACATTGCATCGGCAACAAGGTGTGCTCTCAAACATTAAATGTGTCGCGTTGGGTGTGATGAAGTATTACTAATTTTTGCTGTATGGATGAATTTTTGTAATTTTGCGGTGAGTTTTAGGTTTAAAAAATTATTATTCACAAAAACTTTCTTAAGAATGAGTTTTATTTCAACAAAGAATATCAAGGGCGATATTACAGGTGGTATCACTGCCGGTATAGTTGCCTTGCCATTGGCATTGGCGTTTGGTATTCAGGCTTTTGGAGGAATTAACGACCCCTCGGCAGCCAGTATGGGTGCATTGGCGGGTCTTGTGGGAGCCACGTTGCTCGGATTCTTTGCCGCATTGTTTGGCGGCACTCCTTCGCAGATTAGTGGTCCAACGGGTCCGATGACGGTGATTACAGCCGGATTGATAAGCGGCGTGTGGGCATCGTCAAGCGGCAATCTGTCAACCGTTCTCATCACCATGTCGCTTGCCGGCATATTCTGCGGTTTGTTCCAGATTCTTTTCGGAATCATCAAGTTGGGAAAATTGGTGCGCTACATACCTTATCCTGTGCTTTCGGGATTTATGAGCGGTATTGGCGTGATTATTATTTTGCAGCAAATCTATCCGCTTATGGGCATGAAATCGCCTGTGCTGGTGGTGGATATGATATTGCAGTTCCCCGAAATCATTTCCGAAGGTTTTTCGGTTGAGGCACTGTTGCTCGGACTTGGCACCATTGCCATCATTGCTTTGTTGCCAAAGTTCATAAAGAACCCTAATGTGCCTGTCACGTTGGTTGCATTGGTGGCAATGACATTGATTGCGTTGCCTGTTGGGCTTTCCGACAAATACATTATCGGCACCATCCCTACGGGACTGCCGCTGCCGTTCTTCGTTAACGGCAGCATCGACCTCAGCGGCATCGATTGGTCGATGGCTTTGAAGCACGCCGTGATTCCGGGTCTTACGCTTGCCGGACTTGGCTCGATTGACTCCCTGCTCACCTCGGTGGTGGCTGACAACATCACCAAGACAAAGCACAACAGCAATCAGGAACTCATCGGTCAGGGCATCGGTAATGCCATGGCAGGTTTGTTCTGCGGCATTTCGGGCGCCGGCGCCACTATGCGTACCGTGGTGAACGTTCGTTCGGGTGGTCGCGGCAAAATCAGCGGTATGGTGCACGCAATGTTGCTGCTTGCCATTCTGCTTGGATTGGGCAGTTTGGTTAAGCATGTGCCGTTGGCTGTGCTTGCCGGCATCCTCATCACTGTGGGTTGGGGTATTATCGATTTCCGCGGTTTCCGCGATTTACGCAAGATTCCGCACGACGATGCCTTTGTGCTCATTGTGGTGTTCCTCACCACGGTGTTTGTCGATTTGCTCACTGCCGTAGGCATTGGCATGGTGATTGCCTGTGTGCTGTTTATGAAGCGTGCCAGCGATATGGTTGAAAAGCAATACGATTCACACGAAATCAACGGCTTCGACAAAGAAAACCCATGGCCCGATGAAGGCGGTATGCCCGACAAGGCTAAGCACAGCATCTATGTGCAACGCCTCAATGGTCCGGTGTTCTTCGGTTCGATTACCCGATTCAAGGAGGTGATGCAAGACATCCCTGTCGATGCCAAGATTGTGATTATACGCATGAAGAATGTGCCGTTTATGGACCAATCGGGACTATATGCTATGGAGGCAGCTATTAAGGAACTTCGCGACCGCGGCACAATGGTGCTGATGACCATCGTTCAGCCGCAACCGCGCTATATGCTCAATTCCACTGGTGTGATACCGGAATTGCTGCCTGAAGATTGCGTGTTTAAGACTTTTGAGGACTGCACCGACTATCTTCGCAAAACACTCGAATAACCAAATTTCACTGATTTGATATAACCTTTGTTTGCGCCTCGGCTTCTCGTAAAGTCGGGGCGCACTTTTTCATGTCGTCACCCCAACTGCGGCATTGCGTTAATTTCGGCTCCACTGTAATTGCGGCATTGCTCACGTCAATGGGCCACCTTTGAGCCTTTTCAACGTCGGCTAAAAACCTGCCATTATCCTTGGCTTTGCTCGTCGAAGTAAGAAAAAGAATAACAGGAACTTCTTCATGTTTGATGAGAAAGCCCCTGTTGAGTGGTGAAATTAAATATATTTTGTGTCGTAAAGTACAGTGCAAAAGTAGTGCAAAAAGTCAAGGCTGAAAGTCTAATTCGTTGAAAATAGTGTCTAATTGATGCTCCGTTGTTATAAAATTCCTATGAAATAGACTTTGTTTTGCTGCCGAACTGTAGTCAGAGGGCGAATGGAATTGTGGAGAGGATTGGCAGAATAGTGTAAGTACACGCTGCTTTATTTGCCAAAATTGTTTTCCTTCCACTCCTTGGGCGACATTCCTGTTTTGCTGCGGAAAATGTTGTAGAGTTGGGCGTGCGACGAAAATCCACATTCGGCTGAAATGGCTTCGTTGCTAAACTCGGGATGCTCCAGCATCAAGCGTTTAGCCTCGTTGAAGCGCAAGTCGGAAAGCCAAATGCGAAACGAGCATTGATAACGCTGGTCGAGATAAATGGTGAGTTCGTGGCGGTCGATTCCGGTGCGTTTCGACAGGGCATTAATGGTGATGCTGCTGTCGCGGAACCCTTGCTCGGCACACCATTGGTCGATGGCTGAAACAATGGCGGCATAGCGTTCCTCCGAGAGCGTTTGCGACAAATCGGTAGGCTCGACAGTGCTATTATTGTTGAAGGTGAGGAGGTCGGAATCTTCGTTGTTAAGCAACTCGCGCATTGGAATGATGTTATAGCCGAGAGCCACAAAACTGCATACGAAAATAACGAGCGAAATCAAAAACAGCGGTGCTGCAATGAAAAGCAAAGTTCGTGAATAAAGCGTGAAAGTAGCCATCAACGATGCTCCGCCGAGAATTATAAAGCCGGCGCGGGTGTAGTTGATATACGATTGAATATCGCCGCCAATCTCTTGGTCGATGATTTTGCGTTTTCGGTTGAAGATTATGACAAGAATCACTACAGAGGTGAGCATATATATCATAAACACCGTGTGCATGCCATAAAGTGCGAAAGGCTTTTGTATAATTTGGTTGTTGGTGTATCCCAAAACAAACATTACAAGGATGATAAGGTAGGCGATAATGCCTGTGACGCGAGATTTAAACCGGTTGCGGGCGTTGCACTCCATGTGAAATATCGAGTAGGAGATGAGGATGCTCACAGGCGTGTAGAACAAAATGTTCACCAGTGCTCCGATGTAATCGCTTTTTGCACGTATTCCGAACACCATTTGCAGTACGTAATGCGAGGCGAGCAGAAACATGGCAAATATCAACAGCCACCGCGAAGTTTCGTAGGTCTTGTTAATCCATTTTGTGTGGAAACGCGAGATTATCAGCAGAATCATTAATATGGCGGTGCTGATAAAGCAAGTGTATTGTACAAGATATAGAGTGTCGTACATATTATCCGAAAGAATGTAAAGTCAGATGATACAACTAAAAATAAAATCCTAAAACAATTGATGATAATCAATCACAAAGATAAGAATTTTAGCGGATTAATCAAATATTGCAGACGTTTGATATTTAAAAAGTTTGCGAATTTGAAAAATTTGCTATTACTTTGCCAATCGAACCTTTTTACCCATTTTTCTGAGAAAAATTGTTTGTCTGAGGATTATCACTATAAAATAACTGATGCAGAATAGACTAAAGCATTTGCTACATACGATGGCTATGGGCGAAGAAAGAGCATATAAGACACTGTTTTATATGTACTATCCTCGGGTGCGTGCTTTTGCCTACGGCATGCTGAAAAATGATGATGATGCCGACGATTTGGCTCAGATGGTGATGATGAAGGTGTGGCTGAAACGTGAAATGTTCGATGAGGTTGAAAACTTCGATTCTTATATGTTTCGCCTTGCTAAAAATTCGGTGCTGAATTTCATTGCATCGAAAAATGCTGTGTTCACCGACATCTCCGACGAGTTGGTCAACCAACTGCCGTCAGGAACCAGCAACAACCCGGAGGCTCAGTTGGTTGCCGATGACACTCGCGTGATTATCGACATGGCTGTGAACAAGATGCCCCCTCAGCGCCGCGAGGTGTTTCGGCTCAGCCGGACACTGCAATTAAGCAACGACGAGATTGCCGTGCGTCTGGGCATTACGCGAAAAACGGTGGAAAACCACTTGAACTTGGCACTTAACGACATTCGTAAAGCGATGAAAATGTTAATTTTTCTTATTATTAATGGCTCGCTTTGGGTGTAACCGCTTTTGCGATTGTCTATAACAATAATAAAATTTATTTAGAGCAGGTTTTTTAAATTTATGACAAATAAAGAAATGAGCAGTCGACTTAATGAGTTCTTCCACAATGAGCAGCAGCCCGATGTGGTTGAAAATCTTCACGCCGACTTGCTCACACATGCCAACGATGCCGATTGGAACGATGCCATGGGAGAATTGTGGCAAAGCACAACAGCGGCGACATTGCCCGATGATGTTGTCGACGATGCCTATGCCCGTGTGCGTGAGCGCATTGCTCGCTTGGGCAATGTGGTGCCGATGCGGCCGCGTAGCCGATTCCGCCAAATGGCTCGTTGGGCAGCAATGTGGATTCTGCCTATTGTTACGGTGGCGTTGCTTGCTGTCCTGGCTGTCGACGACTTTAATCTGCGTAGCAAACTCGACCGACCAATCACATATTCAAACTACTATGCTCCGCTGGGCACCAATAGGCAGTTTGTCCTGCCCGACCAGACCCATGTGTGGCTGCATGGCGGCAGCACTCTGGTGATTGCTTCGAATTTCAACGACAACGAGCGCAGGGTGTATCTTTCGGGCGAGGGATTCTTTAAAGTTGCCCACAATAAGGACAAACAGTTTGTGGTGTCGTCGGCAAACCTCGAAATGAAAGTGCTTGGCACCGAGTTCAACGTGTCGGCTTATCCCGAGGACGAAAACATTATAACCACTCTCGAAAAAGGCAGCCTGCAAGTGCTGAACAAACTCAACAACACGAGCGTGATTCTGAAGCCGGGCGACATGGTGGCTTATAGCAACGTAAACGGCAAGTTTAAATGCAATCGTGTGCAAACATCCGACTATTCGTCGTGGCGTTACGGTTACATCTTTTTCAATAACATCAAGGTTAGCGATTTGCTCGTGAAACTCGAACGCTCGCACGGCGTGCAGTTTGTGGGTCAGATGGATGCCGAATATCTTAATCAGCGTATTCGTGCACGCTTTAACAAAGATGAAAGCCTCACCAACATTCTTAACATTGTGCACATGCTTGTGCCGCAATTCCAATACAAGATGAAGGGCGACGTTGTTTATGTCAATTGATTCAATTAAGGTATATTACTATAAATTTTCTGTTGGAGCACCTTTGAGCAATCTCATGGGTGCTCCCATTGTAAAAATGCAGTTTATCAGTCCGCGTGTTAAACAGTGTTAATTATTTGGTTTTGCATTGGGTGAATCTTCGCTATGAACTGTCTTGAGTGTAGCATAATTAATAAAATTTTTTTACATAACCATTAAAAACTAAATGCCCAAATGAGTAAAAGATTTATTCAGATTATGGGACTAAGCCTTGCAATCATGCTTTCGGGCGGTTCCACAATCAATGCGCAGAAAGTTTCGTTCGGTAATGAGCACCCCACACTGAAGCAATTGTTCGACAAAATCGAACAAGTGTCGAAGTATAAGGTGGCTTACAACGGCACGGAACTTGACGTTAGTAAGAAGGTGACTTTGACCAAGGATGCCGACGTGCTCGATGCCGTTCAGCAAGCCCTCAAAGGCACAAATTGCACTTACACTATCAAGGATAACTACATTGTTATCACAAGTGCGAAGCAAACAAAAGCAAAAGCCGAGAAAAAAGTTTCGGGACAGGTGCGCGATGCCAACGGCGAACCGGTAATCGGTGCCACAGTGCAAGTTCCTGGCACATCAATCGGAGCATCTACCGACCTTGAAGGCCGTTTCTCCCTCACAGTGCCCGAAGGCAGCAACGTGAAGGTGTCGTATGTAGGCTATCAAGCCAAGACCATCAAGGCGCAGGACAACATCAGCGTCACTCTGCAAGAGGACAAGCAAGTGCTCGATGAAGTAGTTGTAACTGCTCTCGGTATCAAGAAAGAAGCAAAAGCGTTGAGCTACAACGTCCAACAAATCAAGGGTGATGTGCTCACCGATGTTAAGGATGCAAGTTTCATCAATGCTCTTGCCGGCAAGGTGGCAGGTGTGCAAATCACCTCGTCGTCGGCAGGTATCGGTGGTAGTACCAAGGTGGTGATGCGCGGTGTTAAGTCAATCAATGGCGACAACAACGCATTGTATGTAATCGACGGTATTCCAATGCCATCATTGCAAACCAATCAGCCAAACGACTACTTCAGCGGTATGGGCCAATCGGGCGACGGTGCGTCGATGATTAACCCTGACGATATCGAAAGCCTTTCGGTGCTTAGCGGTGCTGCTGCTTCGGCTCTTTATGGCCACGAAGCCCAAAACGGTGTGATTATGATTACCACCAAACGCGGTAAGGAAAATCACACATCGCTCACTTATAGCAACAGTTCTCAGTTCATGAATCCGTTCCGCACTCCGGAGTTCCAAAACACCTACGGTGCTGCAACCGGTTCGTTCAACAGTTGGGGCGAAAAACTTGGTTCGCCAAGCAGTTACAACCCAATGGATTTCTTCCAAACTGGTTATAATACCACTAACTCGGTGACTCTTTCAACCGGAAACGACAAGAACCAGACTTATGCTTCAATCGCCAGCACCAATGCTGAAGGTATTGTTGGCAACAACACTCTCGACCGCTACAACTTCTCGATTCGCAACACTTCTAAAATGCTCGACGATAAGTTGAACCTCGACCTCAGCGCAATGTATATGAACGTTCGCGAGCAAAATATGGTGTCGGAAGGTCAATATTTCAACCCGATTGTTTCCACTTACTTGCTTTCGCCAAGTTATAGCCTCGAAACATATCAGCAATTCGAGATGTATAGCGAGGCACGCGGCTTCAAGGTGCAATACTGGCCTTGGGGAAATATGGGTATCGGTATGCAAAACCCATATTGGATTATCAACCGTGACAAGTTCGTCAATCATAAGAACCGTTTCCTCATAAGCGGAGGTTTGACCTACGAAATTGCTAAGGGAATCAAGATTGCCGGTCGTGCCAAGATGGACTACACTTCGGCAATGTACGAAAAGAAATATAGCGCAAGTACCGATGCTATTTTTGCAGACACTTATGGTGCATATTTCAAGGGTGACGAAAACACTCGTCAAATCTATGCGGATGCTATGTTGAGTATAGATAAGTATTTCGGTGACTTCTCGCTCACTGCAAATGTCGGTACAAGTATTCAAGATATCAATTATAATTACACATACGTTGGTGGTAACCTTAATTCGGTTGCTAACTTGTTCTCGTTACGCAATGTGTCGCCAACATCGATGGTTAAAAACGATGATAGCGACTATCACGACCAAGTGCAATCAATCTTTGCTACTGCACAAATTGGTTGGCAAAGCAAACTTTACCTCGACCTTACCGCTCGTAACGACTGGTCGTCGGCTTTGGCTTACACCGAAACTAAATCGGTGGCTTATCCATCGGTGGGCGTTTCGGCTATCATCACCGACTTGTTCGGCATCAAGAGCCCTGTGCTTTCATTCTTGAAAGTTCGCGGTAGTTATTCTGAAGTTGGTAATGCTGCTCCATTGCGTTTCAAGGCTTACCAAACCTATCCATTGGAATCGGGAACTCCATCAACTGTTACCACCTATCCTAACAAGGATCTTAAGCCTGAACGTACAAAGGCATGGGAAGTGGGTGTTCAATCAAACTTCTGGGGCGACAAGATTAACTTGAATGTATCGCTCTATAAGACATCGACCTACAATCAGTTGTTCAACCCTGCATTGGCATCATCTTCTGGCTATAGTTCAATCTACATTAATGGTGGTCAAGTAGACAACAAGGGTCTTGAACTCAGTTTCGGTGTTAACCAACCACTCGGCCCAGTTAACTGGCGCTCAACATTCACCTATTCAATCAACCGCAACAAGGTGGTTAAGTTGCTCAAACCTACTACTCTCGAAGGCGGAATTGAAATATCACAAGATCATATTGACCTTCTTGGCATTGGTAATGTTAAGAATCGTATTTTTGAAGGCGGACGACTTGGTGACCTCTATGTTACTTGCTTGCGTCAGGACTCTCATGGTTTGATTGACGTTGACTATTTGAACAACACAGTGGCAGTTGACCGCAATGCTGGTCCTCTTGGCGACGGTTATATCTATGCTGGTAACTCGCAAGCAAAATATCGCATGGGTTGGACCAACAGTTTCTCTTGGAAGGGACTCGACCTCAGTTTCCTCATTACGGCTCGTGTAGGTGGCGAATGTGTTTCGATGACACAAGCCATGATGGATGCCTACGGTGTGTCGAAAGTCACTGCTGATGCTCGCGATGCTGGTTATGTGCTCATCAATGGTTATCCTGTGAATGCTGTGCAGAAGTATTATCAGACTGTTGGTTCTGGTGCAGGTTCTTGCTATGTTTACAGTGCAACCAATGTGCGTTTGGGCGAACTTTCGCTCGGCTACACCATCCCTGTTGAAAAGTGGGTTAAGTTTGTCAAGAGCATGAATGTGGCATTCATTGGTCGCAACTTGTTCATGCTCTACTGCAAAGCTCCTTACGACCCTGAACTTACCGCCTCTACAGGTACACACTTCGATGGTATGGACTACTTTATGATGCCAAGCCTCCGCAGTCTTGGTTTCTCTGTAAAACTTAACTTTTAATAATTTCCCCTACTGACTAACATGAATAAGTTATCGATATATAAATTGGTTCTCGGCGTGAGCGCTTTGGCTGCTACATCAGTGTTCAGCGCATGCACCGACAGCTTCGAAAAGTGGAACACCAATCCAAACGAAGCCACTGAAGAACAAATGGGATACGACAACCTGAAAGTGGGTGGCTTTTTCAGCCAGATGCAAAAGGGCGTTTTCATTGTTGGCGATAACAAGAGTGCCGAGTATCAAATTACTCAGGCTCTTGCCGGTGACCTTTTTGCTGGATATCTTGCTACAATCACTTCGTGGTCATACACCAATTACAACAATGACCATTATGCTCTTTATCCCAACTGGTATAATGCTGCTTTCAACGATGCCTACACCGACATCATGCAGCCATATAAATCGCTTTACGAAAACACCGAAGATGGTTCGGTGGCTCGTGCAATGGGCACCGTGGTGCGCGTTCTTGGTATGAGCCGAATCACCGATATGTTTGGTCCTATTCCTTACAGCAAGTTCGGCACTGGCACTCAGGTGGCTTACGACAGCCAAGCCGATGTGTATGCAAGTTTCTTTAACGAACTTGACGAGTCAATCACTGTGCTCTCTGATTTCTCTAAATCGAGTTCGGACCGTGTGATGGCTAAGTACGATTATATCTATTCAGGGAATGTGGCTAAATGGCTCAAGTTTGCTAACACTCTCCGCTTGCGCCTTGCAATGCGCGTATCGAACGTCAACGAGGCTAAGGCTCGCGAAGAAATTGCCAAGTGTGTCGACCTCGGTCAGTTTATCGAGACTGTCGACGATGCCGCATATTTGCATCAAGGAACTTATCTCACTTTCATCAATCCGTTCTACGAAATTACCGTAAGTTGGAACGACGAAAAGATGAGTGCAACAATGGATTGCTACCTCAATGGTCTTGCCGACCCTCGCGTGAGTGCATATTATGTTCCTGCTGCCGATGGCGCATATCACGGAGTGCGCAACGGTATGCCAAGTGTGAATAAAGACAACTATATCAACAACGCCTCGAGCATGAATTCCAATAGCAACGATGGTATGAAATGGATGGACGCTGCTGAAACCAATTTCCTCCTTGCTGAGGCAAAATTGCGTTTCGATTTGGGCACAAAGTCGGCTCGCGAATACTACGAAGCCGGCATCAAGGCATCGTTCGATTATTGGGGCGTTGGTGGTGCTGATGCTTACATTGCCGACACCGAAAAGCGTGCACTCGACACGTATACCGACCCATATAACAGTCGCGCTACCAGTGTTACTTCGATGCTTACCTACACATCAATTTGCTGGGAAGACGGCAACGACAGCGAAAATCTCAAGAAGATTGCTTTGCAAAAGTGGATTGCTTTGTTCCCCGATGGCCAAGAGGCTTGGAGCGATATGCGTCGCACAGGCTTGCCTGGTTGGGTGCGCATCTACAACTATGGCTATCAAACCGATGTGGCTAATAACGAACTTATCAGCCGCTTAAGGTTCCCAACTACCGAGTATTCAAACAACACTGCCAACACTCAGGCTGCAGTTGCATTGCTTGGCGGTATCGACACAGCCGGCACTCGCCTCTGGTGGGATGTTAAGCGTTAAGGTTTTTTCCCAATTACAATAATTTTAAAATTGAAATCGAAAATGAAAGCAATTAAATATTTATTGGCACTAATGGTTGGAACTGCTGCGTTTGTTTCGTGCGATACCGACATCGAAAACAAAGAAATTGAAAAGCCTTTCACCTATAGCGACCTCTATTATCAAAACTTACGCGACTATAAGAATAGCGACCACTCTATCGCTTTTGGATGGTTTAACAACTATTCGATGCACTCCGGTGCTTGCCGTTTTAGCGCATTGCCCGACAGTATTGATATTATCTCGCTTTGGGGCGGAATTCCTTCGCCAGATAAGGATAAGGATATCTATGATGAATTCCGCTTTGTGCAAAAGGTAAAAGGTACCAAAATGCTTACGGTGCATATTGTTCGTATCGATGCTGAAAGTGACAAAGAAGATTTCAAACAGGCTTATCTTGCGGCAAAAGCAATGCCTGCAGGTGAAGAACGCGAGGCTGCTTTGTTGCAGGCCATTGAGATGTATGCCGACACATTCATTAATTCGGTATTTTTAAATGACCTTGATGGTTTTGATGCCGATTTTGAGCCAGAAGGTGACTTCTTAAATGGTGATTATTTTGTTCACTTTATGAAGTATATTGGCCAATATATGGGACCAAGCCCAGATATTACTAAAGAGGAGCGTTTGGCTTTGATTCGTGAACGTTTCGGTGATGAAATGGCTAATCAAGAGGGTATTTGCGATAAGTTGCTTTGTGTTGACGGTTCAAACAGCACAAAGTGTGAACCTTATTGCGACTATTTCTTCCAACAGGCTTATAGCGGTTCAACATCGTTGGCAAGTGGTTGGCCTACTGAAAAATGTGTGCTTTGCTGCAATATGGGCGACAAATGGTCGGGCACAATGCAAGAGATGTACAATCAAGCTCGTTATCAGCCTTCAACAGGACGTAAAGGCGGTTTCGGTGCATTTATCATCGGTCGTGACTATAATGTTCACGAAAACAATCCTTCGCCTTATTTCCGCACACGCGAATGTATTCAAATTCAGAATCCTGCGGTTTATTGATTTTATTAACTTAATTCATAGGAATTTACGACAATGAAAAAATATATTTTATTACTGGCAACGGCGTTCACTCTTGGCTTGTCGAGTTGCGACAACGGTCCGGAATATGGCGATGCGCTGTTTATGACCGGTACATTGAGTTCGCCAAAAGTGAAGTTCCTTCTTGAAGGCGAATCAAGCACTGCGGTAACTGTAAGTTCTACAGCAAAGGCTGAGGAAGACATCACCGTAAATTTGGTTGAGGCTCCCGAACTGCTTGAAGAGTATAACAAGCAATATGGGTATAATTGCATTATGCCGCCTACAGGCAGTTATCATCTCGAAGGTGACCATGTGGTGATAAGTAAGGGTAAAGCCATTTCTTCGGGTCTTGAAATCACTGCCGATGGCACTTTGTTGGAAGAAGGCGTTTCATACTGTTTGCCTATCAAGATTCAATCGTCTAGCAACAGTTCGCTTAAGGTTCTTGAAGCATCGCGCACTGTGTTTGTCCACTTTACGAAGGTGATAAGAATCAAGGCTGCTTATTTGGCTCGAAACAATGCATTCACCATCTATGGCTTTGCTGGCGACGACAGCCCTGTGAAGGCTCTCCAGCAAATGACTCTGGAAATGAAGGTGATGCCAATTTCTTTCCCAAGCACTCCGAATTCGGCAAATGGCATCAGTTCGCTTTGCGGTTGCGAAGAAAACTTCTTGTTCCGTTTCGGTGATGGTGCAGGTCAGCCAACTAACCGTCTTGAGTTGTCGAAAGGTTCAATTGGCATTGCTGAACACCCCGACAAGAAAGACCACTATGGAGCATGGTCGGAAGATGGTTTCGACACTGGTAAATGGCACCACTTTGCAGCAGTTTACGATGGGCAATACTTGCGTGTTTACCTTGATGGTGAACAGATTCAGTTTGTTGAAACCAAGAATGGCGGTACAATCAACTTGAGTTGTGCATACGATGGTCACACTTGGAACGACACATTCGCAATCGGTCGCTCGGTTGGTTTCCAACGCATGTTTGATGGTTGCGTGAGTGAATGTCGTGTGTGGGATGTTGCTCGCACTACAGCCGAACTTAACGATGGTATTTGCTATGTTGACCCAACAACTCCAGGCCTGGTTGCTTATTGGCGATTCAATGGCGAATTGCAGGACGATGGCACCGTGCGCGACGAAACAGGTCACGGTTACAATGCTACTCCTTATCGCGCAATTCAATGGATGGAAAACCAAATGTGCCCGTTCTAATATTATTCGATTATATAAAATCATAAAATAAAAGAATGATTATGAAATTTAAAAATATATTTTTGGCGTTAGGCGGTGCTCTGCTTCTTTCTTGCTCAATGACAAGTTGCAGCGATGAAGAGGAATACGACTTCGACGGCATTGCATACACACGCGTTTATTTCAATAATGCCACCACTTTGACTCAAGGTGCGGTGGTTAAGACTCCTGTGGGCAATTTCACAAGTCTTGACGGAGAAAAGACAATCAAAACCACTGCTCCTACCACCAAAGCAATTCAAGTGAAGTTTGCTATCGACAATTCGTTAATCGACGCATACAACGAGAAGAACGGAACTGAATATATAGCTGCTCCTGACGGATTGTTCTCGCTCAGCACTAACCAACTCACTATTGAAGCCGACACCACTGCTTCGAAAGAGGGTATTGCGCTTACTATCAGCGAGGCAGGAATTGAACAACTCGAGCCTGGCAATGAATATCTTATCCCAGTTATTATTACTGATAGTAGCGATGCCAACTATCGTCCAAGCACAAATGTGGGTTTTGCTTACTACCTTGTTTCGGTTACTTCAAAACTCATCGACGACAATGGCTCACTTGATGGTTTGACCATTCTCGACAAGACTGATTGGAGTATTACTTCTTCCGATACTGGTGTAACTAATCTGCAAAATATCATTGATGGAGTCAATAGTACATATGCTCGATTCTCTAAAGGAACAGATGTCAGCATTACTTTTGACCTTGGTAAAGAAACGGCCTTTAAGGGTATAGAAATATATGAATATTATTATTTCTATGGAATCAGAAATGCTTCAATCGATTATAGCCTCGATGGTGAAACATGGAGTGGTATTGGTGACATACAATATAGGGCAAGTTCAACAATCCCGGTTGTGTTGTATGGCTCAGTACAAGCAAGATATGTTCGTTTGAAAATTGCTGATTTCTTCTATTCGTCGTATCCATCATATTGCCGTTTGTATGAATTCTCGCTCTACAACTAATTGAAGATAGTTAGTTGACTCTCAATAGATAAAAAGATAAGTGCCTACGGGCTTATTGTGGTAGGCACTTATTCTTTTTTAACATAAAAAGTGGTCACAATTAAATTTGTTGTAACCAAAAAGTAGTAATTTTGTATATCCTCATTACCAATCAGTTATTCATAATTAGCAAATAAATGAAGCGATTATTCCTCATAATGCTTACTATTGTTTGTGTAACAGCAATTTCGCAATCGGCTGAGCGAAACAACTCGTTTAGCCCCGATAAAGTCACTCACAATTTTGGCAATATTGAAGAATTTGGCGGTGTGGTTAAGCACACGTTTGTCTACACCAATCGCGGCAATAAGGCTGTAGCAATAGCCAATGCCACCGCTCACTGCACTTGCACCAAAGTGAGTTTCCCAAAACAACCCATCCGCCCCGGCGAAAAGGCTAACATCACTGTGAGTTTCGACCCCGAAAACCGCCCGGGTGCGTTTTCAAAATCAATACAAATACGCCTCTCCGACGGCACTTATGCTGCCGTTTGCCGAATCTCGGGCAAAGTGATTGAGGCTGAACGCACGGTTGAGCAGCGTTTTCCCTACGATATGGGCAACGGGCTGCGCGCCGACTCTCCCACCATCGACTTTTCGGGCGCTCGCCAAGGCAGCACCTCGTCGATGTTTGTTAGAATAATCAACACGGGCAAAAAGCCCCTCGATATACGTTTCAGCATTAGCCCCGCCAACAAGGCTTTCGATGTGCCGCCAACGTGCTATCTGCGTCCCGGCGCCGAAACGCTTATGGCTGTGAGTTTCACTCCTTCGGCTCAAACCCGAAACCTGAAAACAACAGTTGTTCAGCCCACCGTGGGTGGCAAAAAACTGAAAACGATTGCTTTGAAGTTGCCGTGAACCAATTCGGCAACTACTTGGCGAGAAACATTATTTTTAAATTGACTGATACAAATATTTTTCATAATGCACAAGTAAATAGGAAATGGTTAGTTGATATGTATAATTTTGGTTTTACTCCTATTTCGAACAAAAGGTAAATAAGGTTTATTGATTAATTGGTTGCAAGGCAGGCGTCGTGACGACGGTTGCCTTTGCTATTCTTGCATTTTGTGAAATTAGTTCGTATCTTTGCACCAAGCAAACTCTTCAGGGCAGGGTGAAATTCCCTATCGGCGGTAAAGTCCGCGAGCCTAAACGGGCGTGAGCAGCAAGCGCAGCCCGGGCGGCACGAACCGTTGCAACTACGGTACCGACAGTTAAAGTCTGGATGGAAGAAGAATTTGGTTGCACAACATTGCAAGCGTTGCCGGGCAGCCCGTCTCAATAGCGTTATCGCTTTGGGCTTCGGCGGTAATGGCTGGCGAGGTGTGTGCCATACATCTTTTTTGGTAATTAAAAGCCTTGAATTGTGAGCCCCGATACTAACAATTTAATGCTTTTTTTATGAAAACAAAGAAGAATTATCTTGTTGCATTGGGTGTAGCAATTCTGCCGAATCTTGCTTATGCCATAGGCATGGGCGAGAGCGACCCAAGCAACATCAGCGAGGCTGCCGACACGGTGCTGTCGCTGCAAGAGGTGACTGTGAGCACTCACCTCGCCGATGCCAATCGCACTCCGCTCAATCTCACCACCATCAAACCATCTACTATTCGCCTGCACAGCACGTCGCCAAATTATGTGATGATGCTGCAAGGCATTCCGGGCGTATATGCCACAGCTTCGACGGGCAGTTACGGCGACGCTTCGCTCAATATGCGCGGATTCAAGCAGGACAACATCGCCATTTTGCTCAACGGTATTCCCATTCAGGGACTTACCTCGGGCTCGATGTATTGGAACAACTGGATGGGACTTGCCGATGCCACCCACACCGTGCAGGTGCAAAAGGGGCTTGGGGCGTCGATGCTTGCCGACTGTGCTATGGGTGGCAGCGTGAACATCGTCACTCGCACCGCTACCGCTGTGCCACACATCAATCTGGGTTTCAACATCAGCGAATGGGGTACGGCAAAAGGCAATTTTGCCTATTCAACCGGCAATTTGGGCAAGGGTTGGAGTGCCAATTTGAGCCTGTCGTATGTCAAAGGGTCGGGCTATGTGCAGTGTACCGACATCGAAACGCTGTCGTATCTGCTTTCGCTGAGCAAGACGTTTGGCAGCGAACATACGCTCACTTTCACTGCTTTAGGTTCGCCCGAAACCCACGACCAACGCAACACCGAACTCTCTAACGACGAAGTACAGCGCTACGGTGCCGATTACAGCAAAAACTGGGGATATTTGAACGGGAAACCTTACAGCATCGGGCGTAACCATTACTATAAGCCTTATTTCACCCTTCAGCACGCCATGAGAGGTGAGCGATTGAGCATGAACAACTCGGTGTATGTGGCTATCGCCGACGGTGGTGGCCGTTCGACCTACGCTGCTCGCGGCGCAACCCCGATAATTAGCCACCAGACCCCCGACGGACACATCGATTTCGATGCCGTGTTGGCTGAAAACCGCGAAACCGGCGTGTCGCAAAACATGATGATTGACTTCCTTTCGGGCCACACCCAGGCGGGCGCAATCGCTTCGGCTGATTATGCTCTCGACGGCGGCTTCACCGCCTCGGCTGGCGTGCAGTATCAGTATTATGGCACATGGCAGAAGATGAAGGTGCTCGATTTGCTCGGTGGCGACTATTGGTACGACAGTTCCACACAGTCGCAACTTGTGGTGGGCGATTATGTGGGCTCGCGCTACGGCCGAACCACTCACCACGCCTCGGCTTACGCACAGATGCGCTACGACGGCGAGCAAATCAATGCCAATCTGGGCGTGTCGGTGTTCAACGGCAATTACCGTCGCAGCAACCATGCCACCGGCGAACATTCGCAGTGGGCTCACGGCTGGGGAATGAGTCTAAAAGGCGGCGTGCTGTGGCACGCAAGCCGCTCTACTGCATTCTATTTGAATGCCGGCTACAACTCGCGTTTGCCTTATGCCGGCGTGTATTTGGCTTCGAGTGATTTAAGCATCACCAACGATATCACCAACGAAAAGAACCTGATGGCTGAAGCCGGGTGGCGTGCCAAATGGCAAGATGGCGGATTGGAACTGTCGGGCTATGTGGCTTCGTGGCGTAACAAGACGCTCACCGTGAACATCGCTAAACGTGCCGACGAAGCAGCCGAGAAATATCAGGTGAAAGGATTGAACGCTTTGCATCTCGGCGTGGAATTAAGTGCTTATCAGCAAGTCACGCCGTGGCTGCGGCTGTCGGCGTATGCCATGACTGCCTCGTGGAAATGGCGCAACTCGGGACACGCCATCATCTACGATTCGTATAACGGCGACACCCTCAACGAGTTCACTATCAGTTGCGACGGACTTCATGTGGGCGACGCTCCGCAAAGCCAACTCGGTGCGCAAGCCGACGTGCGTCTGCCTGCCGGGTTCTACATCAACGCATCGTGGCAGATGAATGCCCGCATGTATGCCGATTTCGAGCCGTCGAGCCGCACTGCCGACAACCATGCCGATGCCTATCGTCTGCCCACCTATCATTTGCTCGATGCCACTATCGGGTGGACGGGTCATATCACCGACGATGTGAATATCAACCTGTTTGCCACTGGTCGTAACCTCACCAATGCGCTCTATTTTGAGCGAGGAATCGACGGCGCTAACCACGACCTCGACACGTTCCGTGGCTATCCTGGCGCTGCTCGCACTATGAGCGTCGGCATTCGTCTGCAATATTGATTTCAGTGCGCACGAAGCGAGGCAAGGTTTTTGCAAAATTGCATGGATTTGTTTAACTTTGCCTCGGTTTCTCTTGAGAAAAGGAAGAAAAACGCAAAGCCACTAAAGGTTTTGCGAGTTAAATAAAATATGAAAAAGAATCAAAAAACATTCGTGAGCAACGCTAAGGCATGCACTTGGCGCCATTTCGACAACAAGGCTTATTCGGCATTCCGAAGCATAAGCCGTGAGGTGAGAATTGGCGTGTTGGCGGTGGCTACACTTGCTTCGGCTGGTATGGCTGAGGCTTCGGTGGCAGTTGATGCCACTCCGGTGAGCACCGTGAGCGAAGATGACTTTAGCCGCGAACTCGACGAATTGGAGGTGACAGGCAGTCTCGCTCCAATTAAGGCCAATCAGGCGGCGCGCATCGTCACCACCATTGGCCGTGAGGAAATTGCGCAGTCGGCTGCGCAGAGTGTTAACGACTTGCTCAAACTTGCTTTGGGAGTGGATGTGCGGCAACGAGGCGCCTTTGGCGTGCAGACCGACATCTGTATCGACGGCGGCACGTTCGACCAAGTGACAATCCTGCTTAACGGCGTGAACATCGGAAGCCCGCAGACGGGTCACCTTTCAGCCGATTTCCCGGTTTCAATCAACGACATTATCCGCATCGAAGTGCTCGAAGGAGCCGCTTCGCGCAGTGTGGGCGGCAGCAGTTTCAGCGGTGCCGTGAACATTGTCACGCGTCCCGATGCCCAAAACCATGTGGCTATTAACGCTCAAGGCGGTCAGTATGGCACATTTGGCGGCGGCGCTCAGGTGGCGGCTGGCAGCGGCGTGGTGAGAAACCAGTTCTCGGTGGAATATCGCCAGAGCGACGGCGCTACGCAGAACAGTGCTTTCAAGCGCGGCAACGCTTTCTATCAAGGCTCGTATTCGGGCGAGGAAGTGGATGTGGATTGGCAGTTGGGTTACTCCAATCAAGATTACGGCGCAAACACATTCTATTCGGCTGCTTATCCCAATCAGCACGAGCAAAACAGCCGCTATTTTGTGGCTGTCAGGGCGGCAACCAAAGGCAAAATCAAGTTTGAACCTACCATCTACTGGACCCGCTCAACCGACCATTTCGAACTTATCCACGATAGCAACGTGGGCGAGAATTTCCACCGCAGCGACGTGTACGGCGGTCGCCTGAACAGTTATTTCAACTGGGCAGCGGGCACCACATCGTTTGGTGCCGAGGTGCGCAACGAGGGTATTCTCTCAACCAACCTCGGTCGTCCGCTTGAAGAAAGCGAATATGTGAAAATCCCGGGCAAAGACGGCTATTACGACAAGCGCGACAACCGCACCAACGTGAGTTACTTTGCCGAACACAACATTCTGTTGAAAGACTTCACCCTGTCGATGGGTGTGGTGGCAAACATGAACACGGCGCTCGATAGCCGCTTCCGCTGGTATCCGGGTGTCGACCTCTCGTATCGCCCTGCTGACTGTTGGCGACTCTCGGCTTCGTGGAACATGGCGTTCCGTATGCCCACGTTCACCGACCTCTATTATAAAAGCCCGACCACCGAAGGCAACATTGGGTTGAAACCTGAAAAAACACAAAACGTGATTTTGGCTGCCCGCTATCAGTCGGCTCCGTTCGCTGCCACCGTGCGCGGATTCTATCATCACGGCGTTGACATGATTGACTGGGTGATGTATTCTGCCGACGATAAATATCATTCGGCTAACTTCCGCCTCGATAACCTCGGTGCCGAAGTCACCGCCGACGTGAATTTTGCCAACATTTTCGGCAGCCGATGCCTGTTGCAAACATTGTCGCTGGGCTACACCTACATTCATCAAACCCGTCACGACGACGCTGAAGTGTTTAAGAGCAGTTATGCGCTCGACTATCTGCGTCACAAGTTCACCGCCCGACTCACTCACCGCATCTGGGGACCGCTGTCGGCAACGTGGAACCTGCGTTGGCAAGACCGTCTGGGCGGATATGTTGAATACGTCGATGCAAAGCCAACGGGCAACATCGTCGACTATAAGCCATACGCCGTGCTCGACCTCAAACTGCAATTCGTAAAGCCTAACTATCAGTTGTGGGTGAGCGCAAACAACCTCACCGACCACACCTATCACGACTTCGGAAACATTCCGCAGCCCGGATTGTGGATTATGGCAGGCGGCAGTTACCGCTTCAACTTCTGAGATAATTAACCGCAAATACTAACCCCTCGTGGCGCAGCACGGCATTAACGCCCCGCCGCGCCACAGTTTTTTCTTCCCCCCAATAATCGATACCTTCACGAATGGAAGTTGCATCCACCATGCAGCGCTAAACCATGGTTAACCGCCAGTGGAGCAATATCGAAACATGTATAAGGTATCCGAGCGTATTCAATACGTTCACAAAAATGATGATGCGGTTTCCCTTTACCGCTCGAGGAGTTGTTGGCGGAGGGGTTGGGGGAGGCGCTCGATGGCGTAGCGCAGCATGGTGCGTGGCATAGTGGCAGCACGAGCACGAGGCGAGGTAGCAGTAGTCGAGGCAGCATTATTCAACGCAGGAGTGGCAGCGGTAGGCGAGGTGGCACGAAGCGAGGCGGTGGCAGGAGTGGCGGTGCTTTCTTGCAGCCAGGCTACAAGGCGCGGCTCGTCTTTCTTGCCGGCTTCGCGCAGCAACCATCCCACGGCTTTTTGCAGCAGGTCGTGCAGCGGTTGTGGCTTGTTAAGGAAAATCTCGGCAATGGCGTAGGTGTCGTCAAGTTCGCCACGGCGAATAAACTGCATGGTGCTCACCATGCCGATGCGTTGCTCCCACAGCGTGGCGCCGTTGCGGGCAAGTTCGTAGAGCAGCGAGCGGTCGCGGTCCACAAGCCATTCGCCCAGCAACTTGTAGCAACTGAGGTCAACAAGGTCCCAATTGTTGATTTGTGCCGTGTGAGCGAGATAGAAATCAATGCAACGGTGGCGTGTGGCTTCATCGCCACGTGCGTGGTTGAAAACCTCAATCAACGTGAGCAACGCAGCAAGTCGCACCTCATGAAACGGACTGGATATGCACTCCTCGAGGTGTGTGAAGTCGGTCGTTCGCCAATACTCTTTCACCACGGCGCGCGTCACTGGCACTTTGATGCCCAGAAAGCGGTCGCCTTCGCCATACTCGCCTTTGCCGCATTTGAAAAAACGCGACAATCCCGGCACTTCACGCTCATCGGCGTGGCTCAGCATTTCGCTGAGCAATTTATTGGTACTCATTGCTCTACGATTATTTTTGTGGCGCTGCCCAGAACCATTCAGCGTCGCAGGTGGTGCACTTCGCATCGTAACCGGTGATTTCACCTTTCGATGGCACCAGCATGATGTAACTGCGCCCATTCTGTTGCTCGGTGCCGAAGCCGTAATGTGTGCAAATTTCCATTGCGTAGAGGTTCTTGGTCATATACTCATCGAGGTAGCCTTCTTTGGTCGATTTCGTTTGATTATTCCAGTTGGCTTCCTCGTTGAGGCAGTAAGGTAAATCCTCGATGCGGCGACGGCGCACATCGTTGAGACCCAGCAGGTTGCCGTCGGGGTCAGTAACCCATGCGTTGTGTGTCGGGTCAATCCAAATCCAACGCCCAAGCGAGCGGCAGAACACCGCATTAATCACATGGCAATCGGTGAAATAATCGCGCGGAAAACAAGTGACGAAACGCGATTCAAAGCCCATAGCAAGCATGCACTCGTTGACCACCGTTGCAAGTCCGCGACAATTGAGCCCGCGCGAGCCGTCGGCACAAGCCTGGTCGAGGGCTATGGAGTTCATCTCCGGCGGATTGCCGTGCTGCCCGTCGTGGCGTATGCGGTTGTGAATGTAGGTGAGAATGAGTTTAATCGTTTCCACGTCGCTTTTTGCACCGGCTGTCACGCTGTCGAGGCGGAAATGCTCACGCACGCGCTTCAGCCCCGGGTCGGTGGCAGGGGCATAGGTGATGGTGGGCAGCGTGTCGCGTCGAGAACTCACGCGGTAGTCGCCACCCTCACGCAGAACGAGCAGATAGTCGCTCATGCGGCGCATCTGCATCACAATGTCGTCAAAGCCCTGGCATTGACGTATGTTGTCGAGGTCGTGGTCGGTTTGGGCATGTGCATAGCTCCACCAACGGTGTTCGCACGCCTGTTTAAGGCTGTTCATTGCCTGCTCTTTCTTGCCCCATAGCGAGTAGAGGCACGCTTGGTCGTAATAGATGTTGCCTTGCATTTCAAAGATGGCATCGGAGTGTTGTTTGCGTGCCTCATCCGACAAGTTGCCGAATAAGCCAAACATCTTGTTCATGGTTGCCTCGGCAAGCGCAAAGTCCTTTTGCTGATACAGAGCATCGTTATAGGTCTGGTATAACTGCGTTAGTTGTTGCCCCAGATTAATCAATTCGGGCGACGGGACTTGCGCCTTGGCCGGAGCAGTGGCACACAATGCCATCAGCGCTAATGCTATTGTTTGTAACAAATGCTTGATTCTCATGTTTTAGAATGATTTAAAGTATTATTTTTCTGTTCTAACAAATTCACTTGGTGAATAAATAATTGTTGAAATAAATAATCGCGTTATCCATTTTGGGATTATAACTGATTGAGCCAATCACAAACATATATTTGTCGGTGGTGTAGATGTGGTCGTCGTGAGTGAAATACACTTTCCCGTCTTTGTCGACGTGCCGGCGCAAAGGCTGGTTGATGATGGTGTCGGAATCGATAGTAACAACCACATTGTTGTCGATAATATCATCGGAGTGGTTTGGCACAAATCGAGTATAATCTTTCAAATCCACAGTTTCTTCCAACTCGAAGTCGTTAAGTTCACTTGCCGATTTGATGAATATTTCATTCGATGCTATTCCCTGTTTGCCGACGTTTTCGTTGATTTTGCCATATCGGGTTTCCACAGCCTCTCGCGAGGTCTCGTTGCAAAGATATTTGTAGCAAGCCACCAGTTCATTGTATCTTTCGACTTGCACTTCGGGAACGCTGTCGAGATACTTAATCTTGAACAATTTGCTGTCGTAGATGCCCATTTCTGCCACAATATCCATCATGCGCGAACGCTGACAGTTTAGCCCGATGTTTCTTGCCGAGATGATGGGGATGTAGGTGAACGTGGCAATCAGCAGTGCTGCAAAGGCAAGTATTATGGCAAACCGTTTGCCGCGCATGGCAATCAGCACCACAGAGCCCACCAGCATAGTCACGCCAGCCAAAGCCATATAAACGCGGCTCTCGGTGAACGAATATTGCATTATCCGGTAAGCCAAACCGGTCCAGAACAAAACTAACAAGGGCAGCGAGATGTAGCCGAAATAGTTGTAATACCAGTTGCAGAAACGGTTAGGAATCACGCGATTGATGAGCATGCCAGTGAATGCCACAATGTAGAATGCCGTAATCATTGCCGCCAAGCCGCCCAACGGCAGTTGCCAAGTCACCACAATCTTCAGCAGGTAGACGTAAAGGATTGCCGTATAGAGGATTATTGCACCGCCAAAAATGTAGTTGAACAGAATATCGAAAAAGCGCATCCGCATTATTTTTCTGCCCACGTTGGCATTTACGCTAATCAGGAACGTAACAGGAGCCACTATGCAAGCGGCAAAGCGTGCAACATGGGCTATTGCTGCCCAAGCATCGCATTTGATGCCGAAAATATACACCACCGATTGAATGATGAGTGTTGCAAGCAGGCAAACTGCGCCAAGCACAACCAACGCCATCAATGCCGAAATGCCCAGGTTGAGCATATTCTCGCCCTCGCTGCGGTCGCTGCGCCCCGGGTGCGATAGCAGCATTGCCACCATTGCGAGTATTAACGAAAAGCCGTATGCCATTGAGTTGACAAATTTTGCGGCATCAACAGACAATGCCACCACAATCAGCGCTGCCGAGGCAAAATATGCCCAATGCCATCGGCTGCCTGTGGTGGTGTTGTTCAAGGCGTAAACCACGCCAAACACAATAGGCATCAGCAAAAAGGTGTTGGTGTATCCGCCTTCCAGTTCAATGAAAAGAAATGCTGATGCACACACCAAAATCTCCACAGGGCGGGTCGTTGCCATCCTGCGTATCTTGGCAATAATTGTTTTAACATCTATATTCATCGGTTAGAGCGTTTAGGTTGATATTATTTGAAAACAGTTGGTGGTGTAACTAAGATTCTACCAACTCGTTTGTTTTTGTTGCTTTTTTTTAAGATTAATCTTTATGGAAGCGTTGCATAATCACGGCGCACGAGGCGTCGCCGGTGATTGACATTGTGGTGCGTGCCATGTCCACTATGCGGTCGATGCCGGCAGCAACGGCAACGCCCTCAATGGGTATGCCTGCCGAGGCAAACACCATAGCCATAAGCGCAAGCGAGCCGCCGGGCACGCCCGGTGTGCCAATCGATGCTATTGTTGCCGACATGGCTATCGCCAAGTATTGCTGCATATTCAGGTCGATGCCGCAGCAGGTGGCAATGAACACCGACGTCACGCCCAGATAGATTGCCACGCCGTCCATGTTGATGGTGGCGCCGAGCGACAGCACAAAACTGCCCAAGTCCTTTTTCACCCCAAGCCGCTCGGTGCATTGCATGGTGTAGGGCAGCGTTGCCACCGACGAGTCGCTCGAGTAGGCAAAGAGCATCGCCGGAGCCATCTCGCGGAAGAAGCGCAGCGGATTGATGCGCGCCAGTAGCGCTACGCAAACTGCATACACCAGCAGGGCGTGAAGCAGAAAGCACAGATAGTCGGCACCGATGAGAACGGCATACGACCCTAACACCTTCGGACCGTTGACTGCCACCACTGGCATGAGCATACAAAACACACCCACGGGCGACAGCGCAAGAATGTAACTTAAAATCTTTGTCACCACGGCGTTGAGGCTCACCACCACGTCGCGCAGTGCTTTACCTTTTTCGCCAACGTGCACTATTGCCACTCCAAAGAGCACAGCAATCACAATCACTTGCATCATGCTCATGGAATAGATTGGTTCAAGTATGTTCTTGGGGAAAAAGTTCACTATTTGGTCGATGAATGTCAGCTTCACTACTTCGGTGGCATTAGGGTCGGCATTCAGTTCGATAACGGGGAAATAGCCTTTCATGAGCGTCGACACCACGAGCCCGAGTGTGACGGCAACGATGGTGGTGAACATAAAGTAAACCAATGCGCGGATGCCCAGTCGCCCCACCTTTTTCACGTCCTGCATCTCCATGATGCCGCTGATGATTGAAAACATCACAAGCGGAACCACAATAAACTTCAGCAGGTTGAGGAAAATGGTTCCGAATGGCTTGATGTAGGCATCTGCCACGGCAACGTGGTCTTGCATGGCAAAACCCACTGCGCAAGCAACCACGAGGGAGATGAGTATTTGCGCCGTCAGCGACAATTTTGGGAGTATTTTCATAGCGGGGCTTTTTCGTTTAACTATATAATGTTATTTGGCAATCGATGGTTCGTTCACGGTTTTCAGGAACTGATTGATGTGAGCCTCTTTGCTATCCATCTGCTCGGTGAGCACGTCGGGCAGTTCGCTGTAGATGGCGCGGAAGCGTTCAAGCGTTTGGGCTTGGGCGGCGTGGCTGTACTGGAGTCGAAGCGGCGTCGATTCAAGGAATCCGAAGCGTTCGGTGTACACCAGTCCGCAATTAACTTGCTTGTATTCAGCCACGGCAGTGCGTAGGCGTTGCATGCGTGCTTTGGTGCCGTCGACCACCGTGCTGTTGCCTTCGGGCATGACGAGTGTAATCACCGCTCCTGCTGCGCAATCAATTTCGCCACAGTCGATGGTGGCTTCGAGGTCGTGCCCGTTGTAGACACATTCTGCCGGTTTGCCGTTCACATTCGCTTCAACTGGCGCTAATTGGCAGGGCAGAGCCACAGAATAATGGCGTTTTGCCGGCATTTCGGCATACGAGCCTTTGCGTGCGCCTATGGTCACTTTCAGCACGTTGCCGTTTCGGGTGTAGGTGAGTGGCGTGGTGGCAAACTCGGTTTCGTAGCGGGCATCCTCGCCGTTGTCTTCATACATGGTGAACTCGCCGTTGTCGCCGCCCGGGAACACGCGCACCGTCACTGCTTGATTGGTGCCCGACAGGTTGTTCAACTTGCCGAAATAGGGCAATATGCTGCCGGCTTTCACATACACCGGATATTCGTCGATGCTGAACTGACGCACCAAAGTGTTGCCGCCGTCGAGCATTGTGCCGGTTTCCAGTTCGAGCCATTTGCCTTCGGGCAACCACACATCCACTTGCGAGAATTTCTCGCCCTGTGCAATGGGTTGCGTGATGGGCGCAATGAGCATGTTGTCGCCGAACATATATTCGTTTTTATAGGAGTATGCTTCGGCGGCTTCGGGATAGTCGTAGTACATCGGGCGGCAGAGCGATATGCCTGTTTCGTGAGTGTTTCGGCACATGGTGTAGATGTATGGCACAAGGGCATAGCGGCCGTCGATTACCGCCTTCAAGCGTTGTTGCACAGCCTTGTCGAAAGCCCAAGGCTCTTTGTTGAGCGCAGGGTCTTTGGTGCTGTGAGAGCGCAAGATGGGCAAGTACCGTCCCATCTGCATGGCGCGAGTGTAGAGTTGTGCATCTACCGGAGTGCCGTGTTTCTGGCTCATGTGACCGCCAATGTCGTGGCTCCAAAAGCCATAAAGCACATTTGATGCGGTGCTGTTGAAATAGGGCAGATAATCGAGGCTTTTCCAAGTGATGTAGGCGTCGCCCGAGAAGCCTATCTGATAACGGTGGTTGCCCAGTCCGCCCCAACGGTGATAGAGCATAGGGCGTTTTTTGCCTTGACGCTGCATGTCGCTGAACCAAATGTAGTTACACCAAAACGTGTTGCTCAGTTGCGGAATCTTCTTGTCGTTGAGCCATTGTTGCCAGTCAATCCACCAGAAGTCGACGCCTTCGTCCATATAGGGATGCAGATAGGTGTCGAACAAGGCTTTCACAAAACGCTTGTCACTGCCCAAAAACTCCACTGCTTTGCCGTGGGTTGTTCCGTAGCGGTTGGCAAATTCGGCGTAACGCTTTTCATAAGGTCGCACGCCGTCGGCAGGGTGCAGGTTCATGGTGGTTTTCACGCCGGCATCGTCAAGAAATTTCAGGAATTGCTTATAGTCGGGGAACAGGCGTTCGTTCCAGTCCCAGCCGGTCCAACCGCCGCCGGCTTCGGGCGAAATTGGGTGCCAGTCCATGTCAACCACCAGCACGTCGAGCGGAATGTCGAGGCTCTTGAAGTTGCCAATAAGGTCGCGGAAATCTTGGTCGCTGTAACTCCAATAGCGGCTCCACCAGTAGCCAAAGGCGAAGCGTGGCGGCAGAGGCACGTTGCCGGCAAATCGGGTGAAACTCTTAAGCGCTTGCTTGTAGTTGTTGCCGTAAACCATGAAATACCAGTCCTGGGCGCCTTCGGCACTTTGGCGAGTGGTGACCCAATCCCAGTCGGGGTCGCCGTCAAAGAGCAGACTTGCAGAGTCGTCAATCAAGGTCCAGCCGTCGGTGGCAAGCAAGCCGTCCTCGATGGGCATCGGCTTATCGCCGCGCATATTGCCGTTGTAGCCGTCGAGGGTGCGATAGGTGCCTTTCAGATTGCCCTTTTGCTGCATGCCGGGTTGCCACAGAATTTTTTTGCCGAAAGTCTTTGCGTTGCCTTCAATCTTCAGGTTGTCGGTGGTGAACGCTCCGCTGCCTATCTTGTAGGTGAGAGTCATCTGCGAGGTGGTTATGGTGAGTTTTTTGCCCGACACTTTACGGGTGTGCTTCACCGGCGCGTAGTTGCGCTCTACGGCAACAAAACTCTTGTTGTCGACAAACTTGCCGTCGGGGGCGTATTCCATTCTCAACGTGGCATCGTCAACGAGGGTAAATCGCACCTGATTGTCGCTATAAACCACTTCGGCTTTACTGCTGCCCGAAGCAAGCATTGTCAACAATGCTGTTGCTGCTAATATGGTTTTTCTTTTCATGGGATTGTATGTTTTTTATTGTTTGCTTTTCGTGATTATTTGTCGGTGTGAATGGTTAGGGAACGATGTTTTCAACGCTTGCCTATGCGCTCCTGCATGTTGGCGGTGAGCATTTTGCCGTAGAAAAACAGTTCTTGCAGATGAAGGCAACCGCGCGGAAACATGTCGCTCATCTTGGGCAGCATATACGGGTCGGGGTCGATGTTGTCGACCACTAGCACCTGCTTTTTAGTGTCGATGCGCACAGTCACCGGTCGCTTGGCATCGCTTGCCACCACCGCTGTGCCATAGGGGAAATGCGGGTCGTGGGCTTGTGTGGCTTCTGTCTGGCTTTTCAGCAGAGCACGTTGCTCCGAGGTGGTCCAGTTCACCGGGTTGATGCACGCCACGTTATCGGGGAAAAGCACGTTGCCCAAAGTGGCATCGCCCATGTCGGCAACGGTGTTGAAGCACACCACCACGCCACGGTCGGTGGCGCTGCATGCAAGGCGCACATTCGGGTGCTGGAGGTCGTCGGCACTCACGCGTCCGCCAACGGCGTAAGCCGCCACCATTCGCTTCAGCGTAGCGTCGTCGAGATGCTTTATTATTTCCACCAACAGGCAAGCGCCTTGCGAGAAACCGGCAAGCACAAATGGCCTTCCGCCATTGTAGTGCTCAAGATAATAGTCGAACGCCCGCAGCACGTCGCCGGCGGCTGTGGCACGCACCTCGGCAGCACGCTCCGAGGGTGTGCCGAAAGTGGCTTGACGATAGTAGGGAAGATAGAAATTCACCCCGTTGCCAAAAATCTGTTTTGCCAGTTGGCACGAGAGTGACCATGCCTTAAGGTGTTTAGGGTTTTGCACGTCGGCATTATATTGCGTCACGCCGCACGAGTCTTGCCACGCGCCCACGCAGGTGGGCAGCACATAAAACACGTCCACGTCGTTGCCACGACATTCATCGGCTCCGCTCCACCAACACTCGGGCTGGTGATATTGAGGCACGGCAGGCTGCGCCGCTGCAACCAGTGCGCACAACCATGCCATCACCACAAAAAGTATTTTGTTTTTTGTAATCATATAGTCGGTCAGTTTTTATGCAAAGATAGTGCAAGTTGAGCGCAGAATCGCCACCCAAAGGTTGGGCATTATGCCAAGTCGCAGCCTATTTTGCAGTTTTAGGCAAAGATACATAATTTTTCGTCAGCCTGTGCATTTGTTGCCTGTTAGACTAAAATTAAGAATTTAAAAAAAAAGTGGGGGGGGGGAAATAATGTGCATTTAAAATGATTCACTATATTTGCGATACGCAATGCACAATGATATGAAACCAAACATTCTATGTAGCATATTACTATTTTTGATGGGTGTTGCACCTTCAGCGGCAAAAATAGGCGACTCATTCCTCACCGAAAAGGTGTTTATCGCTCCTGAAACGTCGTATTGCAAGAAGGGCGACAACGTGAATGTGTGCGGCCAGGTGCTGTCGTCGGACTACACCGATTTCTATCCATACAGCCGTTATCTTTACCTTGAACTCATCAACAGTGAAAACAAAGTGTGCTCTCGACAAAAAATAAGAATCAACGACAACGGCTCGTTTGCCACCACCATAGTTGTGGGCACGAAATATGCCGAAGGGCTGTACTTCATCAGGGCGTACACCCAGTTTATGCTCAACCGCCCCGTTCCGTCGTATCCTGCCGTGCCATTGTTCATTGGCGTACGCCCCAGCGAAAAGCGCGGCAATGTGGTTAATGTGGCAATGGCAGCCGAAGGCGGCGCCATGGTGCAGGGCAAGAAGCAAAAGATGGTGGCATACGTGATTGATTCCAATCGTCGGCCCGTGAAAACGGCGTTCACGGTTGTGAACGTGAGCCGCTCAGGCGAAGAAGTGGCATCGGGCGAGACATCGCAATAGGGGCTTGCCACATTCGCCGTGACACCGGCTGCAGGCGACTCGCTGGTGATGCGAGTTGTCAAGGGCGGAGTAATCAACAGCTTCCCGTTGCCCAAGCCCTCAGCGTCACGCACCTTGCAAGCCACCATCAAGCGAGGCAAGCTCTACTGCAAGATTGTTAGCGAAGACACGTTGGCCGACGAAGCCATCCGCCTGTGGGCTTATCATCCCTATTTCGGCATCACGCCGATGACGGTTGATTCCGCCAGCGCCACGGCGGTAGCCGACCTCAGCGGATGTGCACCGGGCGTTCTCACACTGTGGCTCACCGACGGCAGACTCAACACGCTGAGCCAGCGCTCGTTGTGGGTCGACGTGGAGCCTGACAGCGCGGCAACACCAGCCGTGGCGGTGAAGCGCGTGTGCCGCGTCGACGAGATGCCTGTTTCGGGCATAACCGACACCATTGCCGGCACTTCGCCCACTGTGCGCATCGTGCCCGAATGGGACAATGTGTCAGCCGATGCCTACGGGGCAATTAATTTCACCAACGAACTGATATCGCCCATTCCGTTCCCCGCGAATGCATCGGCAGCCGACATCGATGCCTGGACAGCCACTGCCAAGCACGCCTATTTGACGCCCAAGTTTTTGCTTGCCGACTCCATAAGCTATCCCTATGCCATTGAGAGGAAAATGTATTTGAGCGGCACTGTCACAAACGAAAGCCGCAAGCCGCTGGCAGGTGGACGAATGCAAATCTACAACAACAATACGGGCGAAGCCGCCGCTGCCGACATCGACTCGCTGGGGCACTTCAACGTGCCGGTGAACGATTACGTCGACCGCTCGAAGATATTCATTCAAGCCACCGACCGAAACGACCGCTACGGCACATATGTCTATAATGTTGACGAACTGAAGTATCCCGAAGTGAAAATTAATTCTCCGGTGTTGGCGCTCGACGAGAATCTTGCCGCCCGAAGCCTGCAAACAATAGAGTTCAACTCGTATGTTGCCGACGACATTGAAATGAGTCAGCAACTCAAAGAAATCACTGTTACGCGCAAGAAAATCACCGGCAAAACCATGCGCGAACTGTTTCACTCACACACGCCACTCAACTATGTCGGGCGACGCGACATCGAACGGTTCAACTTGCTTACTGTTGAAGATGCCATAAGGCGAATGATGGAAGTGAAAATCGTATCGCAGTCTCCGAAAGACGACTATGATGTGCGAATTGGAGAGCGTGTGGTGGTGTGGCGAAACGGGCATAAATTTATGGGTTTTAATTTTAGACCGGCAAAGCATGGTCCTTGGCTCGATATGGTGGTCGACGGAATGAAATATGAATCAGGTTTTGAGCCGTTTTTCGCAATGTCGCTCGGCGCTGTGGAATCGGTTGAGTTAGTGCCCTGTTCCGACATAACACGCTGCGCACAGTATCAATCACCTTATGGCTTCATCGAAATCAAAAGTCGAATGTTTATGAAGGTCGACGACATAGCATCCGACGGCATCACCTTCCAGCCGGTGGGCTTGACCGAAAGCACCCAGTCGCAGGAACTTTTGCTTCCGCAGACAGCTGGCAGCTATCGCGTGATGGTCGACCTCATTTCCCCCGACCGAAACATCACATCGGTCACCAAGCCATTCGAGGTGCAGTGATGCCCAATCATCCCGATTGAAACACAAACTTCTGTTAACGAACGGAAAGAAAATAACCCCTGCTACAACCGTCTGTAGCAGGGGCGTTATTTCGGAGAGGGCGCAGAAACGCCCTCAATCAGCCTTTCACTTTATTGCGCCACTGGTTTATTCCACTGGCACTTGTATTTCGGTGAGATAGTCGGCGGGATTTTCGCGATTCCACGGACCGTCGATGTAACTGAAACGAGGGTTGCCTACGATGCGCAGTCCTTGCTGCTCGATGTGTTGCATCACTTTTGCCATCGACTCGGAAAACTGCGTGTAGTTGCCGCGATGCTTGAAGCATAAAGCCTTTGGAATTGCCGGCGCCTCATAGAAGTGCAGAATATCGGTGTCGGGGTGCATTTCGCCCACTGCCTCGCAATATTCCACGTCTATGTCGGTGTCCTTATGCTCGGTGTCGTGCTCAACGGTGTAGCAGTATTGCGGTTCGGGGCATGTGCAGCCCACCCGCATCATTTCGGGACCAATCACGGTGTAGCAAATCATGCCAAGTTGGTCGTAAGTGGGAATCACGCGGCGATGGCTTGCCACGATGCGCGAAGGAATCTGTTTGATTGAAAAATCACTCATAAGTTGTTCGTTGTTAACGGATTGTTGTTCGAGGCTTTGCAGTTGCGACAGTTGAAGGCTCAGCCGTGCCAACTGGCGTTCGCAGTCGACAATCTTTTGCCTTATTGAGGCAAGGCAAGGGCGGTCGTCGCCATCGGCAAACAAGCCGGCAATCTCGTCGAGCGAGAAGCCGAGTCGCTTGAGATGAAGAATGCGATTAAGCCTCACCGATTGTCCCAGATGATAGTAGCGATAACCCGTTTCGGCATCGGTCTTTGCCGGTTTCAGCAGACCGAGATTTTCGTAGTGGCGCAGTGTCTTCACCGTTACGCGGCAAAGTTTTGAAAACTCTCCAATTTTATACAATCTGTTCATAAATCACTGTGTAATTGTTCTGATGAAATTGCGCAAAAACTTTGATTGAAAAATTACGTCGGCGAAGTTAAGCAATGACCTAAGGGACGAGTCAAGAGTAACAATAGGATTTAACACTTATTTAACATTTCTACATAATCACATACACGGCGCACAGTGCCAATGCAATAGCCGATATCACCTCGACGCGGCGCTGATGGCGTGAAAAGAACCGCCGCAGATAGGCTCCGGCAAGCAGCCACAGCAGATTGGCGCCCGGACCAGCCAAAAGCAGCCACGCAGCCGCCTCTATCAGCGACGACAGCCGGTTGCTGTAAGGCAGAACGTATGTGAAATACACCATAAGGTCGAACATCAAAATCTTGGCGTTGGTGATTTGCACCAGCATGCCGCTCACAAACGAACATTCGCCGGCTTGCGTGTCGCCGGCTGCTGCGCCGCCGCGCGCCAACCGATAGGCAAGCCACAGCAAATAGGCTGCGCCAACATATTTCAGCCACACAAGATATTGCCCTACAGCCTCGCCAAGCAAATGGGTAAGCACTGCAAGCACCGTGGCTGCCACGCTGAAGCCCACAAGCAGTCCGCACCACATCACAAGCGCCGCCCGTTTGCCGTGACGCAGCGACATGGCAAGGGCGTAGACATTCGCCGGTCCGGGCGTATAGCCCACAACCAGAATTTGCAACAGCAATGTGGCAAGTAAACTCTGCGGCATAACTCGGCAGTATTCGTTATTCCTTACAAAGGTAATAAATATCATTTAGCCGATGAACAAAAAAGTGCGTTCGTCAGTGAACAAAGCAGATGTTGCCGATGTTAGTAATAACAGAAACGTATTTCTGCTGAAAACGATTAATCAATAAACCCGATAAACAAACATATAAAAGAGTTATGGCAACTGAGTTTTTTAAATGCAATCATTGCGGCAATGTGGTGATGAAAATGGTGGATAGCGGTGCCCCTTTGGTGTGTTGCGGCGAGAAGATGCAACTGTTGGTGCCCAACACCGAGGATGCCAGCACCGAGAAGCACGTGCCCGTGGCAAAGCGCATCGACGAGTGCCTGATGCGGGTGGATGTGGGAAGCGTGCCACACCCAATGCTTCGTGAGCATCACATACAGTTCATTTATGTTGAAACCGAGCATGGCGGAGTGCGTTATGACCTCTCCGATAAGCCCGAGGCAGAATTGTGCGTGTGTCACGACCGCCCTATAAGCATCTACGACTACTGCAACCTGCACGGCTTGTGGCATAGCGAATTGTAGAATATCCAATCATTTATCACACCCCCGCCCCTGTCGAGTAAGCACATCAGAGCCCGGCAGGGGTATTTTGTGGTGTTGTGTGAGAGAGTGTGTGCCTCAGGCAAGTTGTGGCAAGATTGGTTGTTCTGTGTATGTTAGAGTAGGAGTCCCGGCGTTGGGTTTATTGCGACACAAAGCCGTAGACATTTCCGCTGAAATCAACTGCAAACAAGGCGTTGCCCGATATGGCAACCGTGCCCAGGATGGGCGCGCCCATGGCGTGTTTCCACAGCAGCAAGCCGTTTTTGCGGTTTAGCGCATATAGGTAGCCGTCAGAAGCACCTATGTACACAACGTCGCCCGACAAAACCGGACTGGTTTCAACTGCCGAACCTGGGTCGCATTGGGTTGGCACGGTGTAAATCATAGCCCTGCCGGTCTTGAAATTCCATTTTTCTTCAAGCGATTTTCTGTCAACGGCAACTATGCCGCGGTCGGTGGTGCCGAAGATTATTTCGTCGTCGGTCACCAAAGGCGTTGACGTGTTTTTTAATCTGAAGTTATATCGCTTTTGAGCCAGAGGTTTGCCGGTTTTTGATTCCAGAATAATCAGCGAATTTTCAGAGAGGAAAGATAATGCTTTTTGACGTATCATTGAGTGTTTGCATCGTCTTTTTGTGCGTGAAAATGCGGCAGTTTGTGTGATTTAATTGCTACCTTTGCAACCGAAGTGGTGTTTGCCAGGCAACCGAAAACCATAAGACATATTTCACTAATAACATATAAACTGATAATGCAACAAAACACTCCCAACTTTCAGAGCCAAGTGCCGCGTGAGCGCATGGTGTGGTGCGATGTGATAAGGCTAATAGCATTCTATTTTCTGCTTTGCTGCCATGCTGCCGACCCTTTTTATGCCTCGTCGGCATACGCCTCGGGTGGCGAGGTGGCTTCTCCCGAGTTGATTAACTGGGCGGTGATATGGGGCTCGTTTGTGCGTCCTTGTGTGCCGTTGTTTGTGATGCTCACCGGGGTGCTGGTGATGCCGGTGAAGATGGGCATGACGCAATTCTATAAACGTCGCATCCCCCGAGTGCTGTTTCCGTTTGTGATATGGTCGGTGGTATATTACATGACACCCTGGCTGTTGGGACTGATGGGCTTTGACGGCAGCGCGGTGAGGGCACTTTTCAGTTGGGCTGAGACTGACAGCACGGCATTGTGCGACAGCCTCGATAGGGTGGTGCGTATTCCTTATTCGTTCAGTTTCATTGCCTGCCACATGTGGTATATCTATATGCTCATTGGGCTGTATCTTTATCTGCCCGTGTTCTCGGCGTGGGTTGAACGAGCCACAAAGAAAGAGAAAGAAATTGCCCTGCTGATATGGGCAGTGAGCACTGTGCTGCCATATTTCACCACCTACGTCAGCCACTATTGCTTTGGCACTTGCGAATGGAACGCATTTGGATTGTTCTACTATTTTGCCGGTTTCAGCGGCTACATGTTGCTGGGGCATTACATCAAGCAGTATGTGCATTGCCGCATGTGGGTTGCCGTAATGGTGTCGCTGCCGCTGCTGATAATAGGTATGGCGGTGACTTATAGCGGATATTCGCATGTGATGTCGATGCCAGAACGCACGCCCGAGATGGTGGAGTTGTTCTGGACCTACAACACCCCTAATGTGATGATGATGACGTTGGCATGGTTCCTCACTTTGAGCCGGGTGCGCATCAGTGCCGAAAGCCGCGTGGCACGGCTGCTTGCCAATCTCACCGCATGCGGATTTGGCATCTACATGATTCACTATTTCTTTGTGTATTTAGGCTTTAGCGTGGGCGAGTGGCTAAGAGTGCCGGCAGCGTTGCGCATACCAGTTTCGGCAATCATCATCTTTGCCTGCTCGTGGCTGATAGTGGCACGCGTGCGCATCATCTTAGGCAATAAGGTTTCACGCTACTTGCTTGGCTAAATAAAGCTGAGCGGCAATGCAGCAGATTAAGATTTAAAGCAAGTGCTATTTGAGTTATAAACTCTTTTGCAGCACGCAAAAAATATTTGGCACGTATCAAATGGAAACGTGGAAAGGCACGCCCTTTGGCGCTTTTATTTTCAAACAAGTTAATTTGGCATATTTTGCTAAATTCAAGAATTATGATTTATTTTGCATTACTATGATTTAAACTAATTAGTAAGAGCAAATTTTTGCATATTAATAAATCTATCGATGAGTAGACACGGCAGCGACATTGAGTTGATTGAGCAGTTGTTTCGGCAGTACTACAAAGCACTGCGTGCTTATGCGTTCAGGGTGGTAAACGATAGTGATGTCGCTGAGGATATTGTTCAGGACCTGTTTGTCTCGCTGTGCGATAAGCGCGACCTCTTGGATGCTGAACGCAATTTGAAATCGTATCTGTTCAAGTCGGTCTACAACAGGTCGTTGAATTATCTTTCGAGCAAGAAATACACCGAGGAAGATTCGTTGGAACAGATTGTCGACCAAATAAACGTGCGGTGGGTTCAGGAAACCAATCAGCATGATTTGTTCCTGTTGAAAGAATTGCAAGAGGAAATACATCAGTTTTCCGCCAAACTGCCTCCACAAGAGCAGCGCGTGTTTGTGCTGAGCCGCACCAACGGGCTGCGTATTCCCGAGATTGCCGACGAAATGAATCTTTCGCACAAAACAGTTGAGAAATATCTTACCCAAGCACTTTCAAAATTGCGTCGTTACCTTAAAGACGGCGGATTGTTGTCGGTGCTTATTCTTGCATACCTTTATTTGAAATTTTTTTGAAAAAATGTGGTGCCTAATGGGGGGTAACACCTTTTTGATTTGTAATAACTAATAGAAACAGAACATCATGAGCGACAAGAATGACGGAATAAATGAAATAATCATACGCTATTTAGACCATACTGCCACGCCGGATGAAGAAAACATCCTTCTCGACTGGTTGCAGCAATCGGCTCAAAATAGCGATGAGTTTTCACAGATTCGTGATTTGTGGTTATTGAGCAAAACCGTTTCAGAAAACGACGAGGAAACCGAGGAGGCTCTCCGCAATCTGCGGCTGCGAATTGCCAGCAGGCCTAAAAAAGCGTTTTTCTCACCAAAGGTGCTATGGCTCACAAAGGTGGCAGCAAGCATTGTGCTATTGTTGGCAACGGCAATCACGGCTTTCTTTGCAGGCAAATCGGCATCGGAGCCTAATACCGTGATTCAAAACAAACTGTTGACAGCCGATGGCAGCCGCGGACGCTTTGTGTTGCCCGACAGCACGGTGGTTTGGCTTAACTCAAACACGGTGCTTCAATATCCCGAGGAGTTCACTGCATCGGCGCGCGAAGTGATTTTGGAAGGACAGGCTTATTTTGAGGTGTCGAAAAATAAGGAGAAGCCTTTCAGAGTGCATGCAGGCAAAATGGATGTGGAAGTGTTGGGCACCCATTTTCAGGTTGCCAACTACGACCACAAGTCGGCAGTGGAGGCGGTGCTGGTTGAAGGCAGTGTGAGAGTGGCGGGGTGCGGATTGAAAAATCCGGTTACCCTTCAGCCGGGACAACTGCTGAGTTACAACAAGCAGAGCGGAAGCGCAGGCGTGAGCGAGGTGAACACCAGCAACTACACCAACTGGACTCACGGACGAATACGCTTCGATAACTCCAAACTTGCCGACATTATTCTGAACCTCGAGCAATGGTTTGCCACAGAGATTAAATGCGATCCTGGCTTGGCTCGAAAAGTATCAGTATCGTTCACCGTGCGTGTGGGCGACACGCTCGACGAGATATTGGAATCGATGTCGATGGTGGCACCGATAACTTATAGCAAGACAAACGGCATAATACAAATAAGCCCAAACAGTTAACATATATAATAACCCCTTAAAACTAAAGAAAAAATGAAGAAAATGTAGCGAAAAAAAATAGGCAAATGTTGCAGCATTCGCCTATCAGATTTAAAACTAAAATGAGTTGCTTCTTGCAGGAAGCGGAATTATTACTTAAATCCTATGTAAAGGTATGAACATTTTTAAAAACAAAAAAAGTTTTGTGACTTTCTTAACAGAAAGAAACAATTATTTTAGGAAGTTTGCAACCTTGTTGCTGTTTTTGTTGTGTTTTCAGGTATCTTATGCCCAAAAAGCACATATCACGTTGAACCTTAACCAGGTGACTGTAAAAAAGGCCCTTCTGGCTATTGAATCGAAGTGCGATTACACATTCCTCTACAACGATGCTGAGATTGATGTAAACCGCAAAGTGACTATTAATGCTAAAAACGAGGAACTACGCTCGGTTTTGCGTAAGATTTTGCCTAATGCCACATGGACAGTGAACAACAAGCGCATCATCATCACTCCTGCACCTAAAGGCACCGACAGCCAAGTCGATGGCGCAAATGCAGGCGAGAGTGGCAAAGCCATCAGAGGACGCGTGGTTGACACTAACGGCGAACCGTTGGTGGGCGTAAGCGTTGTTGTGGTTGGTAATAAAACAGGCGTTATTACCGATGCTGATGGCAGGTATCGCATTGCTGCCGAAAAGGGCCAGCAAATCCAGTTCTCTTATGTTGGCTACACACCACAAAGAGTGAAAGTGGGTGATAAGACAACAATCGACGTAACGCTGAAGGAAGACCCGAAAGCCCTCGATGAAGTGGTTGTTGTGGGCTACGGCGTGCAAAAGAAAGTGAACCTTTCGGGAGCCGTTTCGGCACTCGACCCAAAGGTGATTGAAGACCGTCCTGTTCTCACCACCGGTCAGGCATTGCAAGGTGCTATTGCCAACCTTAACGTGACCATTGGCAGTGGCGAGGCTGACGATTCACCATCGTATAACATTCGTGGTACAACGTCGTTGAACGGCGGTTCTCCGCTGATTATAATCGACGGCGTGGTTTCAACCAGCGATGTGTTAAACCGTATGAACCCAACCGACATCGCCACTATCTCGGTGCTCAAAGATGCTGCTTCGGCTGCTATCTACGGTTCGCGTGCCGCTTTCGGTGTGATTTTGGTTACCACCAAACAAGGTAAAAGCGAAAAACTCACGGTTACTTACGGCAACAACTTTGTGTTGACCACCAACACTCGCATGCCTGACGTAATCACCGACCCATATATTGTTGCAACTACCCGCAACACTATGTCGTATCCATGGTATAACCTCTACAACGAAGAGCAATTGGCTTACGCCAAGAAGGTTTCGGAAGACCCTTCAATTTCGCCTTTCTATGTTAATCCCGACGGTTCGTACTCATATTTCGGCAGAACGGATTGGGTTGATGAGGCTTATAAGGAAGTAGGATTCTCGATGATTCACAATGTGGGCATCTCGGGCAAGACCGACAAGGTGTCATACTATTTCTCGGGCAGTTATAACCGCAAAAACGGTATGTTGAACTACGGAAACGACCACTACAACCGTTACAACTTGCGTTCGAAGATTGACTTCAAACTCACCGATTGGTGGACATTCGGAACAAACCTCAGTTACACCAACTCCGATTACAACTACGCTAACGCAATGACATCGAGTTATCGTGCAATATATCGCAAAAACCCGATGGATGTTGTGAAAAACCCCGACGGAACATGGACTGACTCCAGCGTTGCAAATATCGGTTCGATTGCCGAAGGTGGACGTGCCACCGATTGGCGCACCGATATGGCTGCACAACTTTCAACCCGAATTGATGTTTTGAAAGATGTTTTGTTCTTGCAAGGTAACTTCTCTTATTCAACCATCAAGAAAAAGAGTAACTGGTACTATGTACCGGTTTACTACAGAAACGGTCCTGAATTGCCATTGTTGGAATGGAACACTCCATCAAGCGCCAACAGTAGCAGTTCCGACACCAAGCATATTTCGGTTGACCTTTACGGAACATTCCAAAAGAAGTTCTTCGACAAGCATTTTGTTTTGGCAACAGCCGGTTTCAACCAAGAGGACTATCGCTACGATTATATCAAAGCCACTCGAAAGGAACTTATCTCTAACTCATTGCCTACCATCAATTTGGCAACAGGCGATATGTCGGTAAGCCAAAGCATCACATCGTATGCTATCAGAGGTGCTTTCTTCCGCCTGAATTACATATTCGACGATAAATATATCTTTGAATTTAACGGCCGCTACGACGGCACATCGCGATTCCCGAAGAACGACCGTTTTGTGTTCAACCCATCAGGCTCAGTTGCTTGGGTCGCTTCGAGCGAAAAGTTCTTTGAACCGCTTCGCAATGTGGTTAGTTTCTTGAAATTTAGAGCCTCTTACGGTAGTTTGGGTAATCAGGACGTGAGCAACTATGCTTATATTGCCACCATGCCTTCAGGCAAGATTAGCCAGATTCTCGACAAGGTACAACCAATGTATGTTGGCGCTCCTGGTCTTGTGTCGGGTAGCCTCACTTGGGAAAAGGTTACAACCACCAACTTTGGTCTTGACGTGAATTTCTTAGACAACCGCCTGACCGTATCGGCTGATGCCTATGTGCGCCGAACCAAAGATATGCTCACCAAAGGTGCAACACTGCCTTCGGTTCTGGGTACTTCAGTGCCTCAAGAAAATGCTGCCGACTTGAAGACTAAAGGTTGGGAACTCACAATCGGTTGGAAGGACCGCTTCAACTTGGCTGGCAAACCATTCGATTACAGCGTTAACTTCAACTTGGCTGACAGCCGTGCATGGATTACCAAGTATGAAAATCCAACAGGCTACCTCGGCGATTACTATGTAGGTCGTGAAATCGGCGAAATTTGGGGTTGCGAAACTTTGGGCTTCTTCACTTCGCAAGAGGACATCGATAACCATGCCGACCAATCGTGGTCAACTTCTTATCCTGGCACACGTCCATTGGCTCCCGGTGACTTGAAATTCCGCGACCTTAACGGTGATGGCAAAATCGACGATGGCACATGGACACTCGACGACCACGGCGATTATCGCAAAATCGGTAATTCGCGCGCTCGCTATACGTTTGGTATTAACTTAGGCGCATCGTGGAACGGAATCGACTTTAGTTTGTTTGCTCAAGGTGTGGGCAAGAGAGACTACTATCCTGGTACCGACGACCTTTATTTCTGGGGTATCTATTCTCAACCTTGGACCAACATCACCTATGGTAACTACTACGACCGTTGGACCGAAGACAATCCTAATGGCTACTTCCCACGATTCAAGTCGTATGTGGCTGAATGTGTTGACAAAGAATGTGGCGTGGTTCAAACTCGCTATTTGCAGAATGCTGCATACATCCGTTTGAAGAACCTCACTATTGGCTACACATTGCCAAAGCCATTAACCCTTAATTCAGCTATTATTCCACGTAATATTTAAGTGGCTTGGCGATTTTTTGCC
>JBJEKD010000013.1:0-9454 GCA_051878455.1 Muribaculaceae bacterium
CACACACGGCATGCGAGCCAAACGCCAACGTTGAGGCTATGCGCTTGGCATTAGCTGCCGAGGGCATTGAGAGCCGTCCGTTGTGGAAGCCTATGCACTTGCAGCCTGTGTATGCCGATGCGCCAGCCTATGTTAACGGCGTGAGCGAGAGCCTGTTTAAAACCGGGCTGTGCTTGCCAAGCGGTCCTTGGGTGAGCGATGACGATGTGGCATTTATTGTTGATTGCATAAGGCAAAACATCGTGCCGTAAACCGAACCGTTCTCGACTATAAATCACAGTAAAATATATGCGACATCCGCCAATGCCCGACTATAAGGGCGTTGGCGGATGTGTCGTGTTGGTATGTGGCTGTGAATACTATTTGCTTAGGCTGTTGTAGGCTTCAAGTGCCTTTTCCAGAATCATTATTGCACGGCGCAGGTCGTCTTTGCACAGCACATAAGCCAATCGCACTTGGTCACGGCCAAGTTCGGGATTTGTATAAAAACCTGCTGCCGGTGCCATCATTATGGTTTCGCCCACCGGAGTTTGTTGATTTGTGCCCGATATGTGCATAGTGGCGGTTTTCTCGTCGCAATAGCGAAATTCTTCAAGGCACCAGGCGCAAAAGCGCTCGGCATCGTCAACCGGCAGCTTGGCAACGGTGTAGAATGCGCCCATAGGAATAGGGGTGTAGCACCCCGGGATGCGGTTCACGCCGTCGATAAGGCATTTGCGCCGTTCGGTGTATTCCTCATACACCTCGCGCGAATATGCTTCGGTGCCCTCAATCGACGCTTCGGCAACAATCTGACCAATCAATGGCGGGCTCAGGCGTGCCTGGCAGAATTTCATCACCGTTTCGCGCACGGCTTGGTTCTTGGTGATGAGCGCGCCAATGCGAATGCCGCATTCCGAGTAGCGCTTGCTCACCGAGTCAATGAGCACCACGTTTTGCTCGATGCCCTCAAGGTGCATCGCCGAGATGTAAGGCGAACCGGTGTAGATAAACTCGCGATACACCTCGTCGCTGAACAGATAAAGGTTATACTTCTTCACCAGGTCGCGAATCTGGCGCATTTCCTTTTGCGTGTACAGATAGCCGGTAGGGTTGTTCGGATTGCAAATCAGTATTGCCTTTGTGCGCTCGTTGATAAGCTCCTCAAACTTTTCAACCTTGGGCAGGCAAAAGCCCTCGTCGATGGTGGTTGCCACGGTGCGAATCACCGCACCTGCCGAGATGGCGAAACTCATATAATTGGCATAGGCAGGCTCGGGCACAATAATCTCGTCACCCGGATTGAGGCAACTCATAAAGGCGAAAAGCACCGCCTCCGAGCCGCCGCTGGTGATTATAATCTCGTCGGCATGCAACTTTATCTGATAGCGGTCGTAGTAGCCCACCAGCGCCTCGCGCAGCGAGCGATAGCCCTGCGAAGGGCTGTATTCAAGCGTGGTGCGGTCAATCGACTTTAGCACGTCAAGCGCCTTTTGCGGCGTAGGCAGGTCGGGCTGACCAATGTTCAACCTATAAATTTTCACACCTTGGTCCTCGGCAGCATAGGCAAGCGGAGCCAGTTTGCGTATTGGCGACGCGGGCATCTCCATGCCGCGTTGCGATATCTGCAATGTCTTGTCTGTCATCTATAAACAATCTTTTTTGCGATTAACAAGCTAAATCAAAAATAATGAATACACTGTGTATTTTGGTTGTCGGCAGCCACCGGCACGCGACACGGCAAAATGCCTTACATTCCACCGCCTCGCCGCGTCACCGAGCGCAACGAAGATGCAATATTCGCAATTTTTCTCGAATAATGCAAGCAAATGGCAAATAAACTGCCGTCACATCCACTATTCGCCTCAAAGAGCCGCAACACACAAAGCATCGTCGACGAATTAGGCATCGCCATCAGGATTGACCGTTTAACGAATAGCTGCAGAAAGCATCACCCCCCCCACGACTTTGGCTCACTCCACCGCATAAAAAGCCCCGGAGAACACCTCCGAGGCAATGCGTTATGGGGAAATTCCGCGTTTGCCGACGCGAAACCTGTTTGAGCAAACCTTTTTGTTCGATACATTAGGCTATGTTCACGATAGCCCAACAGAGTTATCGAAACGCCCTATTTATTAGTTTTGGGAATAGGAGGTTTTTTAGTAGAGAAAACTTTAGGGTCTTCTCGCCTTTCATAACTTTGATTATTCACTTTAGTTGTTTTCAAATTGTTTGGCATAGTCATTTAATGATTGGTTAACTTTATTTTCGTCCTTATGTGATACTCCACGGTAATACTTATTAACAATAGAATAATAGGAGGTGGAGCGTTTCCTTAATTCAAAAAAGTGTTTATAACACATATCAGGTAAAGATAATGAATACATTAGTTCATAAAACATTTTTTCCATATCAACTTGGTATTCAGCAAAGAAATCAGCGGCTTTATCAAGAGAAGATAAGTCGTTTTCTTGCTGTTTAAAAGCAGGAGATATTTCTTTCACAATAACTGTGATAGAAGAAATAACAGAAAATATGACTGAATATAAGCTGTCAAACAAGAAAGAAAAAGATGTGCAACAAACAAGTGCAATAACTATCCAATTCGCCCATCGGTTCCATTTCCTGCGCTTGTCAGTATAAATACGAATAAGTTTTGCATAAGAAAATGCCAATTCAAATTCTTTCCAAACTAAGTTGGAAGTGACGTCCAGTTTTATTTCTTCCAAAGACTCAGACTTTTTTGTTAAATTATCTGCAACATTCTTTCGTCCTAATTTGTTATTGACAAAAGCGTCACCTTCTACTGTTCTAATTTTGATATTTTTACAAATCATAAAATAATAAGTTTATTATGGTTTTACCATTCCACATCGAGATAAAAAATATCTTCCGGCTTACTTTGAAGCTGGATGTCAAATTTCAGGCTCATTTCAACTCTTCTTGATGCATTATGCAACCTCATTGAAATTGACCATCCTTTGTTCATTGTTAAGATGATTGTTGTTTTTGAATCCTCTTTGAAAGCGAGTTCTATAATCCTGTCGGGCAATCCGATTGGAGGAATGCCTATTCGAGGCTTTTGTGTGTTTGAAGAATGATTCAGCGTGCCATACAAATTAAACGGCATTACTGTAGTGGTATGGTTATTATGGTGAATCAATTTATAATAATCCCTTCCATTACTGCCGATTAAGTACTTAACGAGTTCTGATGTAACATTGTTACGTTTTTGGAGAGAATTAAACTCGTCCATAAATGCATTAAGCAATGGTACATAAACATCGTCTTCCTTATTTGGCAACTCAGACCAACGCTTGTTTTCATTTTTAGCGATGGCAAGTTTTTCAAACACTTTGTTTATGTTTTCAAAATACCTTGATGAACATGGAACGCCCATCCACTCTCTTCCGAAATCTATATGTGGAGATATTCTTGAGTGCTTCAACGCACTATGATTATGCTTAACGGAAATGCCTATTTCCCATTCAATTGAACGTCGAATAATAAGCACATCTCGTATATCTCCATTTCTTGTAGCTGCAGTATCTGGTTGCAATGTAACCGTAAGTTTGTCTTTGCCATCTTCATCAATCCGAGGCTCCATATCCATGATAGCTGCCATTCCGGCTTTAGCCGACAACATCATTTCTAATTGCATCGTTTTTCCAATACTGTTATAACGTTGACGAGCAATTGAAACGCTGTCATTTTCTTCTATTTCGATTTCACGGATGCTTCGAACTTTGTCTATTAAAGCAAGGATGCAAGCATATTCGTATGCTTTACCATAAATTGATGAATTTGAGGTATCCATAGTAATTATATCTTTAAGATGATTTTTAATTGTTCTGCTAAATAATATGCCATTCTCGGTGGTACGGCATTTCCAACCATTTTATAACCATCTTGAATGTTTGTGTAATTGAATCTAAATGAGTCTGGGAATGTTTGTATTCGTGCACATTCTCTAACACTTAGTCGCCGATATAAATGCTCATATCCTGGAGCAAATATCCTTTCATTTTTATTCTTATATACCATTTTGGGAGCTTGAGGATGCAACGGCTCATTTTTAGCCTGAGCCTGTATAGTAAATGAAACTTCATCCCAACAACGAACCCTGTTTCGAGCCATAAATTTAGCATCAAAAGGACCAACAAATACATCATGGTTGGAAAATGTTTCATTTTCTACGACTTGCTCACTTAAATATTTTGTCGGTTCTGTTGAAATATCACCTATGGCTTCTTTTAAAGTTACTTTTTCTGATTCTACGGGATTGGGAAATAAATAGTATTTGCAGTACTGATTATGAATCCCTATAATAAAGACCCGAAACCGGTCTTGTGGTATTTTATAATTGGCACAATTTACAAGCGCATAAGTCACTTCATAGTCTGCCTCATATAATTTCCGAAGAAACAAATTGAAAGCATCAGAATGTTTGTTTTCTAAAATTCCTTTTACATTTTCAATTAGAAAAAATTTGGGTTTTTTGTCACAAACGATTCTAATATAGTCAAGAAATAACTTTCCTCGCTCATCGTCAATACCTCTACCTTTGCCTCCTTCGCTCCATGATTGGCATGGTGGACCTCCTATTATACCATCACAGTCAGGTATATCGGAGTTAAGCAATTCTCTTATGTCTCGCGTTTCCAAAAAGGTGTTTTTATGATTTGTCAGATATGTGCTCGATATAGTTTTATCAATTTCGTTGGCCCATATAACGTCATATCCGGCTTTTTCAAAACCGTAATCCAATCCACCACATCCGGAGAATAGAGATACCAGTTTCATCAGTTTATTCCTTTTTCATTCAGATATTTTTTTATTTGTAAAGCCACATGGTATGCAAGATTCACTGGTACTGCATTACCAATCATCTTGTACCCATAATTTACATCATCATAAATAAATCTGAAATCATCGGGAAATCCTTGCACCCGTGCAACTTCTCTAACGCTCATTCTACGATATAAATCTTCTTTTCCTTCAACAAATTTTTGAAGATTTTTCTCGATTTTTATCATTTTCGGAGCCTGGGGATGCAGTTGGCATTGCCGTCCACTTGCCTGAACGGTAAAACCGGGCTCGTCCCAACTCCTTACGCGGTTTCGAGACATAAATATAGGAGAATATGCACCGATAAAGTATTCGTGGTTGGGTATTTTACAAGCATCGCCATTAGTTTTGTTGTGTGCCTTGGCCGGGATTACATTATCTTTCAAATCCCAGATACATTCTTTTAATGTAGGTTTATGTGCACAAGGTATGGGATATTTAAAATTATGAATGTTCAAATCTTTTCTAAAACCGATGTAAAAGACCCTGTCTCTATCCTGTGCCACATCGTAATCATTGGCATTAAGCAATTTATAAACTACATCATAGCCTGCTTCATCAAACAATTTAAGGAAGCCTGTTACCGCCTCACTATGACGATTGGCCAACATTCCCGAAACATTTTCGGCGACGAAAAATAGAGGCTTTTTATCTCGTAAAATTCTTATGTACTCGAAAAATAGTTGTCCTCTTGCATCTTCAATTCCTTTTAGCGAACCCGCTTCACTCCAAGATTGACAAGGCGGTCCACCAATAATTCCTGTAATATTATCTGGAAACTCTGAACTGTTTATATCACGAATATCTCCCTCAATTAACTTAACATCAGGGAAGTTTGCTCTAAATGTAGGGCATATCTTTTTATCATATTCGTTAGCAATGACCGTTCTAAACCCTGCTTTATGAAAACCAAGGTCTAAACCTCCTGCACCACTAAAAAGACTAATAATGTCCATTGTGTCTTAATCTATTCAGTGAGTGGATTATTTAAGGTTGACCTATCCTTCAATCCACTTCTAAATTTGTTATTATTAATTATATCTTAATTCGGTCGTAAAAAAGATTATATTATATCTTGCAAATTTACTATTTTTTTTGATATTTGAATACTATTAGCTCATTTGCAAGTTTTGTTGCAAAAGAACAATAAGGATGTGCAAAAATCAGGCACACCTAACTTTAATTTTTATAAAATAGGCGATTTTTGCTAAAATAGACCTTAATAATTTTCGATGGCTTCGATGAACGGAATATCGGTGGGTTCGCACGAGCGGAGCGGATAACGCTCAATTGATGCTCGTTCGTCGATGCCGTAGCCGATGCCGGCACAGAAAGCGAGGGCTTCTTCCTCGGTAGCAAATGTTTCGGGTTCTGGAAAATAGAGAGTGTCGTCCTCGGCGAGATAGGCTTTGAAGCCGTCGATATCGTCGTCAGTGATTAGGTCGATTGCTGTTTGGTCGGTGATTACATAAACTTTAATATCCATTGTTTCGGTATTTGGGATGTTTGAGGAATAATATTTGAGTTCTTTGCTTAATGTGAGAAGTGCAGAGCGGAGCGTGAGCAGTTCGGCTTCGGTGAAACTCACCGGCTTGCCGTTTACCTTGTTGTTGTTGAGCCGCTGAATGAACCACGCTCGCGTGCGGTTGAAAAACCGTTTGGCGATATAGGCACAATTGATGTGAGTAAGCGCATCTGCGCCAGCGATACTGCGAATGTCGAGCGGTGAATTGTTCATAGTCTTTTGCTTAACCAAAGCAAAGTTAATAAACTTTTGTTAATTTGCCAATAAAAACTGTTGAAAAATCTCTGTAAAATAGAGCTATTGGTTTTTCGCAATTTTGTGGTGAGCCGGCGGTGAATAATGCGGGCAAGTGGGCAATTAACTGCTGCGGCTGAAATGATTAGGGCAATAATGAGATAAAAAATTTGGTGGTTTGGCTGCGATTCGATAATTTTGTATTGCCAACTTTGGCGATACAAATAAACTCATAAATGATTAATGTTTCTAAGCTATGGCTAATCTGTTTGACATTAATGATAAAGTGATTGTGATTACCGGCGGTTACGGTATTCTGGGTCGTGCCATTGCCCGCTATTTGGTGGAACAAGGTGCGATAGTTGTAATCATAGGCCGTTCGGCTGAAAAGGGCAATGCGCTTGCCCAAGAGTTGTCGGCTATCGGGCGTTCGCGTTTTCTGCAAGCCGATGTGCTCAACCGCGAGGCGCTCGTGGCATGCCGCGACACCATCCTTGCCGAATTTGGGCGAGTGGATGTGCTCATCAATGCGGCGGGTGGCAATATGCCGGGTGCCACAATCCCTCCTGATAAAACTTTCCTCGACCTCGATGTTGAGGCGGTGCGTAAGGTGGTTGACCTGAATCTGTTTGGCACCATGATTCCCACTCAGGTTTTTGTTGAACCGATGGCAAAGGCGCAGAAAGGCGTGATATTGAACTTCTCGTCGGAATCGGCGCTGCGTCCGCTCACTCGCGTGTGTGGCTATGGCACGGCAAAGGCTGCGATATTTAATTACACCCAATATATGGCAACCGAATTGGCATCGAAATATACTCCCAACATCCGCGTTAACGCCATCACTCCGGGATTTCTGCTCACCGACCAGAACCGTTCGCTGCTCACCAACCCCGACGGCTCATACACCGCCCGTGCCGAGAGCATCATTGCCCACACTCCTGCCGGCCGATTTGCCGAACCCGAGGAGCTGTTTGGCGCCGTGCACTATTTGGTGAGCGATGCCTCATCGTTTGTCACCGGCACGCAAATCATAGTTGATGGCGGCTTTAACGCTTTCTCAATATAGGACTTTAACAACACATAATTGCAAATGATACTTTCTGAAAAAACGTGGCGCTGGTATGGCCCATCCGACCCGGTAAGCCTTCAGGACATTAAACAGGCAGGTGCCACGGGCATTGTCACTGCCTTGCACCATATTCCTAACGGTGAAGTGTGGACAATCGACGAAATTGAGGCACGCAAGAAAATCATCGAGAGTGCCGGATTGCGTTGGAGCGTGGTCGAGAGTATTCCGGTGCACGAGCATATTAAGACCCAAACCGGCAACTATCGCCAATATGTGGAAAACTACAAGCAGAGCATCCGCAATCTGGCGGCATGCGGCATAAAGGTTATCACCTACAACTTTATGCCTGTGCTCGACTGGACCCGCACCGACCTTGCATACGAGATGCCCGACGGCAGCCGTGCGCTGCGATTTGAGCGCGCTGCCATGATGGCTTTCGACTTGTATATCCTCAACCGCCCGGGTGCCGAGGCCGAATATACTGCCGACGAGAAGCAGGCTGCAAAAGCGCGCCTGGAGCAGATGACCCACGAGGAGCGCAACAAACTCACGCGAAACATTATTGCCGGACTTCCCGGCTCGGAAGAGAGTTTTACTATCGAGCAGTTCCGCACCGAGCTGAGCCGATACGACGGCATCACAGCCGACAGGCTGCGCCAGAATCTTATTGATTTTCTGGCTGAAATATGCCCTGTTGCCGACGAGTGCGGCGCTGTGCTTGCCATTCACCCCGACGACCCTCCGTATCCCATTTTCGGTCTGCCTCGTATTCTCAGCACTGCCGACGATTTCCAGAAAATCATTGATGCCGTGCCTTGCAGCAGCAACGGTTTGTGCTTGTGCACAGGCTCGTTTGGCGTAAGGGCCGACAACAATCTGCCGCAGATGATGCGCCGTTTTGCCGACCGCATCAACTTTGTGCATCTGCGCAGCACCAAGCGCGATGCCCAGGGCAACTTCTACGAGGCCAACCACCTTGAGGGCGATGTGCCCATGTTTGACGTGGTGCGAGCCTTGCTCGATGTGCAGCAGCAACGGCGCGTGTCAATCCCCATCCGTCCCGACCACGGACACCAGATGTGCGACGATTTGCACAAGCACACCAATCCCGGCTATTCCTGCATTGGCCGTCTGCGTGGGCTTGCCGAACTGCGCGGCTTAGAGATGGGCATTGCAATGATGAACCAAACAAAAGATTAATAACACCTTTAAAAAAATTTTTATCACACACAATATGTCGAACATAGTAACTTTGGGCGAGATAATGCTCAGGCTGTCGCCGTCGGGCCAAAATGTGCGTTTTGTGCAAGCCGACCGCTTTGATGTGATTTATGGCGGTGGCGAAGCCAATGTGGCTGTGAGTTGCGCCAACTATGGGCACCACGCCGTTTTTGTAACCAAACTTCCCGCCCACGAAATAGGACAAAGTGCCGTCAACGCTTTGCGCCGTTATGGCGTGGACACGAGCCGCATAGTGCGTGGCGGTAACCGCATAGGCATTTATTATGCCGAAACCGGTGCCAGCATGCGCCCGTCGAAGGTTATCTACGACCGCGCCGGCTCGTCGATAAGCGAGGCACAGCCCTCCGATTTCGATTTCGATGCCATCATGGAAGGCGCCGACTGGTTCCACTGGTCGGGAATCACACCTGCCATTTCCGATTCGGCGGCTCAACTCACGCGCCTTGCGTGCGAGGCTGCAAAGCGTCACGGCGTGACCGTGTCGGTCGATTTGAACTTCCGGAAAAAACTCTGGACCAGCGAAAAAGCCCAGCAGGTGATGCGTCCGCTGATGCAAT
>JBJEKD010000014.1:0-44217 GCA_051878455.1 Muribaculaceae bacterium
GATGTTATTGACGTTTATAATGCAAAGATACACTTTTATATGATTCAGCCTCTTGTAATTAATGAAAAATCAGTTACACTTTTCCTTTACCCCACGCAATCTTCTTATTTGCGAGGGGTCCTATTGAACCTCTAACGTGCTTGTGCGTTGCATAGGTGCATCATAACAATAATGTGCCAAATAGCACATAACGAATCAGGAGATAAACCCTCAAATGATGCGAGGTGTTTATCTCCTGAAATCTATGTTATGACTATGTTCTATCAATAGAGCAGTGTGCCGCTGGTGCACCAATAACTTTGGCTACCGCCTTCGGGCGAACCTTGCGGTATTTGCACCACAATGGTGTGTTCGCCGGCTTCAAGATTGCCAAGTGCTATGAAATTAGGATTGGTGACGGTGCCAGGACACCAGTTTGAACGGCTCATATCCGACGAACTGCAACCGGTTTCATACATACCTGTTTGAGGATTGAAGTTGCGGTAAGTGCCGCAGTCGTCACGCCAAGGAATGAAACTGATAACCTTTTGTCCGTCGAGGTAGATAGTGTTGGGCTTCATGTTGAACTCATCGCCGCCGCCCCAGCCGCCGTGGCCGGTGGTGAGGTAGAACAGATGAGCGTTCTTAACAGCATGGTCAAGGGTGAAAGTGACTTTGAGCGAATCGTTTTCTTGGAACACAGGGTAGGGCTGCGAGTCTTGCTCAAGATAGTTCACCGTGTTGAACAGCGGCATAGCGTTCTCAAAGTCGTAGAGCGTGTGGCGCAGGTCGTCGGGGAAATATTTCAGTTTTAGCGAAACGCGGTGTCCGCGGCTGTCCCAGTTGCCAATGTATGCGCCGATAATCACTTCGCCTTGCAGGTGACTTTGCAGCGGAGTTACTTGCGACTTATAGAATACCGAGTCGACCCATTCCTGTCCGGGAATCTTCATCTTGTCGTTGAAGAAGCGCACGCCAAAGCCGGTGAAGAAGCGCATCAGTTCAACCGGCACATCGTAGGCTGGAGTGCTCACCAAGCCGTGGTAGTCAACGCCACCGCTGGTGAACTTTGGTGTGCTGTCGAGTTTGCGAATGGCATCGATGAACGATTGCTGCTTGCTTGTTGGTATCACAAACACTGAACCGGTGCGGTCGTAGGCATCGCCTTCAGAGTATTGCACCACATCGGCAAAGATGCCCCATCCGCGGTGCAACTCGGGCAACTTCACCTTTTTAAGAATCACGGTGCCGCCGGCGCAGGCATACACCTTGCCCGGTTGCAACTCCCCCTCCGGCAGCTTGGCGCCGTTGAAAGCAATGCGCTCTTGGTCGAAGATGCGCACCGTGTGCACCACGCTTTGCTTGATGGCATATTGATAGTCGAAACGGTTGAGCGTTTTGCCCCAACTTTCGGGCCAAAATTCAGGAGCCTCTTTAAGCGGTTTTATTGAGGTTGCCTCTTCGATTTGGTTTTGGTTGCGCACCACGCGCAGCACAAGACCGTCGGGCACGCCCACGCCCACTTGCGGAGTGCCGCGCACGGGCAGTTCGGTGGTGTACCAAATGTCGTAGTGATTAGAGTTGACCACCGAGTGAACGCATTGGCAGTTATAGCCCAAAATCTTTTCGGTTTTGCCCGTTTCAGTGAGGTTGGCACCGATGGTGAACGGTGTTTCGGTGGTAACGATGTCGCCGTTTTGCAGTTGAGCGCGGCTATAGCAGCAGTTGGCTGCGAAGTCGGTAAACTGGCGTTGTTCGGGCGCTTTGAGCGTCATGCGCGGGTCGTTTGCTTTGGCGTCGGGCACATACATTGTGCGGTTGCCTGCAAAGGTCATCACTGCCGCACCAATGATGGTGCCGCGGCTGTTGTAGGTGTAACTTATTTCGTAAGCCTTTGCTTTTGCCTTTTTGGCAAACAATGGCACTGCCATGAGCACTGCCATTGTAAGTATAACGATTCTTTTCATGTTATGTAAATCGTGTTTATTAGTTTGAAGTAATCACTTGTCCGTGACCGCGATAAAGTTTAGCCGGACCGTCGAGCAACACGGCAATCACTGTGATTTGTTCGTCTTGCACTTCTTCAGGAACATCAATGTAGATAATGCCGGGGAGTGAACTCCAATAAGGCTTGTCGTAGAGTTTGTGGTTGAGCATGGTGCCGTTGCCCACAACCCACACGCGGTTAACCTTGTTCACCACGCCACGCAAGCACACTTTTTCGCGCACTTTGTTAGGGATGTAGAGGTAAACAATGTCGCCTCCCTTGTTCAAAGTGGTGTAGCCATCGGGGAAGTGTTCGGCAGGAAGGCCGGCGCGAGTGCCGTAAACAGCCTCTTTGTGCTTGCCAATCCAGCGGCCAAATTCCTTGAGGATGTCAACTTCTTCTTGTGGGATGGTGCCGTCGGCTTTAGGACCGATGTCGAGCAGCAGGTTACCGCCGTTGCTCATGCAGTCGCAAAGGGTGCGCAGCAACATGTGCGGAGTCTTGAACTCCTTGTCGGTTGGCTGATAACCCCATGAGTCGTTCATGGTGTAGCAAAGTTCCCAGTATTTGCTTTCGGGGCGAACAACCGGAATACCTTGTTCTGGTGTGTCGTAGTCGCCATAGCCCTGGATGCGCGAGTTCACAACCACTTCGGGATTGGTGCTGCGCAGCAAGTCGATGATGCCCTTGCTGTTCCAATCCTCGGCAGATTGTTCCCAGTCGCCGTCGAACCAATAGAGCGATGGTTTATAAGCATCGTTAAGTTCCTTGAGTTGAGCAAAGTTGAATTTGCAGAACTCAGCCCAACGTTTCGGGTCTTCTTTGATGTTATAGCGAGTGCTGGTGCGAGTGGCATTAGGATAGTCGTCACGGCTCCAGTCGAGCAGCGAATAGTAAATGCCTAATCGCAGGTCGGGGCGTTTTTGCACTTCTTTCACAAATGGGGTGAGCACGTCGCGTTTTGCAGCCGAACTTTTCTTAGCGCTGATGTCGCCGGCTTTGGTGTCCCAAAGGGCAAAACCGTCGTGGTGCTTGCTGGTAATCACGGTGTAGCGAGCGCCGCTCTGCTCAATCAGGTCGACCCATTCTTTGGCATTATACTTGCTGGCGGTGAAGCCGTTGGTTTGCTTCATATATTCGTCGTAAGGCAAATAGTTGTTGAAGAACGACCAACTTTCCGACACTCCGCGCACGGCATAGATGCCCCAGTGGATAAACACGCCAAATTTAGCGTCGCCAAACCACTCCATACGCTTTTCGTAGTTTTCTTGACTCTCTCCGGTGATGCGCTGTTGTGCTACAACCGGCGTAAGCATAGCCGCCAACAGCATTGATAATAGTATTCGTTTCATTATAATAAATTATTGTTTAAGGCTTATTTTTATTTGGTAACAAAATAAGTAATAATTTGCCACTTTAGCAAATTATTTTCGTTATTTGGCTGCGTCAGATGGCAAAATTGCTCACAATGAATGGTCGTTGTGTGGTTTGTTGTGGAAGTTGTCAGGCGGTGGGCGTTTCACGCATAAGGCACAGGAGCCGCAAGAATGATTTTATTTCTGTTGAACATAAATGTTAATGAAATGGTTAAGGAAAATACCAATTTTGGTTTTGGTAAACAATTTTTTTTGGGGTGGGTAACTAATAAGTAAACAATTTTGGCTTTTGGTAAAACATTTTGGCGAACCTTAATAACATCAAAATTACTTTAGGAGGAACCCCTTATGTGCTAATTAGTAATGGATTAGGTGTATAAATACTTGATTATAGACAATAAAAAAAGGGATGGTTTCCCATCCCTTTGGTGACCCGCTTGGGGCTCGAACCCAAGACCCCCACATTAAAAGTGTGATGCTCTACCTGCTGAGCTAGCGAGTCTCCCTTTTCAAAAGTGATGCAAAGGTACGGCTTTTTGCTGAATTGTCAAAACTTTTGTGGCTTTTTTTAATGTTGATTTTGCCAAATATGTGCTACTTTGTTAAAATTCAGCGGTTTATGTGTCGCAATTATTTTGCACTTTTCCTCGTTGAAAATTAGGCTGTAAGACACTTTATCATTATTTTTGCATTTGTGTCGTTGGGCTTGGCTCAATGAATAATCACATTGTAAAAAACGAAACAAGCAAAATTAATTGTTATGAAATTCATATCGTGGAACGTGAACGGGCTTCGGGCTTGTGTGGGAAAAGGTTTTGAGGATGCTTTTAAGCAACTCGATGCCGACTTTTTCTGCCTTCAGGAAACAAAGATGCAAGCCGGGCAGTTGGATATTACATTCGAGGGTTATCAATCGTATTGGAACTATGCCGATAAAAAAGGTTATTCGGGCACAGCTATTTTCAGCAGGCACATGCCGTTGAATGTCAGTTACGGCATCGGCATTGACCTTCACGACCACGAAGGTAGGGTGATTACGCTTGAAATGCCTGAGTTTTTCTTGGTTACTGCTTATGTGCCAAACTCGCAGGACGAACTGCGACGGCTTGACTATCGCATGCAGTGGGAAGACGATTTTGTGGCTTACTTGAAGTCGCTCGATGCTCGCAAACCGGTGATTTTGTGTGGCGACCTCAATGTGGCTCACAAGGAAATCGACCTGAAAAATCCCAAGACCAACCGCCGTAATGCAGGGTTCACCGACGAGGAGCGCGACAAGTTTTCGGCTCTGCTCAATGCGGGATTTACCGACACGTTCCGCCATTTCTATCCCGACCTCACCGACACTTATTCGTGGTGGAGTTACCGCTTCCACGCCCGCGAAAAGAATGCAGGGTGGCGTATCGATTATTTTGTGACGTCGCAGCGCCTCAATGAGCGTTTGTTATCGGCATCAATCCACAACGAGATTTTCGGTTCCGACCATTGCCCGGTTGAACTTGTAATAGCCGAATGAGAGCCTAATTGCCGTTGGCGAATTGGCAAAATAATTGCGTGTTAAGGCGATTTTGCGTAAATTTGTGCTCGCAAATTTTATCAAGCAAATAATGATGGAGAATTTGAATTTAAAGTATAGCCCGGAGGAGTTTTCAAAGAAACTCTATGTTGAAACTTATGGTTGCCAGATGAATGTAGCAGACAGCGAAGTTGTGGCTTCGGTGATGAAGATGGCAGGCTACGGCGTTTGCGACAATCTTGACGAAGCCGATGCCATATTCATCAACACATGCTCTATTCGCGACAACGCCGAGCAAAAAATATTTTCGCGTCTAAATCAACTTCATGCGTTGCAACGCCGCCGCGCCAAACGCCTGATTGTGGGCATAATAGGGTGTATGGCAGAGCGTATGAAAGACACACTCATCAACGAGTATGGAGTTGATGTGGTGGCTGGCCCCGACGCTTATCTTCACTTGCCAGATTTGATTGCTGCTGCCGAAAACGGCGAAAAGGCAATCGACATAGAACTGTCGACCACCGAAACCTATCGCGACGTGATTCCCTCGCGCATCTCGGGCAACCGCGTGAGCGGATTTGTGAGCATTATGCGTGGCTGCAATAATTTCTGCTCTTACTGCATTGTGCCTTACACACGCGGCCGCGAGCGTTCGCGTCATCCGCAAAGCATTCTCAACGAGTTGTACGACCTTGAGGCTAAAGGATTCAAAGAAGTGACTTTGCTGGGGCAGAATGTCAACAGTTATTGCTATGTTCAGCCCGATGGCACGAAAATCGGTTTTGCTCAATTACTTGCAATGGTGGCACAGGCGGCGCCGCAGATGCGTGTACGCTTCAGCACTTCGCATCCGAAGGATATGAACGACGACATTCTGCAAACCATTGCCGACCACCGCAACATTTGCAACCACATACATTTGCCGGTGCAAAGCGGCTCGAATTCGGTGCTGAAAAACATGAATAGGAAATATACACGCGAATGGTATCTCGACCGCATTGCTGCCATTCGTCGCATTATTCCCGATTGTGGAATTTCGACCGATATGTTCACCGGTTTCTATAATGAAAGCGAAGATGATTTTCAAATGACTCTCAGCCTGATGCGTGAAGTGGGTTTTGACTCGGCGTTTATGTTTAAGTATTCCGAGCGACCCGGCACACTTGCCTCGCGTGAGATGAAAGACAATGTGCCCGAACAGGTGAAAATCGAGCGGTTGAACCGTATGATTGCTTTGCAAAACGAACTTTCGAAAGAGAGCAATTTGCGTGACGTGGGCAAGACATTCGAGATATTGGTTGAAGGTTATTCGAAGCGCTCAAAGAGCGATATGTTTGGTCGCACACAGCAGAACAAAGTGATTGTGTTTGCTTCGGGGAATGCCAAAGTGGGCGAATACCGGATGGCGCATGTCACTTCGGCATCGTCGGCAACTTTGCTTGGCGAACTTGTCGATTGAAAAATCTTTTCGTAATAGCCATAAATTGACTATATATTTATTGGCGTAGGCTTTGTTTGGTTGAGGCAAATTTAGTATTTTTGTACCAAAGATTTCGTTGACAAATCAAAAGTAGGAACAACAACTATAATACAAAATATAATACTTATATGGAAAATAAAGTAAACATTCCTTGGGAAGACCGCCCACAAGGTTGTAAAGAGGTGGTATGGCGCTCGAGCCGTAATCCAATCATCGACCGTTATCACATCCCAACGTCGAACAGCATTTTCAATAGTGCTGTGGTTCGCTATGGCGATGGTTTTGCGGGCGTGTTCCGTTGCGACAACCGTTCGGTGCAGATGAACATTTTTGCAGGACGCAGCAGCGACGGCATCAATTGGGAAATCGACGAGAACCCTATTGAGTGGAAATGTGGCAACACCACGATGATTGACTCTACCTATAAGTACGACCCACGTTGCACTTGGATTGAAGACCGCTATTGGATTACTTGGTGCAACGGTTACAAAGGACAACCGACAATCGGTATCGGTTACACTTTCGATTTCAAGGAATTTTATCAATGCGAAAACGCATTTTTGCCATTTAACCGCAATGGCGTTTTGTTCCCTGAAAAAATCAATGGTAAGTATGCAATGATGAGCCGTCCGAGCGACAGCGGACACACTCCTTTTGGCGACATATATGTAAGTTACAGTCCTGATATGAAGTATTGGGGCGAACATCGTCACATTATGGGTCCAACACCGTTCCCGTTGAGCGCATGGCAGTGCACAAAGATTGGTGCAGGCACAGTTCCGTTCCTCACCGATGAAGGTTGGTTGATGTTCTATCACGGCGTAATCACCACTTGCAACGGATTCCGTTACGCTATGGGTGCTGCCATTCTTGACCGCGACGACCCATCGAAGGTGCTCTATCGCACACAGCCTTATTTGCTTGGTCCGGCTGCACCTTACGAATTGGTTGGCGACGTGCCTAACGTGGTGTTCCCATGTGCTTCGCTTCAAGAAGGCGACAAGGTGTGCATCTATTATGGTGCTGCCGACACCCATGTGTGCATGGCATTTGGTTACATTAGCGAAATAATCGATTTCGTGAAGAAAAACGATTGTGCTGGCAAGTAAGTTGCATTTGTGAAGCATAGCAAAGAGAGGATTTCAGTCGCTAAGCAGCGAAAATAAGGCTGTGGCGGCGGTGTTCTCTCTTTGATATTTCGTTTCAAAGCCTTTTTTTCTGACTAAACTTTTTTCGATAACCATTCAAAAACAACTTAATGAGGAAACAATTCATAACCATGATGGCTGCTGTTGCATGTCTTGCAACAAGTGCATTTGCCCAAAAACAGCCAGTTGACTATGTGAATCCATTCATCGGAACATCGAATTTCGGCACCTGCAACCCCGGTGCTATCTGCCCTAACGGATTGATGTCGGTTGTTCCGTTCAATGTGATGGGAAGCGACGAAAACCGTTACGACAAAGATTCGCGCTGGTGGTCGACCCCTTACGAGTTCTATAACACTTTCTTCACCGGTTATGCTCATGTGAATTTGAGCGGTGTGGGATGCCCGGAATTGGGTTCGTTGTTGCTGATGCCCACTTCGGGAGCGTTGACTGTCGACTACAAAGAATATGGCAGCAAGTATAAGGACGAAGTGGCTCATCCGGGCTATTACAGCAATGTGCTCACCAAATACGGCATCAAGACCGAAGTTACTGCCACGATGCGTTCCGGTGTGTCGCGTTTCACTTTCCCCGAAGGCGAAAGCCACATCCTGCTCAATCTTGGTGAGGGCTTGACCAACGAAAGCGGTGCACAGGTGCGCCGTGTGAGCGACAACGAGTGGGAAGGAATACGCACTCTCGGCACATTCTGTTATGTGCCCGATGCTGTGTTCCCAATCTATTTTGTGATGCGCGTCAACAAAGTGCCTCAATCGGCAGGCTTGTGGAAGAAACAACGCCCCATGACCGCTGAAGCCGTTTGGGATTCAACTGCCGGAAAATATAAATTATATAAAAACTACGGCAAGGCACTCGCCGGCGACGACATTGGCGTGTATATGAACTACAACACCAAGGCAGGCGAGCAGATTGAAGTGCAGATTGGTGTGTCGTTTGTGAGCATCGAGAATGCGCGCCGTAACCTTGATGTCGAACAGAAGGGCAAGAATTTTGAAAAGATTTCATCCGAAGCTCGCAACCGTTGGAACGAAGATTTGAGCCGAATAGTGGTTGAAGGTGGCACTGACGACCAGAAAGCCATTTTCTATACCGCTATGTATCACATGCTCATTCACCCTAACGTGCTCAGCGACGTTAATGGCGAGTATCCGGCAATGGAGAGCAACGAGATTAAAACCACCAAAGGTCAGCGATACACCGTGTTCTCGTTGTGGGACACTTATCGCAACCTGCATCAGATGATGACGATGGTTTATCCGGAACGACAAATCGAAATGGTGCACTCGATGCTCGACATGTATAGCGAGGGCGGATGGTTGCCTAAATGGGAACTTTTCGGGCGTGAAACATTCACTATGGAAGGCGACCCTTCCATTCCGGTGATTGTGGACACTTGGCTGCGTGGCATGCGCGATTTCGATGTTGAATTGGCTTACGAGGCAATGAAGAAGGGTGCTACCACTCCGGGTGCGCAAAACTTGCTTCGCCCCGACATCGACGAATATATCGAAACCGGCTATTGCGCTTTGCGTGAGCAATACGACAACTCGGTGTCGCACGCATTGGAATATTATATTGCCGATTTTGCACTTTCGCAGATTGCGTCGCAACTGGCTGCCGAGGCAGAGGCTCGCGGCGACAAGGCAAAAGCCAAGCAGTATCGCGACGATGCCGCTTTGTTCAGCAACCGCTCGCTGCAATATAAGAAATACTACTGCAAAGAGTTCGGCACACTTCGTCCAATCTTGCCAAACGGAGAGTTTTATAGTCCGTTCGACCCAAAGCAAGGCGAGAACTTTGAACCGTCGCCCGGCTTCCACGAAGGAAACTCATGGAACTATACGTTCTATGTGCCTCACGATGTTAAGGGACTTGCCAAACTTATGGGCGGCGACAAGAAGTTTGTGGAACGCCTGCAAATGGTGTTCGACAAGGGCTACTACGACCCGGCTAATGAGCCTGATATTGCTTATGCTCATTTGTTCTCGTATATCAAGGGCGAAGAATGGCGCACTCAAAAAGAAGTGCAGCGCCTGCTTGCCACTGTGTATAAGAATGCGCCCGACGGTATTCCTGGCAACGACGACACCGGTACAATGTCGGCATGGGCAGTGTTCAACATGATGGGATTCTATCCCGATTGCCCGGGCAAGGCTGAATATACGTTCACCACTCCGGTGTTCAATAAGGTTACTATCAACCTCGATGCCAAACGCTGGGGTAAGGACAAACTGGTGATTGAAGCACCGCGTCCTGAAGGCGTTGCCGATGGCGGTGAGGCTTACATTAAGAGCATCAATGTTGGCGGAAAGGCGTTCAAGGGTTATCGTATCGGTTGGAACGACTTGATTAAAGCCGGCACTGTGAAATTCACGCTGAAAAAATAAAATTCAATATAAAGTTTAAAACAAACTAACTATTTACATTCGTCATGAAGAAATCTAAAATATTCTTATCGTTGGTTGCAGCATATGCTATGAGCCTCGGTGCAATGCCAAACATTCAAGCCGCCAGCGTGATTGATTATGTCGACCCGATGATTGGTACCGGATTTCACGGCCATGTGTTTGTGGGAGCAAGTGTTCCGTTCGGCATGGTGCAAGTGGGACCAAACAATATCGACAAAGGTTGGGACTGGTGTTCGGGCTATCATTATAGCGACAGCATCCTCATCGGATTTTCGCACAACCACCTTAACGGTACAGGTTGCGGCGACCTCGGCGACGTGATGCTGATGCCAATGACTGTGCCAAACGTGGTTCGCGGTGAGCAGAAAGACATTTCAAAAGGCTACGCCTCGAAGTATCGCCACGAAACCGAAGTCACTCGCCCCGACTACTACTCGGTGATGCTCGACCGCTACGGCATCAAGGCTGAAGTTACTGCCACCACGCGCGTGGGATTGCACCGTTACACTTTCCCTGCTGCCAAGCAAGCCTATGTGCTTGTCAACCTAAAGGACGGTGTGGGCAGCATCACTCAAAATTCCATGATTCGCCTTGTTGACGATTATACTATTGAAGGCTACCGCTACACTCGCGGCTGGAGCCCGATGCGTAAAACTTATTTCGTGCTTAAGGCAAACAAGAAAATCAAGAACATTGCGTTATATTCAGCCGACAATAAGATTGACGGCGTAACACAGTTGCGCGACAAGGCAGTTAAAGGCATCCTCGATTTTGGAGGCGAAAAAGAGGTGATGGTTAAGGTTGCGCTTTCGTCGGTTAGTTGCGAGAATGCTGCTGCCAACTTGGCTGCCGAAATGCCGGGCTTCGATTTTGAAGGCACTGCAGCCGCTTGCCGCAGCCAGTGGGAGAGTCGCCTGAGCCGAATCGACATCACCACCAACGATGATGCTGCAAAGCGAGTGTTCTACACTTCGCTCTATCACACCATGATTGCCCCTACCACGTTCTGCGACGTTAACGGTCAATATCGTGGCATAGATGATATGATTTACACTGCCAAAGGCTTTACTAACTACACCACACTTTCGCTTTGGGACACCTACCGCACCCTTTGTCCGTTGTTCACAATCATCAATCCAGAGATTGTGCCCGACTTGGTGAACACTATGCTTTCGGTGTATAAGCAAAACGACAAGTTGCCTATATGGGCATTGCACAGCGGTGAAACAAATTGTATGCCGGGCTACAGTTCGGTGCCAATCATTGCCGATGCCTATTTGAAAGGTTTCACCGGATTCGATGCCAACGATGCGCTCAACGCTATGGTTGCCACAGCCACATATCGCAAGCAAAACGGTGTGCCATACGTTCTCGAGCGTGGTTACATACCGTGCGACAGTGTACACGAAGCCACATCAATTGCAATGGAATATGCCGTTGACGATTGGGGCATCGCTGCCATGGCTCGCAAGATGGGTAACAAGCCGGTGGCTGACCTGTTTGCAAAACGTGCCATGTACTATAAGCAATATTTCGATAATGATATCCAGTTCATTCGCCCGAAAATGGCCGACGGCTCATGGCGCACGCCTTACGACCCGGCTAACAGCATCCACATTGTGGGCGATTTCACCGAGGGCAATGGCTGGCAATACACTTTCTTTGCTCCGCACGATGTTTACGGGCTCATTGATTTGTTTGGCGGTGACAAACCGTTCCTTGCCAAACTCGACGCATTCTTTGTGAATAACGACAGCATGGGCGACCAGGCATCAGCCGACATAACCGGGCTTATTGGACAGTATGCCCACGGCAACGAGCCAAGTCACCACATCGCTTACATGTATGCTTATGCCGGTCAACAATGGAAGACTGCCGAAAAGGTTCGCTTTGTTATGGACGAATTCTATACCGATAAGCCCGACGGCGTAATCGGCAACGAGGATTGTGGTCAGATGTCGGCATGGTATGTGCTTTCTTCGATGGGATTCTATCAGGAAAATCCTTCCGACGGAACATTCGTGTTTGGCAGTCCGCGATTCGACAAGATGGTGGTGAAAGTGCGTGGCGGTGCCACACTCACCATCGAGGCAAAGAACAACAGCGCAAAGAACATCTACATTCAAAAGGTGTTGCGCGACGGTAAGCCATACAGCAAGAGTTACATCACTTACGACGAATTGCTGCAAGGCGGAACAATCACGTTTGTGATGGGAGCCAAGCCTAACAAGAAATTTGGTGCATCAGTCGATGCCCGCCCACAAGCAGTAAACAGCATTAATTGAAGTATTAATTCACATTAGTTTAATACATTCTACAACAGGCAGCGAAGCGTATCACTTCGTTGCCTGTCGTTGTTTTAAAAAGTGTAAAATTTAAATGCCTTATGGAAATTTAGGACACTTTTGGTGTTGATATGTAAACATTTAGGGGTTTGGAATGTTTATACAAATGAAGCGGTTGATGTAAATTTGTAGTCGCTTAAAGATATTGGGATTTATGAGAAAATTAGAAGATGTAAGTGAAATTAGTATTTGTGATATAGCGAGCAGAGTGCAATCGATTGAGGGCTCAAATTTGCTTTATCACGACGATGACGTAATGTGTATGATATTGGAGGCTACCGACTTTGTAAATCTTGAAAAGATGGTGTCGAACAATATGTCGATGCTCGTGTTTTGCATCAGTGGCAGCCTAAAGTTGAAGTTGCTTAATAGCACAATCAGGTTGGGAAGTCGCGATGCCTTGTTTATCAGGCCAAAAGCACTGTTTCTCAACGTGGAGGTTTCCGACGATTTCAAAGGTTATTGGCTTGGCTTGAACATGCATTTCACTCGAGGATTGATGCGAATTGATAGTGCAGTGCAGCAAATAGTGTATTATTTAATAAAGAATAATACGGTGCAGTTAAACGACTATGAGGGCCGCATCATTGAGGCATATTTCAAGTTGATTGAAACAAAAATAGGGCACATGCAGTTTTATGGAAAAGAAACCATTAGCAGCATCATCAAAGCGTTACTTTACGACTTTTTCTCGCATGTGCGCGCCGAATTTGTTGCCAAGCAGTTGCCGGTGGAACCGTTGCATAGTGCCGATTCAATATTCCTGCGCTTCACCGAAATGCTCCTCGACCGCAACAGCACGTCGCGAAAGGTGAGTTATTATGCCGACCAACTTTGCATCACGTCGAAATATTTGTCGTATGTGTGTTGTTCGGTGTGTGGCAAAACGGCTATGACGTTAATCAACGAAGCCATGACCGAGAGTATAAAATACTATCTCGAGCACACCACTTTGAGTGTTAAGGAGATTTCTATTCTGCTCGATTTCCCTTCGCTTTCGTTTTTCGGAAGATATGTGAAGAAACATCTTGGCAAATCGCCAAATGCCTATCGTGCTGATATTTCAAAGTAAGTAAAAGTAGATTAGTTTTTTTGTCTGCCTTGTGCCACAGAATTTATGGCGCAGGGCAGATGTTTTTTTGTGCCTGTGAGAAATGAAAATAGGGGAATCGTGGCATCTCGCCGCGGTTCCCCTCAACAGTCTCTCATTTCTGTCAAAAACAGACTCTATTCATCTAAGATTATTAACACGTTGCTAATGTGTTTTCCTGACACATAAAATATATATTGTGAAATAGATGATTGGGCTCTACAATAATATAATTAAATGGCACCTCCACCAAGAGCATTATACACGCTAATCACGCCTTGAATGGTGGCAATGCGATTGGCAGCCTGCTGTAATTGTCCGTTGAGCAGAGTTTGCTGAGCATTGAGCACTTCAAGGTAGGTGGTGTTGCCGTTCTCCATTGTGAGCATAGTGCCGTCGTAGGCTCGTTGCAGAGCCTCCACTTGCTGGTCGTAGAGTTCCGACTTCTTCTTGCAAGCCTGATACTGTGTGAGGGCATCGTTCACTTCGATGCCGGCATTGAGCAGGGTTTGCTGGAATTGTAGTTGAGCCTCTTGGGCTTGCGCCTTTGCAATGGTGAGTTGTGCATTCAGTTGTCCGCGTGCAAAAAGTGGCTGGGTGAGTTGACCCACAGCCGAAGCCAGGAATTTGCCCGGGTTTACAATCATCGAGCCAGCCTGATTGGTCCAGCCGGCACTACCGCTCAATGTGATTGACGGATAGAAAGCCGAGCGGGCAGCGTTTGTGGCATAGAATGCTTGCTCCAAAGAGCGTTCGGCAGCGCGCACGTCGGGGCGTATGGAGAGCAGACTCATTGGCACGCCAACACTCAGCACTTCGGGGAAACTTTGCTCGGCAAGTGTGCCACGCTCGATGTGATGAGGCGTTTGGCAGAGCAGTTTAGCCATAGCCAGTTCAACGCTTATGATTTGCGCTTCGATTTCAACTATCGAAGCACGCACGCCGGCAAGCGACGCCTTCATTTGCTGCAAGGCGATGTCGGTGCTCATGCCGGCTTCAACCAGTGCACTTGTGGTTTCAACTGTGTTTTGCCAACTTTCGGCAGTGTTGCGTGATATGGCAAGTTGCTCGTCGAGCATGAGCAGAGTGTAATAGTTGTTGGCAACCAATGCCACCACTTGCGATTGCACAGCCTGACGATAGTCCTCGCTTTGCGCTAAGAGCGCTTCGCTTTGCTTCTTGGCGTTGCGCAGTTTCCCGAACACGTCGATTTCCCAACTGGCAGTTAGGGGCAACTGATAGGCTTGTGTGGCCTTGTTGCCGTCGAAACTGCTCACGCTTCCTTGCGGAGCAAGTGCGAACGACGGCAGGTAAGCCAATTTTGCTGCTTTGAGAGTTGCTTTGGCTTCAACGATGCGTTGCTCGGCTGAAAGCAAGTCGGTGTTTTGTGCAAGGGCTTGTTCGATGAGGTTTTGCAGATGAGTGTCGGTGAACAGTTCGCGCCACGACATCCCGCCAAGCCCCACGCTGTCGAGGGCAACGAGGTGTGATGTAGCCTCCTCGCTGTAGAGTCCCTCGGGCACAGCGTCGATTTTTTCATATTTTGAATATATGCCGCAACTGCTTATTAACGATGCCAATAGCGGCACAACAAGAAAAATTTTCTTCATTTTGATAATCGATATATCTGATGTTTATTCGTTATTTTCCATCTCTTGGGCAGCACGTTGCTGTTCAAGCAAAATCTGTTCGTCGGCTTCGACGTGCATTGGCTTGCGCACACGTTCCTGCAAAGTCTCAAAGATTATGTAGAACACAGGCACCACAAACACGAGTGCTAATGAGCCAACCAGCAAACCGCCAACCACACCCGTGGCAAGCGACGAGTTGCCGTTGGCGCCGGCACCTGTTGAGAACATCAGTGGCAACATGCCGAACACCATTGTGAGCACGGTCATCAATATCGGGCGCAGACGCACTTGTGCAGCCGAATAAGCCGACTCAACAATGCCCATGCCCTTGCGGCGACGCTCAATGGCATACTCGGTGATAAGAATAGCCGTTTTAGCCAGCAAACCGATAAGCATAATCACACCAGTTTGCAGATAGATGTTGTTTTCAAGTCCAAATATGTTGGCAAACAAGAATGAGCCCATCAAACCAAACGGCACGGAAAGAATCACGGCAAGTGGCAGCAAGAAACTCTCGTAGAGGCACGAAAGAATCAAGAATATGAGGAACACGCACACAGCATAGATGAATGCGGTGTTGCTGTTGCCATCGTTTTGAGCCAACTCACGGCCCATGCCGCCATATTCGTAGCCGTAGCCTTGAGGCAGAATCTGTTCAGCCACTTCGGCAATGGCTTTTTGAGCCTCGCCGGTTGAATAGCCGTCGGCAATATTCACGTTTGCAGTGATTGAACTGAACAGGTTGAATCGGTTTTCAACCTCCGAACCCATCACGTCGCGCAGGGTTACGAATTGGCTTATAGGCGCCATTTCGGTGCCGTTGCGCACCATCATATTGTCGAGGGCGTGCTTGTCGAGGCGGTATTTAGGGTCGCCTTGAAGCATCACGCGGTACACCTTTCCGAACTGATTAAAGTTGCTCACATACGAGCCGCCACAGTAACTGCCCAAAACTTCGAGCACCGATGCAGGCGAGATGCCGGCACGTTTGCATTTGGCAGCGTCGATGTCGACAGCCACTTGCGGGAAGTTGATGTTATAAGAGGAATATGCCATAGCAATTTCGGGACGTTGGTTGAGTGCAACAATCATCTTCATGGCGTTGGCATAGAAAGTCGACATATCACCGCCGGTTTTGTCCTGCAAGTTCAATTCCAAAGCATTACCCATACCATAACCCGGAATCATTGCAGGCTGGAACGAGAAGATTTGAGCCTCTTTGATTTGAGCGAATTGAGCATTTAGTCGGGCAGCCACAGCATCGGCGCTGTGCTCCTTGCCTTTGCGTTCGCTCCAATCCTTTAGGCGGATGATGATTGTGCCGTAGGATGTGCCTTGACCTGAAATCAATCCGTAGCCCGAAACGCGAGCAGAGTGTTCAATCTCAGGAATTTGTTCGATTATTTTCTCAACCTTGTCCATAATCTTGTCGGTTTCTTGCAGAGTGTTACCCGGCGAAGTGCTTACGTTCACCATCATAACGCCCTGGTCCTCTTGAGGCACAAGACCGGTTTTGGTGGTGCTCATAAACCACACAAGCAGCACGCAAGCGGCAATGGTGGCAGCCCAAATCATCCATTTATGGTTGATGAAGAACATCACGCCACGCTTGTATTTGCCCATCACGGCATTAAACGATGCGTTATAAGCCGCCTTAACACGGCCATTGATGCTCTTGGGGCTCTTTTTGCCGTCGCTGGGACGCATAATCATGGCACACAGTGCCGGGCAGAGCACAAGCGACGAAATCATTGAGATACCCACCGCAGTTGCCATGGTGATACCGAATTGGGTGTAGAAAATACCCGATGTGCCACCGGTGAATGTAACCGGGATGAACACCGCCATAAACACGCAGGTGCAAGAGATAATTGCCATCGTAACGTCGCCCATAGCCGATTTGGTGGCTTGGTATGACGAGGTGTAGCCGGAATCGAATTTGCTCTGCACCGCTTCCACCACCACAATGGCATCGTCGACCACCGTACCTATGGCAAGCACAAGTGCAAACAGCGTGAGAATGTTGAGGCTAAATCCAAATGCCACAAGGCAGGCAAATGTGCCTACAAGCGACACTATGATTGACACCGACGGAATGAATGTGCTCTTGAAGTCCTGCAAGAAGAAGTAAACCACAAAAATCACAAGTATGATGGCAATGATGAGTGTTTCAACCACATTATGGATTGATGCAAACAGGAAGTCGTTTGAACTCATCATGGTTACAAACTCCACACCCGAAGGCAGCGATTCGCTCATCTGCTTGATGTTGCGCTCAATGTCCTTGTTCACAGCCGTGGCGTTCGACCCTGCTGTTTGAAACACGATATAAGGCGTTGCCGGCTTGCCGTCCATTTGGCTGAAGAAACTGTAACTCAATGTTCCCAATTCCACCTGAGCCACGTCGCGCAGACGCAGCACCGAGCCGTCGGCATTTGAGCGCACAACAATGTTGCGGAACTCGTCAACTTCTTTCAGGCGGCCGCGATATTTCATTGTGTACTGATACACATTATTTGAATTTTCGCCAAGAGCACCTGTTGGCGACACAATGTTTTGCTCGCCCAGGATTGCAGTGATGTCGCTCGGCACCAATCCGTATTGAGCCATCAATTCGGGTTTGAGCCAGATGCGCATACTGTAGGTGTCGCCAAGAAGCAAAACGTCGCCCACACCGCTCACGCGCTTGATTTGCGGCACCACGTTAATGTCGAGGTAGTTGCTCAAAAATGTTTGGTCGTAACGGCCGTCCGACACGAGCGCACCAATCTGCAAGAAACTGGTTTGCTGTTTCTGCGTGGTGACACCAATTTTTGTCACTTCGGCGGGCAGCAGACCTTGAGCCTTGCTCACACGGTTTTGCACGTTCACCGCAGCCATGTCAGGGTCGGTTCCTTGCTTGAAATAAACCGTTATTGTAGCCGAACCCACGTTGGTGGCTTCCGACGACATATAAATCATGTTTTCAACACCATTGATGCTCTCTTCGAGTGGCATAATCACTGAGTTCATCACCGCATCGGCATCAGCACCGGTGTAGGTGGCTGAAACGCGCACTGTTGGCGGTGCAATATCGGGATATTGTTCCACTGGCAGCGACATGAGTGATATTAAACCGACGGCGAAAATCAATATCGAGATTGATATTGCCATCACCGGGCGCTTTATGAATATATTACCTTTCATTTGTGCTTATTTCTAAAAAAATAATCCTTTGTAAAAAATACTGCTAAACAATCAACCCGTTATTTCACTTTGGTGCCTTCGCGCAACATTCCGGCACCAGTGGCAACAATCTCGTCGCCGGGCTTTAGTCCGCCGGTCACCACATATTCTCTACCGTCGCTGATTGGCGACACCTCAATGAGCGTAGACTTGGCAACGCCACCTTCGGCAACTAAATACACCAACACTTTGTCCTGCATCTTCACAGTGGCTTCTTGCGGAATCACAATGCAGTTGCTGTAAACGGTTGGAATCACCACAGCACCCGAAGCACCGCTGTGCAACACGCGCTCGGCGTTTTCAAATTCGGCGCGGGCAGTAACCGAACCGGTTTGGCGGTCAATCACGCCGCTTATGCTTTCTATTTTGCCGTTGTGGGCGTATGTTGAGCCGTCGCTCAAAAGCAACTTCACTTCAGGCATTTTCTCAACCACGGCATCCATCGAGCCGTATTGGCGAGTGAGAGCCAGCAGTTGGTTTTCGGTCATTGAGAAATAAACGTACATGCGGCTGTTGTCGCTGATGGTTGTTAACGGTTGCGGCATCGACGGACCCACCAAAGCGCCTACGCGATAAGGCAGATTGCCCACCACTCCGTTGCACGGAGCCGTAACCTCGGTGTACGACAAATCGTTGCGAGCATTCACCAGCATTGCCTCGGCTTGCGAGAATTGTGCTTTTGCCGAGATGTAGGTGTTTTCAACGGTTTGCAGATTTGATGCCGAAATCACCTTTTTTTCATAGAGCACGCGATTGTTTTTCAAGTTCAGTTCGGCAGTATGCAGTGCCGCTTGAGCCACATCACGGTTGGCTTCGGCGGTGCGAACAGCCGAAATGTAAGGTACTTGGTCAATCACAAACAGTAATTGTCCTTTTTTCACCACATCACCTTCTTTCACGCACATGCGCATAATTTTGCCCGACACTTGAGGAAGTATTTCCACATCTTGGCAGCCTCGAATTGTTGCCGAATAGGCCTCGTCGACTGTCTTGTCGGTTTGTTTCACCTTCATGGTTTCGTAGTTTGCGGCTGGAGCCTCGCCTGTACCTTGCTTGTTGCACGATGCAAAGAACACGGCTGTAAGCGCCATAACAATCGTTTTTACCAAATTTCGTTTCATCGTTTGTCTTTTGATACGTTGTTAATATATTAATGTCCTAAAAATCGTGGCAAAGTTAGCGTGCTTTGTTGCTCTGGCGCTTGTCTGTTTTTCCATAATAATAGTATAATAATCCCATAACTATTTAATTATGTTTAAATTATCTTTAGGATGGTTTAGCAGTCCAAGGCAAGAGGAATGTCGGCCTTTTTGTGCGGTTGTGTTTTTGTGGTTTCAAAAATTTTTAGTTACTTTGTTTATATTGACAAGTCGGGACCCATTGAGACGGGTCAAGCAGGTGTGACTAAATAATTATCTAACATAACCTTTTTGAGAAATGATGAAGAGATTAATAACGAAATTGATGATGATTGTGGCATTGGTGCCGTTGACGATGAGTGCCAATGTTGATAGTTTTGTTCCTCAACCCGAGCGCGTTGAAGTGACTAAAGGCAAGACGGCGTTTTCAGCCGGCAGCACCATAGGCTATGCCACTCCGTCGCTAAAGCCGGCAGCCGAATATGCTGCAAAAGCCTTGCAGCAGGTGAGCGGCATTGAGTTTTCAGTGAAAAGCGGCAAAGGCAGCATCACTCTCGCTCTTGGTGGAAAGAATAAGGTGAAAGGTGCTTATACACTGAACATTGCTTCGGGAAAGGCAGCGATTACCGGTGCCGATTATGGAGGCGTGATTAACGGAATTGCCACGCTGTTGCAGATGTTTGAACCGGGCAGCGTCGAAGTGGAGAACGTGCGCATAACCGACAGTCCGCTCTACGACTGGCGAGGTATGCACATCGACGTGTCGCGCCACTTCTTCACGGTTGACGAGTTGAAGCAATTCATCGACGTGCTTGCAGCCTATAAGTTCAACAAGATGCACTGGCACCTCACCGACGACCAGGGCTGGCGCATTGAAATAAAACGCTATCCGCTGCTTACCGAAAAAGGTGCATGGCGAACACATAACAATCAGGACCAGATTTGCTTTGCTCGTGCCAAAGCATGGCATAACGACGACCTTCTGTTGCCAACCGACCGCTATCGCCAAGCAGGCGAACAGAAAGAGTATGGCGGCTTCTACACACAGGAACAGGTGAAAGACGTGGTGGCTTATGCTGGCAGTCGCGGCATCGACGTGGTGCCTGAAATTGATATGCCGGGTCACATGCTTGCCGCCGTGAGCAACTATAACGGCGTGGCTTGCTTCGACGAAACCGGTTGGGGCGCTTTGTTTTCGTCGCCCGTTTGTCCCGGCAAAGATTCGGCGTTGGAGTTCTGCAAGAATGTCTATGAAGAGGTTTTCCCGTTGTTCCCCTATGAATATGTTCACATAGGCGGCGATGAGGTGGCTAAAGAGAATTGGGTGAAGTGCCCCGACTGTCAGGCACGGATTAAGGAAAAAGGACTGAAAAACGAGCACGAATTGCAATCGTGGTTCATAGGCGAAATGGAGCAGTTCTTCAATGCCCACGGCAAAAAGATGATTGGTTGGGATGAATGTATCGAAGGCGGTTTGTCGGCAACATCCACCATTGCGTGGTGGCGCAGTTGGGCAAGAAAAGCACCTGCTGAAGCCACTGCCCACGGCAATAAGGTGATTGTGATGCCTAACCACCGATTCTATCTCGACAACGATGAAGATGATGCCGATTTGCGAAACATATTCAACTACGATTTCATCTCCACTTCGGGAGCCGATGCCAGTCTTGTGATAGGTGTTCAAGGCGCATTGTGGTCGGAGCGCATCCCAACGCTTCAGCGTTTGTTCTATCAGGCATTCCCGCGTGCATTTGCCATTGCCGAAATTGCGTGGCGTAAACCTGATGGCAACTTCGATGCTTTTGCACGTCGCGTTGCCGGTCAGATGGCGCATCTCGAACAACTTGGCGTGAACTATCGCATACCTAACTACGATAATTTCAAGGTGGTTAAAGCATTCACCGACAAGGCACAATTGGAGTTGACCGGACTGGATAAAACGGCAGTGACTCGCTACACCACCGACGGTTCGGTGCCTACTCTGCAATCGCCAGTTTACACAGAACCTATCACCGTGACTGAAAACACCTTGTTTACACTCCGCAACTTCCATGCCGGCGGACACCCCGGCGACATACGCAGCGTGCGTTTTGAAAAGCAGGCTTATGGCCGCTCGTTTATGCCTGACGGCAACGAGAAAGCAGGGCTTGTGGCTGATTGGTATGACTACGGGGGCGGACTTTGCGGCGAAATTCAGCAAGCGGCTTACAAGCAACAGTTCATAGTAGACGATGTTGCCATTCCGCAAGGCGCTCAGGGTAACATCGGATTGGTGATTAGCGGTTACATCAATTTGCCAGCCGACGATGTTTACACTTTCGCACTGCTAAGCGACGACGGCAGCACGCTCACCATTGATAGCCGCATTGTTGTGGACAACGACAAAGAACACTCGGCGCTGCAACTCACGTCTGAAATGGCGCTCAGCAAAGGATTGCATCCGATATGTGTGAAATATTTCGACCATAACGGCGGCGTGCTTCAACTCACGGTGACCAACAGCCGCGGTGAAGTGCTATCGCCAAAGGGGTTGTATTATTATTATTGATTAATTGAGAAATCGGAAGAACTTCACAAAATAAAGAAGTCCTTCCGATTTCGTTTTTATAGATGAACAATAGTAAGGATAAGAGTGTTGTTATAGGTGTAGGATATAAATGACGGGCGTAAGTTTCCTTTCGGCAGCAGGACATTGGCATAGAATGAAAAAAATGAGTACTTTTGCAAAGCCTTTATCCGAAAATGCGCACTTTGCCGGTTGCTTGCTTCAAACGGCATTGTGAAGCGCAGGAGGAAAAGCCTGTTTATTTATTGAAAAAGTAGCAACGAAATTAGATTTATCGCTGAGAATGATTGATAGAAGCACATTTGCAACGCTCACGGCAGAATATCACACGCTGGGCTGCAAACTGAATTTTTCGGAAACCGGAACCATGGCACAATTGCTTGCAGCAGAAGGCGTAAGGCGTGCTCATGGCGGAGAATCCCCCGACATTGTGGTGGTGAACACTTGTAGTGTTACCGAAGAGGCCGACCGAAAATGCCGCGCTTTGCTGCGCAGATTGCGTCGCGAACATGCCGATGCGTTGCTTGTGGTTACGGGCTGTTATGCCCAACGTGCCAGCGACGAGGTGGCAAAGATGCCCGGCGTTGGCGTTGTGCTTGGCAGCGACCGTAAGCGCGAAGTGGTGGATGCCGTGAAAAGTTGGTTAGACGACCGCCGTCAGCAAATAGAGGTGACTCCGTTAAAGGAGATGACCGTTTTCAGTCCATCGTGCTCGCGAGGCGACCGCACCCGTTATTGGCTAAAGGTGCAAGACGGATGCGATTACTATTGCTCTTACTGCACCATTCCGCGTGCTCGCGGCAGAAGTCGCAGCGGTACAATCGACAGCCTCGTTGCTCAGGCGCAAGAGGTGGCTGCCGAAGGCGGCAAGGAGATTGTGATTACCGGCGTTAACATAGGCGATTTTGGTAAACCCCGTGGCGAGAGTTTCATCGACTTGGCACGGCGGCTTGACGAGGTTGACGGCATTGAACGCTATCGGATTTCGTCGCTTGAGCCCGATTTGCTCAGTGATGAACTGATTGATTTCGTGGCACAGTCGCGCAGGTTTATGCCTCACTTCCACATTCCGTTGCAGGCAGGCAGCGACGAAGTGCTCAAGTTGATGCGTCGACACTACGAAACCGACTTGTTTGCTCGCAAGGTGGAAGCAATTAAGCGTGCCATGCCTCATGCCTTCATCGGAGTTGACGTGATTGCAGGAGCCCGTGGCGAAACGCCGGAATTGTTTGAGCAATCCTACCGTTTCATCGAGAGCCTCGACGTCAGCCGCTTGCATGTGTTCCCATATAGTGAACGCCCAAACACGCTTGCGCTGACAATAGAGCCAGTTGTGGATTTGCATCAGCGCCGTGTGCGCACCAATCGGCTTATAGCCTTAAGTCAAAGCAAACTCGACGCATTTGCACGAAAATATGAAGGCACCGTACGCCCTGTGCTGTTTGAGCAGCCGCGCGACGGCGAACCAATGCATGGATTCACCGACAATTATCTGCGAGTTGAGGCACCGTTTGATGCTGCATGTATTGGCAAGGTGCTTCCAACCCGCATGGGTGAGATTATCGACGATGATTGCACTTTTGCCGGCACTCCTCTCATGCAAGGAGATGCGTGACGGCTCGAAAGATTGCTGGCGCAAAAGGAGAAAAATTTGCCGATAATTCATTGTTTTGTGGCGAAGAACTCGTTGTGATTATTCATTGCTATTTATTTACCATACACACCAAACAAAATGGAAGAAATTAATAAAGTGGCTGTTGTGATACTCAACTGGAATGGAGCGCCCTTGCTGCGACGCTATTTGCCTTCGGTGGTTGCAAACACCAATAGTGAGATTGCCGATGTGATAGTTGCCGACAACGGTAGCACCGACCAGAGCCTTGCACTGCTTGCCGTGCAGTTTCCGCAGGTAAAGGTGATTAATTTGCCCGAGAATTATGGCTTTGCCGAGGGGTATAACCGAGCCATAGCCGATTTGCCGCATCGTTACACGGTGTTGCTCAACAGCGATGTGCGTGTGCCGCGAGGCTGGGTGGAGCCGCTTTACGATTATATGGAAAATCATCCCGAAGTGGGAGCCTGTCAGCCCAAGTTGCTGAAAGATGAAATTATTGAACGTGAAAACGACGATGAGCAACCGTTGCTGCCAGAGCAACCGATGTTTGAATATTCGGGTGCGGCAGGAGGCTATCTCGATTGTCACGGCTATCCGTTTTGCCGAGGACGTTTGTTTGCCAGCGTTGAGCCCGACAATGGTCAGTACGACCGCGAGGAGCCTTACGATGTGTTCTGGGCATCGGGGGCTGCGCTGATGGTGCGCACCGATGTGTATCGCAAAGCCGGAGGGCTTGACAGTTTCTTTTTTGCTCACATGGAGGAAATTGACCTCTGTTGGCGTATTCATCTGCTTGGCTATAAGGTGAAATGCGTTATGCAGAGTTATGTCTACCATTTCGGCGGAGCAAGTCTGCCTTCGTCGTCGCCACGCAAAACCTATCTCAACTTCCGAAATAATCTGTTCCTGCTTTACAAAAACTTGCCTTTAGCCGACGGCAAACGGTTGCTGTTTGTGCGCCGACTCTACGACACGTTGTCAATCGTAATGTTCATTGTCACGTTTCAGTGGGCTAATGCAAGGGCAGTGATTCATGCGCATAACGATTATAGACATACGTTTCACCGCTACGATGGCATTCAGCCGGATGTAAATCTGCTGAAGTCGTTGCCCGGCACCGAGCGCAACATTGTGCTTGAATATTATTTGTTCGGCAAACGAAAGTTTTAGAATCAGCGGCAGATGGCTGATGAGGTGTGAGCGGCGCGAAACGTGGGAAAAATGCAGTCGCCCAGCACTTTGAAAATGTGAAATAATCAAAAAAGTATTGACAAGGGCTGTTTGAGATAGTAATTTTGTAAAAAATTTTAAATGATGGCATTGAATGAGAGAAGTCCGGCGCATTTTTCGGATGCTTAATGTCAGTGCCAAATTAGTGTGTCGTCAATTTTTTCGCTTTTGCATAAAGCAAAAAGAGCAATGGAATGACGGCTGATTGAAAACAAATTATGTCGAATATAAAGTCGAAACGACGTTTTTCTGCAATACAACAGAATGCCACATCGGTTATGAGTGTGGCAATGGTGTTGTTTTTGCTTGGCTTGGTGGCATTTCTTGGAGTATTCTCACATCGTTTGACATCCGATTTGAAGGAAAATATCGGGTTCGACGTTGTGGTTTCGCAGCAGGCATCGGAGGGTGAAGTTAATTCGCTGAAGCAATTATTCACTACGGCTCCATTTGTGAGAAGTGTGCGATTTGTGTCGCGCGACGAGGCTCTCAAAGAGTGGGAGCGCGAAACCGGCGAGGACCTTATGGAGGTGGTGGGCGTGAATCCGCTCAGCGCCGAATTTGAGGTGAGAGTGAAAGCGCAATATGTTTGTGCCGACAGCCTTAACAAGATAGAATATAAGTTGAAGCAAATGCCCGGGGTGGAGCATATTGATATGCACAAAGACGTTGTTGACAAAATCAACACCAACCTGAGCCGTTTGGCAATGGTTGTGCTTGTGGTTGCCGGGTTGTTGTTGCTCATTTCGGTAGCATTAATCAACAACACGGTGCGTCTCACCGTATATTCGCGCAGGTTTCTCATTCACACCATGAAACTTGTGGGAGCAAAGCCAAGTTTCATTCGTAGGCCGATTGTGTTAAGCAATATGGTTTGTGGCATTGTGGCAGCCTTTATAGCATCGGCTTTGCTGGCTGCTGCGCTGTATTATCTTGTGGAATTTGAAAGCGGGTGGTCGGAACTGGTGTGTATGTTCGATGTGGCAGTGGTGCTGTGCAGTTTGTTTATAGCCGGAGCCTTGTTGTGTTCGATTGCCGCCGCTTTCGCTGCCAATCGCTTTATTGGGCTCGACTACGACGATTTGTTTACAAAATAAAGAATAAACATTAATATATATAATATATGATTTCAAAACCAGACAAAACAGTTAAGAAAGAAGATAAAATAAAGTATAGCGATTTCCCGCTCACTCGAATCAACTTTTTGCTGATGGCAGCATGTGGAGTGATGATTGTGTTAGGTTTTTTGCTGATGTTGGGTTCGAGCAACGGTTTAGACCATTTTAATGCCGACATTTTCAGTACCCGTCGCATTGTGGTTGGACCCACTATGGCGTTTTTGGGTTTTGTAGGTATGGCGTTTGCTATAATCTATAAGAAGAAAAGCAAGAACGATTGAGAGAATTGCCGTGAAGGAATAAAGCCTTTTGCGCCATCGACTTATTTGTAATCGATGACGACAGGTTTTATTTGCTCCGCATTTGAACGGAGATGGGCAAAGAGATGTTTTTTTACACACAAGTTTTTTTACAGAAGATAGCGTATGGATTGGTTACAGGCATTGGTTTTGGGCTTAGTGCAAGGTTTAACTGAGTTTCTGCCGGTGAGCAGCAGTGGCCATTTGGCTATAATATCCAATTTGTTTGGCATCGACGGAGAGTCGAGCCTCACGTTCACCATTGTGGTGCATGTCGCCACCGTGTTTAGCACATTGTGTGTGCTGTGGCATGAGATTGATTGGATTGTTAAGGGTTTATTTAAGTTTAAACTCAACGACGAGACATTGTATTTTGTAAAGATATTGGTGTCGATGATTCCTGTTGGCATAGTTGGATTGTTTTTTAAGGACTATGTTGAGGAAGTGTTTGGCACTGGGTTGACGGTTGTGGGCATAATGTTGCTTGTAACGGCATGCCTGCTGTCGTTTGCCTATTACTATAAGCCACGGGTGCGCCGTGAAATTGGCATAAAAGATGCGTTTGTGATTGGTCTGGCACAGGCAGTGGCTGTGCTTCCAGGACTGTCGCGTTCGGGCAGCACCATTGCCACCGGGTTGCTTATTGGAAACAAAAAGGAAAACTTGGCGCAGTTCTCGTTTCTGATGGTGATTCCTCCAATTTTGGGCGAGATGCTGCTCGATGGCAAAAAAATCATCGAAGGAGCATCGCAAAGCCAAGCCGATGTGTCGTTGACGGCATTGGCTGTGGGTTTTGTGGCAGCCTTTGTTTCAGGTGCATTGGCATGCAAATGGATGATTAGCGTGGTGCGCCGAGGCAAATTGGTGTATTTCGCCATATATTGTGTCGTGGTTGGCTTGGCTGCATTGGTCTACGGCTTGATTGGTTGATTATAGGGTGTTTAGGTTTATTGTTACATTATAATAAGAACAGAGAATAATAGATGCTGAATCCTATACAAGGCGAGGTGTTTTTCCTCGATAAACCGCTTGGCTGGACATCGTTTGATGTGGTGAAACGCATACGCGGCAAACTTCATCATCGATTGGGCATAAAAAAACTAAAGGTCGGGCATGCCGGCACTCTTGACCCGTTGGCGACAGGTGTGCTGATTGTGTGCACAGGCAAGATGACCAAGCAAATCGACGAACTTCAGGCACATGTGAAAGAATATGTGGCAGAGATGGCGCTTGGAGCCACCACACCATCGTTCGACCTCGAAACGGAAATAGATGCCACCTATCCCACCGAGCACATCTCTCGTGAGATGGTGGAACAAGTGCTGCACAAGCAGTTTGTGGGCAGCATACAGCAGGTGCCTCCTGCTTTCTCGGCGTGTAAGGTGGATGGCCACAGGGCTTACAAGATGGCTCGCAAGGGCAAGTCGGTGGAACTTAAAGCCAAAGAACTGGTGATTGACGAGATTGAATTGCTCGGTTTTGAGCCGCAGAAAATCACCGTGCGCGTGGTGTGCAGCAAAGGCACATACATTCGTGCTTTGGCTCGCGATATTGGTGAGGCGTTAGGCAGCGGAGCGCATCTAACGGCATTGAGGCGAACCAGAGTGGGCAATGTGAGGGTTGAGGATTGCTTAAGCGTGCCCGAGATGCTCGATTTGCTCGAAGAGGCAGAACTGGTGATGCCTGAACAGGAGTGAAACATCGCTGATACCGATGGATTGCTTCGATAAAGAAAGAGAAATAAAAAAATTTGATTTATAAGATATATACTATGAAGTTATCGGAATTTAATTTTGATTTGCCTGAAGAATTGATTGCACAGCATCCAAGTGCAGTTCGCGATGAGTGCCGACTGATGGTGTTGCATCGCAAAACTGGCGAGATAGAACACAAGGTTTTTAAGGATATACTTAACTATTTCGACGAAGGCGACCTTTTCGTTTTCAACGACACTCGCGTGTTTCCTGCCCGATTGATTGGCAATAAAGAGAAAACAGGCGCAAAGATTAAGGTGTTCCTGTTGCGAGAATTGAATGAGGAACATAAGTTGTGGGATGTGCTTGTCGACCCGGCAAGAAAAATCAGAATTGGCAACAAGTTGTATTTTGATTTCGACGATACGATTGTGGCAGAGGTGATTGACAACACCACTTCGCGTGGCCGCACTTTGCGATTCCTCTACGAAGGCGACCACGATGAGTTTAAGCGCAACCTTTATGCGCTTGGGCAAACGCCGTTGCCTAACTATATTGTGCGCGACGAGCCTGAGAATGATGATGTTGACCGTTATCAATTCCTTAAGGCGCGTGTTGAAGGTGCTGTTGCCGCTCCTGCTGCCAGCCTTCACTTCAGCCGCGAGTTGCTGCGACGCATGGAGATTAAGGGCATCGAGGAAGGCTTCTTGACTTTGCACATCGGTTTGGGCAACTTCCGTGAAATCGACGTTGAGGACCTCACTAAACATCGCCTCGACAGTGAGCAGATGGAGGTGAACGACCGTTTGGTTGAACAAGTGAATAATGCCAAAGATGCCGGCCGTCGCATTTGTGCCATTGGCACGTCCACTATGCGCGGAATTGAAAGCACCGTGGGCATGAACGGCCACATCAAGCCTTTCACCGGTTGGACTAACAAGTTTATTTTCCCGCCTTACGATTTCTCGGTTTGCGATTCGATGGTGAGCAATTTCCACATGTCGAAACTTGGACCGAACGCCAACAAAAACAGCGAGGACGATGGACCTGCAATGACCGAATCGGTTATGCTGATGATGGTGGCTGCATTTGGCGGATATGAAAATGTGATGAACGCCTACGAGATTGCCATTAAAGAGAAATATATGTTTGGCGCGTATGGCGACGCAATGCTCATTGTTGACTGATTATTATAAAGGTTATAGATATTAGCAACAAAGCACCTCTTTGCAGTTGATATGCAGAGAGGTGTTTATTTTTTTTGCTTATACGTCGGATGGCATTGGAAGGTTGTCGGGCGTGAGCGACTGTTGCGGGTGGTTGATGTTGATAACCACTTTTACGTTGGGATGAATGGCTTTCAACAGTCGCACCATATTGGCAAGTTCGTTGCGTCGGGCTCGTTTGATGTGGTCTTGATTGACCATAGTGGTTTTAACGAATTGCTGCATGCGGTATTCAATTTCGTTGCTTTGCTTGCCGGTGATTGATGGTTGTGTGAAATGCAGTTTGCCGTCGGCATGGTATTCGTCGAGCAGACGGCGGTCGAGTTCGTGTGCGGTGATTATTTCGTGAGGCACTTCCACCACGAGCGTGTCGCCCTCAAATTGGTATCTCATTCGTTCGAGGTCGTATTGCACGGTGATGCGTGCCTTTACGCTGTACACTTCGCAGATTCCGTTGATGGTGTCGGTGTAGATGGTTTCGTCAATTATTTCGAGTGCGTTGTGCCGCGCCATCGTTTTCACGTTTTCAACCTTTGCGGTGAAGTCGTTGTGAACTTGGTCGACAAAACAATAGTGGTAGCACCATATACACATACACGCAAGCAGAATGGTGGCGACGACGATTACAATGTATTTCAAAAGCCTTTTCAGCATCTTGGTGTTGTTGAGCAGGGCGGTGGGTATGATGTTCATTTTAATTGCTTGTTTTTTTGAAAGTGATAACGGGTGAGTAGCCCATGTTTTGGAGCATGGTTGTGAAAAATTCTTTGGCTTTTTTCTCGCCGGCGGCTTGAAGTTCTTCGAGGTCGGCGTTGCGGCGCTGTTGAATGTCCATGTTGAGTTTCTCGGCTGCTTGGCGTCGCATGGTTGCTCGTTCGTTTTCGGTGATTGCTGAACGAAGCCCGGAGGTGCGTTCGTGATACACTTTGGTTTCAAATTCGTTGCCCACAGCACGCACTTTCACAGGCGGAAGTGTGATTGACACCTGTTTTACGCCTTTTGAATGAGTGGTTATTATGTCGGATTCGGCAAGGTCGTTGAGGTTGATTACTGCCACATAATTGCAGTTTATCCCATATATGCCTATTCGGTCGCCTATTTTCACCGAGTGTTCAATGATGTGAAGTGAGCGTTCGAGGCGTTCGATAAAGTCGGGCTTTGAATTCGGGTTTTCTTTGTCGTCGAAATAGGGGTCGCGCACGGTGTAGATTTTGCTCACGGTTGCGCTTGCCACCTGCAATTCGTTGAGGTCGTGAACCGATGAGAAAATTCGTTGCGTGTCGTTTTGGTTATTGTTGCAAGCCCAAAGCATTATTGTGGTTGCTGTGATTGCTATTATGTTGAGTGTTCGTTTCATTCTTTGCTGTTGAATGTGTGTGATTGAATGTCAAGTTTTTGCAAAATTAGTGGTGGCAGTGTTGTGTCGAGGCATCAATTTGTGCCAACGTATCCTCCTTTCTATGTGGTAAGACAAATTTGTGTGGTTTTAGTTTAATTATTGCCAATAAAAAAGGCTCCTCTCGTTGCCGAGAAGAGCCTCATATATGTGTTGATAATTATGCTATTGCACTGTTTATAACAACATTAGATAGCGCTTGAGAGGTTGAATTTAGCAAATTCAAGGTCGTTCTTAGCGCGGTTAGCCAACGAAGAGTCGAGCTTAACAGCTTGACGGAGGTTGGTTGTAACCATTTGTTCGTTGTTAGTGCGAGCGCCAACAACAGCCATCAAATAATAGGTTGTTGCATCTGGGTTGGCGATAGCAGCAAGAGTTTGCTTAGCACCGCTGTAGTCCTTGGTGAGAATCTTAGCGAGAGCAGCGTTGTTGCCAACAGAGTTTCCGAATGCGCCAGAAGCAGCGTTGTAGTCACCGGTCTTGATGTAGTAAGTACCGAGAGCCTCGTTGAGACCTTCAGCGCCAGCAGCAGCACCGAGTTTTTGCTTAGCCTCGCTGTAGTTTTCGTTGATGAGGGCGCAAAGACCTTGGTTCATGAGAGCTTCGTTGCTTGATGGGTTGATTCTAGCAGCCTTTTCGAAGTTCTTGGCAGCAGCGTTGTAGTCGCCAAGTTTGTATTGGCAAACACCAAGGTTGTTCCATCCGCGATAGTCTTCAGGATAGATTTCGGTAACAGCCTTATAGATTTTTGCTTGCTTGTTCACGTCGTCGGTGAGAGTTGCAGCATAGAGCAATTCGTCAACGGTGAGGCTCTTAGGATTGGTGTTGAATGCTTCTTCAATTTCAGCATCGCTCTTGCCGATGATGTTCACTGAAGCAGTGAGGCGAGAACGACGGAGTTGTGGAAGCACGTCCTTAGCGAGTTGTTCAAACACTGAAGAAAGGTTACGGATTTCACGTTCGCGTTGTTCAGGGTCTTTGTACATTGAAAGAACGCTGAGGATGAGTTCCTTGTCTTGAATGTTGCTTTCGCTAACGAGTTGTTGGAAGCCTTCCCAGTCTTGAGCGGTGAAGTCAGCAGTAAGCGAACCGTATTCGGTTACGTTGTTCTTCTCGAGTTCTTTGTTGAGGTAGGCTTGAGTGTTCTTTTCACGACCTTCAGCAATGCGAGTGTTGAGTTTAACACCACCTTCTGGCGAAGCATACGATGAAATGTTGAGTTCTTCAACTTCGAGCTTTTCGTTCGATTGAGCATCTTTAAGAGTTTGGTGAAGAGCAGTGAGTTCGTCGCTGCCAAGTTCGCTCTTGCGGATGTTGGTTTGGTTGATAAGGAACTTAATGTCGGCAGTAACCTTGTCCTTGATGATGCGTTGGAATTTGTCGTGACCAACGGCTGGGCTAATGGTAGCAGCATCGGCAAGTGTAGAAGTTGCGATGATACCGTTTGCCACTTTCACGCGAGGCAATGTGTAGGTTTTGCTGCCTTGAGTTACATCGAATGCAAGTTCGAGGTCGCTAGTAATCATTTCAGGAGTGTACTTGTAAGCAACAGGCAAAGTTGCTGTACCGCCATAGTTGTAAGATACAACAGCATTGTTGCCGCGAACTTTTTCACCTTGCAAAGTGAGAGGAGTGCCCGGAGTTTCCTTGTCGCCGTAAACGAGGTAAGGAGTTACTGTAACTTCGGCATTCTTTACAAAGAATTTGGCAGGAATGTTTGCTGTAACAGTAGCAGGAACCAATTCACCTGATGTTTCAAGTGGATTAGGATTAACTGTGAAATAGTCGGCTGCAAATGGTTGCATCTTTTTGCTACAGCTTGTAAGCATCAAAACGCCTACAGACATTAATAGAATTAATTTTTTGTTCATAATTGATGAATGATAGTTGTATAAAATACAGTTAATGTTAGTTTGTCCTTATTTACGTTCAAAGTTACATCATTTCTGTGAATTATGCGTTGTTATATACTAAATTTTTTTATAATAAATTGTTGAAATTTATTAAAATTAGCGTTTTAAGGTAAATAAGCCGATTAATTCGGCGTTTTGATGTGTTCGGATGAAAAAAATCACGAGGAAATGCGTGAAATGCTTCCTCGTGAATATGTTTTTTGAAATGTAATTTTTATGCAATAAATCAGAATGCAAAGGTGCTATTTCCAACAACCATCATCATAACGAGGAAAAGGAAATACAGGATGCAGCCAACCAAACCGATGAAAAATCCCCATTTGGTCCACTTGCCTGCTTCTTGCGACGATTGTTCGGCTTCTTGATAGCGGCCGGCGTTGTAGAGCGAACTCACGTTGGCTGCTTTGATGATGCCAACAATTCCCAACGGCAGACAGCAGAACAAGGTGACGAGAATCGATTCCACAAGCCACGTCTTAGGCTGTGCAGGCACTTGTTGCATATTCCAGGCGTTCGACTGTTGGTTCGGATAATATCCCATAGCCGGAGGTGTGGTGCCTTGGAATAGTGGAGTCAGTTCGGCAACGGTGTTAGCGGGTTTCCATTCGGGCATACCTTCAGTCCAAACCAGTGTGGTGGGAGTCAACCCGTTTGCAATCAGTTCGGTGACTTCGAACGGGCCACGCTGCTGTCCGTTAACGGCAATAAAATACTTCATAACTATTATATGTTTTGTTGATTAATATTTATCGGGGTGATACTTCTTAAGGGCAGCGTTGATTGCATTGGCATCGGTGGCGTTGCCAGCCTTTGAATAGTGGTCGGCAAGTGCTTTGGCTGCTTCGGGGCAGTTTTTCTCGAATGAATTGCGTTGCGACTTTTTGTAGGCTTTTTCAATGAGTTCAATGCCGGCAGTTTCGTCTTTCTCCACACCGGCTTCGCCCTTGATTTGATAAAGCCCATAGAAAGCCTGACCTTCCATGCTGCCTTGTTCGGCTGCTAAACGGCAGTATTTTGCTGCTTGTTCGGCATCGGGCTGGGTGATTTCAAAATCGCCGGTGCGATAGCAGTTCATCACATACACCGAAGCGTCGCAGTTGCCTGCTTCGGCAGCCTTTTTAAACCATTCAAAGCCTTCTTGCTTCATGCCTTCGCAAATGAGGTAGAAACCTTTGCGCTCCATGCCATAGGCGCTGCCTTTCTCGATTGCTTTGTCCACCATGTTGTGGGCTGCTTCGCGGTCCATTTCCACTTCATTTCCAAAGAAGGTCATGTCGGCAAGGCGCACTTGGCTGTCGAGGTCGCCTGCGGCAGCGGCTTTTTTTACATAGCCAATTGCTTTGCCGTAGTTTTCGCTTTCAAAATACTTTTTGCCGAGTTCGGCGTCGCTTTTACCCTTATCGGCATCGCTGACTTTGGTTGCAGGCACCACTTTTTGGTGGGCACGGCGTGTTTGCGATGTGGCGGTGCGGGTGGTTTTGCTTGTTTGTGCTGTGATTAAATTTGCATTGCCTGCCATTAGAAGCATTGCAAAGACTATTGTTATAAATCTTTTCATAGTTATATGGTCATTAGTAATTATTCACTTCTTTATCATTTTCACAAAGTTAGGTGTTTTTCGGTAAATATCAAGAAAAAATGTGCTATTTTGCTTATTTATTCAACTAAAATGCGGCTCTGCCATACTTTTATGACAGAGCCGCAAAGAGTTTAATCAGAACAGATTGTATGTTTTGTTCAGATTTACTTCACATATTTCGAGAAGTCGGTTTTGCGCATGTCGCCTTCGGCGAGGAAAGTGGTGTGGAATGCCAGTGCAGCCTCGAGGGTTGCAGCGGTTTGTCCGCCACGTCCTTGCACGCCAATGCGCAGATATTCATGCAGCAATGGGCGATATTCGGGGTGAGCGCAGTTGTCGATAATCACGTTGGCGCGTTGCACCGGGTCGAGGCCGCGCACGTCGGCAATACCTTGTTCGGTGATAATCACGTCAACCGAGTGCTCTGAGTGGTCGACGTGCGACACCATAGGCACGATGGCACTGATGAGGCCGTCTTTAGCCACTGATGGGCAACTGAAGATGCTCAGATAGCCGTTGCGGGTGAAGTCGCCCGAACCGCCAATGCCGTTCATCATCTTGGTGCCGGTGACGTGAGTTGAGTTGATTGCGCCAAAGATGTCGGCTTCGAGGGCTGTATTCATGGCAATAACGCCCAGACGGCGTATCAAGCCAGGGTTGTTTGAAATTTCGGCAGGACGCAGAATGATGTGCTGCTTAAGTTCGTCGATGTCCTTGTAGAAGTTGAGGATGGCATCGTTGGAGAACGACATTGAGCAGGTGCTCACCAATTTACATTTGCCGCTCTTAACCAAGTCGAGCACAGTGTCTTGCATCACCTCGGTGTACATGGTGAAAGGCGGAATCTCTTTGCTGGCTTCAAGACCTGCAAGCACAGCGTTTGCCACGTTGCCTACACCGCTTTGAATCGGCAGGAATTCTTTTGGAATACGGCCTTGACGCAATTCGTTAGTGAGGAAGTCACACACGTTGGCGCCGATTTGGTTGGTCACATCGTTGGCAGGTGTGAACTTCGACATTGTGCCCACGTTCATGTTGGTTTTCACCACGCCAACCACCTTTTCAGGGTCGATTTGCAGATAGGTTGTACCTATGCGGTCGTAAGGTGTGTAGAGTGGAATTTCGCGGCGGTAAGGTGGGTCGAGTGGCAAATACACGTCGTGCATACCCTCGAGGCGCGGGTCGAGTTGTTCGTTAAGTTCAATGATGATTTTGTCGGCATATTTCACCCATGTTGGTGCGTTACCCAAGCCAGTGCCAAGAATCACTTTGCCATCGTCGGTCACTTTGGTGGCTTCAATGATTGCGCAGTGCATTTTGCCGAATGTGCCGTAGCGGAACTTTTGAGCCAGTTCCGAAAGGTGAAGGTCGAAATAGTGCACTTCGTGATTGTTGATGTATTTGCGCAGTTCCGGAGTGTTTTGATAAGGAGTGCGGCGGTTGAGCGCTTGTGCGCGTGAAAGTTCGCCGTCAACGCCGTCGCTTGTCGATGCGCCGGTGAATACGCTCACCTTGAACTCACGGCCGGCTTCGTGCTCGCGACGTGCTTTTGCTGCTATTGCTCCCGGAATAACTTTTGGAATGCCTGAATAAGTGAAGCCTGAGAAACCCAGGTTGTCACCATTGTTGATAAGTTCGGCTGCTTCTTCAGCCGAGATAATGGGGAATTTCATTTGCTATAATTATTAGTTTTATAGTATGTTTTAATATTTATGGTTTCGTTTTCGTGTTTTAAAATTTCTGTTTCAAAATCTCGTGTGCTATGATTGCTCTACGCCAATCGTGGTCGGTGTCGGGCAACACGTTTTGTGCAGTGTTGTAGGCATCTTCGGTTTCGGGCGAAGGTGCAGTGGCACGTTGGCCTTCCATTTCGGGCGGTTCAATGGCTATTGACCGCTGCTGGGGCGTTTCCTCTACGTGTGGCAGTGGCATAGGCATAGGAGGATTTTGCGGTATCGGCTGCGGCATCACTATCGGTTGCAGCGTTTTGCGAATCTCGTCAAAAATGTCGTTCAAACTTTGGGCTACCGGCTCGTCATCTCTCCTGTTGAACCAGTCGTCGAACTGTTGCAGTTCTGACGGTTCGTTTTGTTGTTGTGTCGGCAGCGTAGGCGGGAAGGGCGCTTGCCCGTTGTTTTGCCTGCGCATGGCTTGTTCGCGTTGCTCTTTTTCGGCTTTGGCTTTTTTCCGACTGTTGAGAAACGTGAATAGTATTATGCAACCCACAAAAACAATATAATATATGCTGTCGCTGTCCATAGTCTTCCTAATTTAGTGCAAATGTAAACAACAAAGGCTTAACAACCAAAATTATTCTCCAAAAAAACACTTTAATTCTCCAAATTGAACAATTATTGAGGTGTAGAAATCAGTGGTGAGGATTATGCTTAGGCGTTGTCGGCACGGTCCGACTCGTCCGACGTTTCGGGCATGTCCGATTCGTCTTGCAGGTCGGGGAAGTTGGGGTCGGAAAACTCGGGCATGTAGTATTGCTCAATTTCGCTGGCAAATTCTGTGAGGCGACCCTGAGTGTAGGCTTTCACGGTTTCGGCAAGCAAGGTTTTTGAACCAAGTCGTGTGCCTTGCAATGCGAGCATATCGCAGAAATGTGGCTCAACGTCAACCTGTTTGTTTTTCACCATCTTGAACATTTTTTCGTAGCCAATTGCGTAGTTGAGAATGGCTGCGCGGGCATACCATTTCCAGGCATTGTTGATGTCGACCGTGTTCATATAAAAACCGTGGTGGTAGATGTCGCCCAAAAAATCTGCCGCTAAATCTGAACCCAGACGTGAGCACTCCTCAAGTTCGTGTAATATTTCTTGGGCTTTTTCCTGGGTTTGCTCATTGGCAGGGAGTTCATTAAAGTTCGATGCCGAGTCCCATGCGAGCAACGCCCTGCAGTTAGCGTTGTGATGAGCGGCTCCTCTCCGCATCTCTGCTATGTAGGCATCGTGGTTTGTTATGTTTGATTGCTCGTCGTATTCAGTGCCAAAAACCATTCGCTCAAACCATGCTTCGATGTTGCCTTGCCCGATAGCGTAATCCAAATATTGAAGAGATTCCTTTATGTCGCCGAGGAAGAAGTATGCAACGCCCTTAAAATAGAACCACAGCGAATATTGCGTGTTTTGCCGGGCGTTGATGTCAATCAGTTGATTGCATATTTTCAACATCTTTTTAAATTGTTCCTGAGAGCCATAGTAAAGTTCTTTAAGTTGTAGGATGGCGGCATATTCGCTTTCTTGATTCAGCGCCATTTCGAGATACTGTTTGGCTTTAAAACGGTCGACGATTGCGAAGTCGCCATTTTTCCAGGCTTCGCTGAGTGCTGCTGTGGCATCGGCAAATCCTTGTTGATGGGCTTTGTTGAAATAGTCGAGCGAGATGTTGGTTGACTCCACAAGCGGCTTGGTGACTATGTGGAATCGGGCGTAGGCAAATTGTGCATGGGCGTCACCCGAAAGGGCGGCTTGTTTCACCATGTCGATGGTTTCTGCCGAAAGCATGAATATGCTACTGCGGGTGTAGAACGTGCGCAGAAAGTAGGTCTTGCCGATTTTGCTTAATGACTGGTGTGCCTCAATGGTGTAAGGAGCCACTTTGGCAATTTCCGAGTTATAGGTGAGTGCCGTTTGCACAAGTTCGTCAAAGCAACATTCGTTCATCAACGTTTTGTAATCGGGCTCGCCAAAAGAAAGCGAATAGGTGTGACGCTCACGCATGGCACCGCTGGCATTGCGGATGTCGAAATGGCGTTCTACGTCGGGGACGAGAGTGAACACATGGCCTTGGCGGCTGCAAAACAGCAACCGTTGCTCATCGTAGGGCGTGACAAACGCAAGCCCGTTGAGCGAGAACTCGCCCGATTTGCTTGCCGAACCAATGACTTTCTCGTAGTGGCTTGGCATATAGTCAGGCAATCCGCTGTGGTAACTTGTAATGTCGAGGTTGACGATTGCCCATTTCCAGGGCAGACTGTGCAGCGGTGAGGTGTCGGCATCGCTCACAAACTCATCGTCTTGCCAAATGCCGTCGTTCACCTTTTCCCATGTGTGGTGCTTCACCGTGCGCTTTTCGTAATGCCCCACAGGGTCGTAGGTTGTTACTCTGCCAGCGGCATCGAAATGCGCCTTAGCCATCACTTCTTCGTAGGAGCCGTTAACCCGAATGTCTTCCTCTTGCTGTTTGGTGGTGTGGATGATTAAGAATCCGCGCCCGTGCCGTTTGCCTTGGGCAAATTCACCGGCATAGAAATGCGTATCGTCGAGAGCAATAATTCCCAAGCCGTCGGGCAAAAGTGTTTGTTTGTGGGTTTCGCCTTGATAGCGACGGCCATCGGGCAGAAGAGCCCATTCTTCGGGGTGGAGTAACATAGTTGTAGGTCTTATTGAGTTTTTTGCAAATATAACACAATTATTACATCTTCCCTAATTGTTGCGAGGCGTAATGAACAGAATATTCCTTTTCTTGATGGCGTGTGTAATCTTAATTAAAGGCTGCCGGGAAAAGGTAAAAAGCGAATCCGGCAGCCTAAATTGCGTGTCTTTTTAATATAATGGTATTGATTTAGGGTAGGTTGGGATTATTTTAAAAGCATAATTAGGTTTGCATAAGCCGATAATAGTGCCGCGCGGGCATCGAACCAGTCGGCTTGAGCCGAAGCATGGTCGGCTTGTTTCTCGAGCAATTTTGTGGCTGTGGTCATTCCTGCTGCCATTTTGTTTTGTTCAACGAGCAGGAGCGATTGTTTGTATTGGACAACCTGTTGAGCCACTTGCACGGTGGCGCTGGCATCGTCGATTTTGCGTCGGGCGTTGGCAAGGTCGGTATCGAATGTTTTTTGCACATATTGCCGGTTTTCAATGGCTTGTTGCAACGCCAACTTCTGCTGCTTGATTTGCTTGGATGTGGTGAACAGGTTTTGCAGATTCCAACTCAAACTCACGCCCACAAACGGGTTGTGACGGTCAATCACGTCAAGGCTGTTTTGATAGCCGTAGCCGGCAGTGATGCCAACGTCGGGCAGCAGCGATTGTTGCAGCGCCTTCACGGCGAGTTGAGCCTTGTGGGCGGTTTCGTCGGCTTGCATGTGCTGCAAACTCTGGTAGTTACCCTCGGGGATAAGAGGCATTATGCTGTCGGATGGCGTTATCTCGATGACCGTTTTATTAAGGTCGATGCCCGAAAGTTGATAAATCTGGTCGATTAACGAGCCTTCTTTATTGCGGTTTTCTTGTATGGCGCGCTCGGCGTTTTGATTGGCGGTGAGTGCCCCCATCACTTGGCTTTGCGTGGTTTTGCCTGCCGTGAAGGCTGCTTGGGCGTCGTTGGCTTGCCGGCGGGAAAGGTCGAGGCTCAGTTGCAACGCTTGGGTGCGATGACGCACGGCGAGGAGGGCGTAGACAAGTTGACGTGTTGTGCACGATAGTTTTGCCGCCGCAAGCCCATGACTTATGTCAGAGAGCCGATAGTCGCTTTTGGCTATGTTCACCGCGGTGTTGATTTTGGGCAGTTGCGTGATAGGTTGATAAAGCCAAGCGCCGGCAGCCACGGTGTGGTGTTTGCCAAGTGGCTGATTGATGTTGAGCAGATTGGCGTTGGCAAGCGGAAGCCCGGCGGCAGTGGTCATGTCGCCCAGTGGCAGCGTCAGGGAGCCGAGAGTGAAACGGTATGCGTATGACGAGCCAAGCGCCATCACCGGCCACCGCTTTATTTCGGCTTGTTGCACTGCGATTTGGTCTTGACGCACCTGAAGGTGACTCGCTTCTATGAGGTTGTTGCTCACCAGTGCACTGTCGACAATGCTGCTCACGGTGATTATACGTTGGTCGGCAGTTTGGGCATAGCAAGAGATGAGAATAACAACTGCAAAAATGATTGATGTGATTGAGCGTTTCATTGCTTGTTTTGTTTTACAATCCATAATAAATAGGCAACAGGCACAATTAGCAGAGCCACCGGCATGCTCCACACCACGCCAAAGGCAATGACGGCAGCGAGGGGGCTCCACATCGACGAGCCGGAGATAATCATCGGAATCACACCAATGGCAGCAGCCATGGCTGTGAGGAAGATGGGACGCAAACGGCGCTTGCCGCTCTCAACCACGGCTTGGTGCATAGGCATGCCGCCGCGGTGCAACTCGTGGATGTGGTCGACAAGAATTATTGAGTTTCTCACCACGATGCCCGAAAGGCAAATTATGCCCAGGAATGCCGAAAAGCCGAAGTTGTTGCCTGTGATGTATAGCCCCAGCAAAGCACCGAATGTGCTGAGCGGTATGGTGAGCAATATAACCAGCGTCTCGTTGATGTGGCGAAATTGCAGCAGTATAACAAAGAAAATGAGCAGAAGGCTTATTGCCAAAGCCACCAGCATTTCGGCAAAAGTGTCTCGGCGGTTCTCGTCCTCGCCGCCATAGGCTATGCTGAATCCCTCGGGCAGTTGCAACTGTTCGATTGCAGGTTTGGCGAGTGCCAGCACCTCGGCGGGCAGCGCATCGTCGCAGAGTTGGCATTGCACTGCAAGTTCTTTCACGCCGTTGCGATGGGCAATACGCCCGGCTTTCCATTGGGTGCTGATGGTGGCAACTTGACTTAGCGGTACACTTTGCCATGTAATGGGCGAGGTGACGTAGCAATTACTCAGGTCGGCGTTGGCATATTGCGTGGAGTCGGCGGTGAACACCATCACCTCTACGGTGTTGTCGGCTTCGCGAATCTCGGTGGCTTTCACACCGTCGAGCGCAGCATAAAGGCTCAGGCTTATGGCTTGCTGAGTGATGCCGAGGCGTGTTGCTTCGGGTTTTGGTGTTACTTGAATGGTGGGGTATGGCTCATGCCAATTATTCCAAGTGAGCATAGTGCCCGGAGTGTTGCGCAAAATTGAGTCGACGCTTTCGCCAATCTGCTGCAACTGAACGACGTTGTTGCCGCGGATGCGTATTTCCACCGGCGAAGCCAACGGCTTGCCTTGTTGCATGAGTTTCACCAACACCCTGCCTGCTGGCACGGCGTCGGGCGCTTGACGGGTGAGTTGCGATGCCAGTTGCAGCGCCGTGGCGTTGTCAACGGTGTTAACCACAATCTGGGCAAAGTTTTCGGCAGGGAACTCGGGGGCGTGGTTGTAGTAGAAACGCGGAGCCGAATAGCCAATAAACGTGCTGTAGTTGTCAACTCGCGAATCGCCTTCGATGAGGCGTGTGATGTTGGCTGCTGCCGCTTCGGTTGCTTGCAAGCGTGTGCCTGTGGGCATCCACAACTCAATCACAAATTGGTTTCGTTCAGCCGACGGGAAGAACTGCTGCCGCAGCCCAAACCGATAGGTGAGCAGAGCCAATGCCAGCGAACCCACGGCTATGCCCATAGTTGCAATTTTATGCTTCAGGCACCAGTCGAGCGCGTGGTTATAGTGCTTTTGCATGATTGTGAGCAGCGACTTCGACGCTTGCTGCTTGTTGTCGCTGTTTAGCCCCTTTTTGATGAAAGTGACGCAAAGCAGCGGAGTGAAAAGCATGGCAACTACAAACGACGATGAAAGCGCAATGAGCACGGTGAGCGGACACGACTCAATAAATTCGCCCACAGCACCCGAAAGAATGGTCATTGGCAGGAACGCAAAAATGATTGTCAGCGTTGCCACCAAAATGGGCGTGATGAGTTCGGTGGCGCTTTTCCACGCCGCTATGGCAGGCCTCTCGCCGCGGTCGAGCAGGTCGATATAGTTGTCGGCAACCACTATGGCATCGTCAACCACCAGTCCGAGCACCACAATGAGCGCAGCCAGCGACACCTGTTGCAACTCAATGCCGCACAGGTTCATCACAGCAAGGGTGATGGCAATGGTCATGGGTATCGCCATCGAAGCCACCATTGCCACGCGCAGCGGAAGCAGGAGCATAATCACAATAATCACAGCCACTATGGCTATGAAAAACTCGTTGATGAAATGCCCCACGTTGTTGCCCACAACAAGTGGCTGATTGGCTATGAACGTGAAATCAACGTTTGAAGGAATGTGCTGTTTGGCTTGGCTTATTTTGCTGTTTACTTGCTTGCCAAAGTCAACAATGTTGTTGCCGTGAGCCATCTCAACGCTGATAATCACAGCCTGATTATTGCCCACTTTGGCAATGGTTGACGGCTTGGCATATTGCCTTGTGACGAGAGCCACATCTTTCACTCTCACGTTGGCGCCCGTAGGCGAAACGCCCACTATTTGATTTTCAACGTCGGCTTGTGTTGCGAATCGTCCGCCGGCAATCACCGCAAAACTGTTGTTGCCGGTGTCGGTGGCACCGCCGGGCGTATCGGCGTTTTGCGCTTGCAGCACGGCAAGAACTTGCGCAGCAGTGATGTGATAGCGTGCCAACGATGTGGCGTTGAGGGTTATGCGCAGTTGTTCTTGCTGAAATCCGTCATAACTGATTTTTGACACCGAAGGCAGGGTGCGCAGTTCGTCGCTGAGCAGTTGGGCATAGTCGCGCAGTTGGCTTGTTGTAACTCCTGTGCCCGAAGCGCCAATCAGCAATGCTTTGGTGTCGCCAAACTCGGAGTTGACCACGGGGCCAATCACCCCATTGGGCAGTTTGGTTTGCTTTAGCAACGCCATCTCGTTGCGCAGTTTGTTCCAGAAGATGTTCTTTTCTTGTTCGCCCACCTTGCTGGTTAGTTCAACGGTCACCACCACTTTGCCTTCTGACGACACCGATATGGTGTTGGTTTTCTTCACCTCATCGAAGCGAAAAATGCAGTCTTCGATGTGGCGGGTTACTTGCTCTTCGATTTGCGAAGAACTTGCTCCCGGGTAATAAGCCACCACCAATCCTTGCGGAATACTAATCTTGGGGTCTTCGCGCCGCGGCATTTTTGCAAGTGAGTAAACTCCCAAAGCAAAAAACAGCACTAACACCGACAGGGTGACTTGCTTGTATTTTAGAGATTGTTCAATGAAGTTCATAATTGTCACTTGATTTTAGCACCATTGGTGAGTTTGTGTTGCCCTGTTGTTACAATCACATCGCCCTCGTTCAGCCCTGAAGTGATAACCACTTGGTTGCCTGTGGTTTCGCCTATGCTCACGTTGCGAGTGTAGGCGCGATGCTCGGTTAAGTCGGCAACGTAAACGTAAGGGCGACCTTCGGGTGTGTGCATCAGGCATGTGCAAGGAATGGCAATACATTTAGTGTCGTTAGGTTGCGTGAAAGTTACTTGAGCAATCATGCCCGGGCGGATGGCATAGTCGCCGTTTTCAACAGAGAGTTTCACGGTGAAAGCGCGGGTGGTGGGGTCGGCAACGCCGCCAATCTCGCTCACGCGAGCCGTGGTGTGCTTGCCAATGGCGTCGATGTCCACTTTGGCATTGCAGCCGATGCTGATGTGCTGCAAAGCATTTTCAGGAATGTAGGCACACACGTTAACGGTTGAAATGTCGGCAATGACAGCCACGGGAATACCCGAGTTGACAATTTCGCCCACTTCGGCACTGCGGTTGAGTATGATGCCCGTCATTTCGCTGTGGAGGTGAGTGTCGCTGAGGTCTTTCTCTCGCAGTTGCAACTGCGCTTTGGCGCCTTCAAGTGCAAACTGGCATTTCTTAAAGTCGCTCTCGCTCACACTTTGGCTGTCGTAAAGCATTTTCACGCGGTTAAACTCGTCCTGCGCTTGATTTACCTGCACTTGTGCTAATTGACGAGCAATTGAATAGTTGGTAGGCTCAATAGTGGCTATTAATTGACCTTTTTTCACTGTCTCGCCCTCTTTAAACTTGATTGATGAAATGCGTCCTGCCACCAGAAAAGCCATCTTGGCAGTGGTGCGGCCCTCGATGTTGCCGCTCACGGTGAACTGTCGATTTACGGTGGTGAGTTGCACCTTCATGGTGGTTACCGGCACTTGGACGCTTGAAGCCGATGGGGTGGATTGGGGTGCGCCGCAAGCACTCAATGCCGCAAGCGCAATACATGCAATTTTACTTATTGATTTCATGATTTGTGAATTACTTGCTTTGTTTAGTTTCGTTGCTGCACCGCATGGCGTTGCCGTGCGGTTGATACCATGAACAAAGTTATTTGTAAGCCAATAGCACAAAAAGAGCAATTACGATGCGATATTGTGCAATATGTTCGATTTTTGGGGTATTTGGCACTTATGATGGGCAATAAGTTTGTCAATGCCGATAATTGTGCGTTAATTTGCTTATGAAAAAGCGCGAATTAGTTCATTAATGTGCAAT